>JBJXFK010000334.1:0-8028 GCA_046155505.1 Phycisphaerae bacterium
CAGTCGACGCGCCCATGACGCGCTCCGAGCAATCAGCGACAATCCAGCTGCCCGATTTGAGGATGACCATGCACGGCGTTCTGAATTCCGTTCGACACGCAGTCGGCAATACGCCGCTCGTCCGCGCGGCACGATTCGCCCCGGACCTTGGCAACGACCTGCTCATCAAGCTCGAATTCGTGAATCTCGGCGGATCCATCAAAGACCGCATCGCCTTCGCCATGGTCGAAGACGCCGTCGCACGCGGCGTGCTCCGCCCCGGCGGCGAGATCATCGAGGCGACGGCCGGCAATACGGGGATGGGGCTGGCGATGGCCGCCGCCGCGGGCGGGTTTCGGCTCACGCTTGTCATGACCACCAAGGCCAGCGTCGAGAAGGTCGAATTGATGCGCTCGCTCGGCGTCGAGGTCGTCATCGTGCCCAAAGAGTGCGGGCCGGAACATCCCGATTATTTTCGCAACAAGGCCCGTTCGCTCGCCGAGGAGCGCGGGGCATTCTGGATCGATCAGTTCTCCAACCCCGCGAACGTCGCCGCCCACTTTGAGGGCACCGGTCGCGAAATCTGGGAACAGACCGAAGGCCGCGTCGATGTGGTCGTCGCCGGCATCGGCACCGGCGGCAGCCTGACCGGCATCGGTCGCTATTTGAAATCCCGAAAGCCGGGGGTGAAAATGATCCTCGCCGACCCTGCGGGCAGCATTTTGAAAGACACGCTCGGCTGCGGATCGCCCGGCGAGACCGGCAGTTACATCGCGGAGGGCATCGGCGGCAGCATGGTGCCGCACAACGCCGACTTATCGATCCTCGACGCCGCGCTTCGCGTGACTGACGCCGAAACGGTCGGGGCGACGCTTCGGCTCTTTCGCACCGAGGGCATCTTCGCCGGCAGCTCGACCGGCGCGATCGTCGCGGCGGCGGTGAGGTACTGCCGGGAGAACGGCGTGCGGGATCAGACGGTCGTCGCCCTCGCGCCGGACGGCGGGCGAAGCTACCTGAGCAATATTTACAACCCCGACTGGCGGCGCGAATGCGGATTTGCCGAAGGGGAGTGAGCGAGCGCGAGCGAGCGAACGCGAAAGCGATAAAACGCGAAGCACCAGCAATCCGAACGCGACGCGCAAGCGCGTGAACGCGAGCGAAGCGAGCGCGACCCCATCCGAACCCGAAGCGCGAGCGCCGGGGTTACGCGCCGCGCCGATATGCGCTACTCACTGAGACGCGTTTGCAGTGAGCACGTTACCCCACTCGCTCGCGCTCGGGGTTCGGATGCGCTCGCGTGCGCAGACACGTCGGGCATCAACACCAAGCGAAAGAGGACGCTGCCGTTGCCGGCAACGTCCTCGCTCGTATTGCTCTCGTTCGGGTCGCTGAGCTTTGGCTGAGCCGCTCGCTTGGGCGATCGACTCGGCGCTGGTTGGGTACTAGCTGCGAAGGCAATCCGCCACTGGCGGCCCCATCGCCGCTTCGCGGACCCGGAGCCGAACCAACCGGATTAGCTCGGCTTCTTTTCTTCCGGCATCGCGACGGTGTCGATCACATGGATCACGCCGTTCTTGGTCTTGATGTCGGTCGCGGTGACGGTGCTGGCATCGACCTTGACGGTCTTGCCATCGACGGTGACCTTCAGCTCGGCGCCGTTAACCGTCTTGATCGTCTTGGCCTTGGTCACGTCGGCGGCCATCATGTTGCCGCTGGCGACGTGGTACTTCAGGATCGAAGCCAGCTTGGCTTTATCCTTCTTGAGCGCCTCGAGCTTGTCCTTGCCGATCTTCTCGAACGCAGCGTTCGTCGGGGCGAACACGGTGAACGGGCCCGGGCCCTTCAGCGTGTCGACCAGGTCGGCGGCCTTCAGCAGGTCGCACAGCGTCGAGAAATCCTTGTTCGCCATCGCCGTTTCGACGATGTCCTTGTCGGCCTTGGCCTCGGTGCCCTTGGCCTCGCCACCCTTCTTCTCTTCCGGCTTGGCGGCAGGCTTGTCTTCCTTGGGCTTGTCCTGGGCGAACGACACGGCGGTCACGCCAAGTGTCAGCGCAGCGGCAATACCCATACCCGTGATGAACTTGCGACCCAACATGCGGAAACTCCTATTCGAACTACCGGCGTGCGCCGCAATGCGACCCTTCGCGTTGCTATCCTTTGGATCAGCGCACGAAACCGGAAATTCAAAGCGGGGGATTGTATGAGCGATTGGTCCAATTGTGAAGCGCAGGGCAGAATTGACGCCGCGGCTGTGTTTTTCGATAACCCGCTGCTGCGACGAGAGTTATGCACGGGCGAAATTTCGCCAATCGTCTCCCAATAAGCCGCACGGGTCGTGCGCGGGGCTGATTTTCGCGCAGCGCGTGCTCGCGAAAAGACGCACGCACGCTCGTCGGTTACGATCGCTGTCGATGACGTGCGGCCGGTCGGCCGCGCTGCACTTTCGGAGGCGCGCAGACTCGTGGCGATCGATGCTCAGCCATTGCAAATCGTGAAATATCCCGATCCAGCGCTGCGCGTGCGCTGTGCGCGTGTCACCGTGTTTGACGCGCAGCTCGAATCGATTGCGCGGCAGATGTTTGAGTTGATGCGCGCCGCGCGCGGCGTGGGCCTAGCCGCGCCGCAGGTCGGGCTCACGATGCGCATGTTCGTGATGAACCCGACCGGCGAGTCGGCGGACGACCTCGTCATCGTCAATCCCGAGATCCGCGACCTCGCAAACTACAAGGAAGCCGAGGAAGGCTGCCTCTCGATTCCCGAACTGCATGTGCAAGTGCGGCGCGGCGGGCGGTGCACGCTCCGCGCGCAGGATGTGCATGGCACGCCGATCGAGCTAGAGGCCGAGGAACTGCCCGCGCGCATCTGGCAACACGAGACCGATCATCTCGACGGCATGATGATCATCGATCGCATGGGCCCGGGCGATAAAATCGCGACGAAGGTGCGGCTGCGCGAGCTTGAGGCCGACTGGGTCCAGAAGACCGGCAAAAAGCTGCCGAAACGACCGTAGATCCAAGGACCAAGGTCTAAGGGCGAAAGCCGACGACCGCTCGCTGCGCTCGGGGCACTCGCTTGCGCGTCGCGTTCGGATCGCGGCTTCGCGTCGACGGGGCGACCGGATGCACCGGCTGCCCACTCACGATCGCGATGGGACCGCCTTCATCCATTCCGTCAGCTCGCGCACGATCACCGGATTGAACGTCGCGTTTTGCGAGTTGATCAGGCTCTCTTCGGTATCGACCGCCTCGCCATAACCGTGATCGAGATTGGCGATTTTCTTAAACGTCGCCTGCCCCGGCTTGCCCGCATCGACGGCGGCGACGATCAACGGCTGATCGACCGGATCGATCACGTAGTCGGCAGCACCCTGCAACACGAGCACCGGCGCGCCCACCTTGCCCCACGCGGCCTTCAACGGCAACTCGCCCAGATCGCGCAGAAACGAGTAGTGACGCCCGTGAACATAACGATCCTGCTGCACCAACTGCTCCAGCATCGGTCGCCACGTCGGATTGTCGGCCAGCAGCACGTCCGGCGTCTGCTTGCGAACGAGCAAGCCGTCGAAGAATTTCTTGATCACGTCCATCCGCTGCGACAATTCCGGATCGCGAATGCCCTCCAACTTCCACATTCGCTCGTGCAGCGCCGGCACGACCTCGATCGTCGGTCGCACCGCCGCGGCAAACGTCACGACGCCGGCGACCTTGTGCGCTTCGACAATAAGCGGCGTAATCGTGCCCGCCGCGCTGTGCCCATAGACGAACACGCGTGTCGAATCGACATACGGCAACGCCGCGAGTGCCTTGAGTGCGGCCCGCCCCGTTTCAATATCAAGCGAGAGCGGCTGATCGGCCGGCATGCCGCCGTCGCTATCACCGACGCCGGGCCGATCGACTCGCATCGTCACGTAGCCTTGCTTGGTCATGCCGTCGATCAGTTGCTTGAACGGATGCGCCGGCTGCTGCGGGCTCGCCTGTGCAAATTCGAGCGGGCCATTTCCCAGACCGAGCATCATCAGCACGGCCGGACGCTTCTCGTCGCCCCTGGGCTTGGTGATATATGTGCGGATGCGCAAATCGCTGACTTTCACATGACCATAGATCACGTCGTGCTCGGTCGACGTCTCGGCGGGCCGCTCGGCGGTTGTCAGTTCGACTTCCTGCGGTTTGCCTTCGCGGATGATGCCCACCTTGAGTTTGGTGCCCGCGGGTGTGCGGCGCATGATGCCGACAAAATCCTCCGGCGAGGCGATCGCGGTCTCATTCAGGCGCGTAATCAAATCATCGGGTTTCAGCCCGGCACTGGCCGCCGGCGAACCGGGGATGATGCGCTCGATGATGATGCCGGCCTGCTCGCCGAGCTTCAGCGCCTCGCGCTTCTCAGGCGAAACCGCGGCGGCGCCCGCCCCGAACAGGCCGCGGCGTGGCAGTTCTTGAGCGTGCGCGAGGGCGGTACCGAGCAAAGATCCAATCGACAGTGCGACAAAAGCCGACAGAATACGCGGGCGCATACGTTCTCCCGAGCGGGACGCTGTGTGAATCGAAGTACCGAAACAAGCTGCAACTCAGACGCCGCCGATGCGAACCTCCTAGCGCGAATTCGCCCGGCGGAGTCGATTTTCACACCGTTTCGCCGGTAGCATTCGCGGCTCACGCTGCGTGATTGTGGTTCGTGTATGCCGAAGTTGCGGCGCTGCCGTTTCGAGAGGTTGACGATGCGTGTGATTCGCGATTTTATGTTGCCGATGGCGATCATCGCCACGCTTGCCGGTTGCGGGCCGAGCGCGCCGACGTCCACATCGCAACCCGCAAGCTCGTCGACGTCGGACGCGCGTCCGAACGCCGGCCGGAATGTCGATCCGCTGGCCGGCGCGCCAGCCGAGCTGCGGGCCATGCTGCGCTGGGCCGAGGACCAACTGTCGAAAAACCCGGCCCCGGTACCGCTGCCGAATAGCGCGAAACTGCCCGAGCCGAAGTGGCCGGTGATTCGCCTGGACGACCTCTTTTCGAAGGCCACGATCAGCGGTGCGCTCGCCTCCGCAGACAGCACCCCAAAGTACCTCGCGCAGCTCGGGCCGTTTCGATCGGATCAGCCGAGCGAGCGATTTCGCGTCGGCAAACTCATCGAACCCGAAGAGGGCGAGGTGCTTCGATTCACGATCGAGGGTTTCGACACGCCGCGCGAAGCGATCGGTGCGATCGAGCTGGAACTGCGGCTGCCGTTCGGCTCATTCTTCGATTTGCGCTGGGGCCGCGGGGCAAACGTTCGTATTCCGATCGAGAGCAACACCGAAACCGCCGTCGTGCGCGTCACCACCGAGAGCTTCACCGAGTGGACCGGCAAACTGCAACAGCTCGTTCTTACCACCGAAGGCGTCGGGGAGCCGGGACAAATCGTCGACGTGCGCGCGGTGCGCCTCGTCGGCCATGCAAATTCGTTTCCTGATTTCGCCGGCGTTCGCCGCGTCAAGCTTAATCGCGAGATCCGCAGCAGCATCTATGTGCATGGCGCGGGCGATGTCGTGTTTCCCAACGTCGCAATACCACCAACGGCGCGGGTGCGCTGCGGACTGGGACTCGTTCGCGGCGAACCGGGTGGTACGGACAAGTCGTCGGCGATCACCGAACTCCTCATCGAGTCCGACGGAGAGCGCAAGTCAGTGCTTCGGCAGGAAGTCGATGCGAGCGACCGTTGGCTCGATCTCGAAGCGGACCTCTCCGCATACGCGGGTACGCGCGTAAACGTCGTCTTGCGGGCCGAGACGCGTTCCGCGAGCGACGTCGCGATCTGGGGCACGCCCACAATCCACCAGCCGGTCGAGAACGCACCGATTGTCCTGGTCTATCTGATCGACACACTCGCGGCCGGGCACCTCGATCTGTATGGCTATGCGCGGCCGACCGCGCCGAACATGCGCGCGCTCGCCGAACGGGGAGTCTGGTTCGCCAACATGTACGCCACCTCGCCGGCGACGATCACATCCGTGCCGTCGCTGCTCCTGGGACTCACGTCCGAGCGGCATCGCGTCGTTCGCGCTTCGGCGATTGCGCCGCTCCAACTTGCGAGCATTGCCGACGTGATGCGCGCTGCCGGATTTGCCACGCTGTCGGCAGTGACGAACATCAACGCCGGTCCGCGGCAAAACATGGATCAGGGTTTCGACACGTTCATCGATCGCATGAGCGCACACTGGAACGAGGACGAAGACCGCACTGTGCCGATCGACGAGACACTCGCGTTCATGAAACGAAACGCGGATCGCCCGCAGTTCATCTATGTGCATACCGCCGAGCCGCACGCACCCTACGAACCTCCGAGCGGCTTCGCGGGCAAGTTCGCGACCGGCTATCGCGGGCCCCTACGCGGCTCGTACGACCGGGCCACCGGCTTTCATGCGGCCCGCACGCCGGAAGAAATCGCGCACATGGTCTCGCTCTACGACGAAGAGGTGCTGTACGCGGATCATCGGCTCGGACTGTTTCTGCGCGCCATCGCAGACGCCGGCATGCGCGAGCGGTTCAATATCTTCGTCACCGCCGATCACGGCGAGGAATTCATGCAACACGGCGGCTGGGTGCATAGCCGCACACTGTATAACGAGGTGATTCGCGTACCGCTGATTGCGGCGGGTCCGCTGGTGACGGCGCGCGGCAAATCCGAGTCGACCGCTGACCTGCTCGACATCATGCCCACGCTGCTCGATATGTTCGAACTACCCGAGCCATATCTGCTCAGCGGCCGATCGCTGCTCGCCGCCATTCGGACGGGCGCGGGGAAGCTCTCGAATAAGCATGCGGTTTCTTCGAGCTACGGCTTTTTGCGCAGCAACCTGATCCACTGGACGTTGGTCGATGCGAATCGCTGGAAACTGATATACGGCCCAGCCGACAACGCATTCAAATATCCCGACAACAAGCTCAACCGCTGGTGGCTCTTCGACCTGCACACCGACCCCGGCGAAAAAACCAACCTCATCGCCCAGCAGCCGGACACTACGCGGCGTCTGGTCGGGTCGCTGCTGGCACACTTCCATCGCCAGCGACCGTATGACATGGGTGCCGAGCATGACACGCTGAAGTACGATGCCGAGCAGTTGCGCGAGTTGCGTTCGCTGGGCTATGTGGGCGAGGCACCCTAATCGAGGTTGCGTTCCAAGCATCGATAGTGAATCGGGAGCAGGCGTGAAGGAACTGGTCAGCATCAACGGACAACTCGTCGCGCCGGAAGCGGCAACGGTCAGCATTTTCGACAGCGGCTTCATGCAGGGCATCGGCCTGTTCGAGACCATGCGCGCCTATAACGGCCGCATTTTCGCGCTCGAATCGCATCTCGATCGGCTCGCCGCATCGGCCAAGGCGCTGGGCTGGAGCGCGACGATCGAGACCGACTCCATCGCCGAAGACGTCGAGGCACTGCTCAAACACGCGGGCGATGCTGACGCGCGGATTCGCGTGACCGTCACCACTGGCTCACTCCGACTCACCGAGCGCGACGACGCGCCGCTGACGGTCGTCGTCACCGCGGGCGGCGGAGCGAAATATCCCGATGAGTGCTACACGCGCGGCGTGACCGTCACGCTGTCGAAGTGTCGCCAGGGGCCGGGCGATTTGCTCGCCGGGCACAAGACGACCAGCTATTTCGCGCGGCTTGCGGCCCTGCGCGAGGCTCACGTACGCGGCGTGTTCGAGGCGCTTTGGCTGACGCATGACGACCACGTCGCCGAGGGCTGCATCAGCAACGTGTTCATCGCCAAGGACGAGGTGCTCTACACGCCGCCGCTGGAGACGCCGGTGTTGCCCGGCATCACGCGCGGCCGGGCGATCGACGCAGCGGTCGACGAGGGCATCCTGATTCGCGAAGCGCCGATTACGGTTGAGATGCTCCGCGACGCGGACGAGGCGTTTTTGACTAGCAGCGTGATGGAAATCGTACCGATCGTGCGGCTCGACCGGCACGCGATCGGCAACGAACAGCCGGGCGACGTCACGCGCGCGATCTCGGAGGCGTATGGGAACATGATTGAGGATGAATGCGCGGACGAGTGAGGAG
>JBJXFK010000336.1:0-8279 GCA_046155505.1 Phycisphaerae bacterium
AGCGATCAACGTCGTCTTTCAGGACTACGCGCATCCGACGTATCCGCAACAGGGCCGCGGCCGGTTTGAGCCGAATCTGTCGGCGATCGATTTGCTGTTCAACTGCGGTCCGGCGAGTCGCGACATCGTCGAAGGCATGGGGACAACGGAACAAGGAAACCAGGGAACAAGGGAAGTCGGCGCGCACGCCGGCTCGATTCGGCAACGCCGCTGAGGTGAGCGGCCCGCTTTCCCTTGTTCCTTTGTCCCTTTGTCCCCTTGTTTCCCGCACAAACGTGAGGAAGTGCGATGAACGTGCTCGTAATCGCTGCCCATCCCGACGATGAAGTGCTTGGCTGCGGCGGCACGATCGCCCGCTTGTCGCAACAAGCCGAACGCGTACACATCGCGATCCTCGGCGAGGGCGTGACCTCGCGATTCGCCAAACGCGAAGACGCCGACGTGACGGCGATCGCCGAATTGCGCAATCGGGCGAAACGCGTGGCGGCCCATCTCGGCGCGGCATCGCTTGAAATGTTCGGCTTGCCTGACAATCGGTTCGACAGTGTGCCGCTGCTCGACATCGTGAAGATCATCGAAGGTCTGGTCGAACGGCATCGCCCGGAAGTCGTATTCACCCAGCATGGCGGCGACCTGAACATCGACCATGTGCAGACGTTTCGCGCGACGCTCACCGCGACGCGCCCGCTGCAAGGCTGCCCGGTTCGCCGCGTGTATGCGTATGAAGTGCCGTCATCGACCGAATGGGCGTTTCAGCAGTTTGAGCCGCGCTTGCAGCCGAGCGTGTTTGTCGATGTGTCGGAAACGCTCGATCGCAAGATCGCCGGGATGCAGATGTACGACGGCGAGACGCGCGAGTTCCCGCACCCGCGTTCGCCGGAGGCGCTGCGCAGCGTGGCGACGCGCTGGGGCACGGTGGTCGGTTGCCGCGCGGCGGAGGCGTTTGCGCTGGTACGCAGCGTGAATACCGCGGGACCACTAGTGCTGTAAGCGCCGATGCGCCGTCGATTACGGTCACTCATCCCCATGCTCAAACGGCGGATTCGCGATCAACATCGGCCTGCGCTGCGCGACGCTGACCAGCAGCCCCATCGCGATGCAATTGGTCAGCAAACTGCTTCCGCCCTGACTGACGAACGGCAGCGGCATGCCCGTGATCGGCGCGAGGCCGACCGTCATGCAGATATTGAGCATCGCCTGAAACACGATCATCACGACGATGCCGACCGCCAGCAGTCGCCCGAACGGGTCGTTCGTCATCATCGCCACCTCGACACCGATGAACACAATGATGACATACGCCAGCACCAGCACCACCGCGCCGACGAAGCCCCATTGGTTGCCCACGATCGCGAAGATGAAATCGTTGTGCCCCTCGGGCAGCAGCCCCTCATAGCGAACGAATTCGCCCTCGCGATAACCCTCGCCCAGCAGCCCGCCGGTGCCCAGCGCGATCTTGGATTGCCGCAGTTGATAGCCCTTGCTCATGTGCCAGCGTTCGTCCGCCGCGTCCTGTTTCAGCAGCACGTCGATGCGGTCCTTCTGATACTCGTGCATGCCGAAAACGTAAAACAGCGGCGCGAACGCGATGCCGATGCCCAGCACAATGCCGAGATGCCGCACCCGCGCACCCGCGCTATAGAGCATCGCAAACAGCACCGGCGGCAGCATCAGCAGCGTGCCCAGATCGGGCTGCTTGAGGATCAAGAACATCGGCATCAGCGTCAGCGCCATGGGCGGGATCAGCCCGACCCAGGTGCGATAGCTGGTGCGAAATCGCAAATATCGCGCCAGCGCGAGCACCAATGCGAGTTTCATGAATTCCGACGGCTGCACGCGAAACGCGCCGTAGCCGAACCAGCGATTGGTGTTGCGCACTTCTTGTGCAAACGGCAGGTCGATCAGATAGCGATCAATTACGAGCGAGGCGAGCATCGCGATCACGGCCCAATAGACGAGATACGCCAGGCGCCCGATGCGCAGATATCCGGCGCGGATCACGCCGACGACCAGTCCGCCGCCGGCCAGCAGAAACCCAATCTGCTTGAGCGTATTCAGCCCGACAACGTCGATGAGCCGCTGCAGGGCTGAGTGTGCGTCATCGACGTGAATCTGCTCGCCGCTCGCGTCGGCGAATTCGGTCGCGTGGATCGCCGCCACGCCGATTGTCGCCAGCAGCAGCACCGAAGCGGCGAGTGTCCAGCCGAGGCGGGTCAGATTGAGCGGCACGGGCGCGGGCATGCGCGGAATGTCGCGAATATACGTCGCGAATGCAAGCAGGCGGAAATGCAGAATGCAGAATGAAGACTGCGGAACGAAGCGGTGCGGGCAGAATGCCCGCACCACCCATGCAAGTCTCGATGCGCTCAGCGGAGCAGACCCGCGATCACGGGCCGAGCATGATCACTTTCGCCTCGTTGCTCGGCGTCGAAACGGCCTTGATCATCTCGACGATATCGCGGGCGCGCTGCTCGCTGTATTTCGGCCCGCGCATCACGTAATCGTCGAACCCGCCGAACGCACGCAAGAGCGGAATGCCTGTAGCAAGATCATCGGCATAGCCGCCGAAAATCTGGCTGCGATCGCGCAGCGCCTGGCGATCGAGCGTGTTACGCAAATCCTCGACCGGGTCGAGGCTGAACGGCGGCTGAAAGTCCGGCGGCACATAGGTCAGCGAGCTGATGTCATATATCGCCGCATGCCATTCGCGGCCGTCCTTGTCCTGCCACGGCTTGGATCGTGCGACAAGGCCGCCCTTGTATTGATCGCGCTTCTCGGAAATTTCGCGCCAGTTTTCGGGGTGCGATACGTCCGACTCTGGCGCGACGCGAGCCTCGTCCGCTTCGATCAGGCGGCGCATCTCGTCCGACTTGTACGCGTCGGCCAGATCAGCCTGATACCGCCGCTCGCGAAAGTCGTTCACGTCGGCGATCGCTTCGACGTCGATCATCGACCCTTCCGAGCCGACGCCCGTGCCGATGCTGGTTGTGATGTATCGACTGCGCCCGCCGCTGTAGCCCTGCTTCACGGCCTGTGGTGCGCGGTTGTCATGTCGCACGAGGCCGGCGTCGGCGGGTTGCGATTCCACCTGCTCGCCCGCAACGCGTGCATCGCGCGGCTGCGCTTTGCCCGCGAATCGTGCCGCTCGGGCCAGAATACCCTCGGCTTGCAGCTCGTAGTCGCCCGCCGCGTCGTTTCCGTTGGGCAAGCTGTCGAGCAAGCCGAGCACGGTCGAAGCGTGTCGAACGGCGACCAAGTGTTCGTTCGCGCGGCTCGCCTTGCGTGCCTGCGCCAGTTCGAGCTTTGCTGCGGCGAGTGTCGCTTCGACGCGCGCCTCGCGCACGTTAGCGTCTTCGACAGCGGGCTTGCCCTGCACGTCGGTCGCGGCGCGGTCGATGAGCTGCTGGTCTGCGCTCTGCGCCGCAAGCGGCGCGACGACAAACGCGGTCAAAGCCAGAGACACGATGAGACGCTTCATGGTTTCTGCTCCTCGTACCAGCGGCTCCACGCCGTGGCGTCAAACCCAAAGTTCTCGCCCGTAATCGATTTCAGCGCTTCCATCACTTCGGTGCGCAGGACGGTGACCTGTCGGAGTTCTTGTCGCGTTGGTCGAAACATCGGCTTGTTGAGACCGGCCGGATTGCCGTGCTGGGGGCGGTGGCGCAGATCGACGCTCGAACCGAGCGAGACGCGCGTCTCGCGCTGAAACGTGTGCGACATGTCGCCGAATAACTGCTGCACCGGCACTTCGACGAAGCGCGCCCGCTCGGCGGTCAGCGCGTCGATCAACTCTGGAACCGCCGACCGCGCCTGCAACCGGCCGAGCGCGACGGCGGCGCGGCTGATGAGCGCGTCGTTATTACTTTGCAGGCCCTTGCGCAGTTGCGCGACGATGCGCGGATCATCGCGACGTTTCAGTTCGAGCGTCGCTTGGCGGCGAACCTCGTCATCGTCATCGAGCAGCACCAGTGCGGCGAGATTGAGCGTTGCCTCGTCCTCGTCGAACTCGGCGAGCGCCTCGACCAGAACCCGTCGCGACAACACACCGCCATCGCTCAGCACGCGCGCCAGTGGCAGCACCGCCAGCGGATCGGTGATCGCGAGGATGCGTTCGCGCCCGTTGCGATTGGCCGACGCGGTCGTCGTGTCGAGAAACTGCGCGCGGATCGCTCGAATCTGGCCGATCCACTGCTGCTGAATCGCGGCGAGCAGCTTCTCGGCATCAGCCTGTTCGCGCTTCTGGCGTTTTTTCTTTCTGGCGTCGTCTTCAGACTCGACCGCCGTTCGGGCCTCGACCCAGCTTTCGCCGACGCGGACGAAGCCGAGCCGCGCGCGTGCCTCGGCGTGGTTGGCATCGAGTTCGAGCACGCGGCGAAAATGAACCCGCGACTCGGTCAGGAGGCCGACTTCGTCGCACCAGCTCGCGAGCGCGAGGTGCCCGTCAGTCGTGTCGGTGAGGGCGGCGAATCGTTTGGCATACTGGTCGGGCAGGTCGGTGCTGTTCGACTCGATGCGCGTGACACTATCGCGTGGTACGAGCACGATTCCGCTGCCGGTCTTGATCTGATAGTTGGTTTCGTCTTGGGCGACGAGTTCGCCGACGATCTGGGCACCGGTGGTCAGGTGCAGGACGGTGGCGTAAGTGCTTGGTAGTGCGAGAACAAGCGATGCGATGACCGCGATCGCACCGCGCAGGCGCAAGCGAGATGGGTTACGGCGTGATCGGCCAAGCTCAACGTGCATAAAGACGCCTACGCGCACTCCAACTCGGCACCATGAAGTATAGGCCCAGTTTCGCAGTCCGCCAGCAAAATCCGCCGGCGGGATGCCGTCTTTTCGCCGGCGAGCGATTTGCGGCCCGCTCGCCGCCGCAAACGGCAACCGCCGCTCGGCGAGTCAGGCTCACCGAGCGGCGGAGTGCGTTCAAGTTTTTGTGCCGCAAGCGTTTACGCGCCGAATAACTCGCGATGCAGGCGATCAATTACGGCGTCGAGCTTCGCGTCGCTGTCATAGTTACCCGCCGCGATTTCCGCACGCACGCGATTGACCAGCTCGCCGCGGATCGGCTGATCCTCGCTCGCGAGTCGGCTGCGGGCCGCGTCGGACAGATCGACCACGTCGCTATTGCGGCGCGGTTGATCGGCGTTGCGCGCACGGATCGCCGTGAGCGTGTCGGCATTCGCACCACGCGATGCCGGCGATACCGGATTTGCAAGAGCGTTTACCATAGGATCCACTGACCTCATAAGGCACCTCATTCGCCATCGGCGGTCGCGTCACCGCGCCGTCCTTGGCGCCCAAGCTGCCCAACCTGAAACCCACGCCGCTTCTAAGGCGGCATTACCCTTGGCCATACCCCTGGCCACCCATTTCATCGTCTCGAAATGGGTGCGACTTTGCTGCGTAACGAGATTTTTTTTGTGACGCGCGGGTTCCATAAGTCCGAAAACTACCCAGACTTCCAAAACCAACATTCAATGCGCTGTTATTGGTAATTTGGGTAATATCGACATCGTTTCCGGGCGCAGAATCCGGCGAATGTTTGTGCGCGTGGCTGGCAGAATCTGCGCGATGAAATCGGTTTCTCGGACGCAATTCGAGATTCTGCTCAAGCGCCAGCGGGTTTCCGCGCTTCGCACCCCAGCGCTTCGAGGATGCCGCGAGCCTTCGCCAGGGTCTCGCGGTACTCTTCCAGCGGGTCGGAGTCGGCGACGATTCCGCCGCCGACATGCAGCACCGCCCGGTCGCCGGCAATTTGCAGGGTGCGAATCGCAACGTTCATGGTCACGCTGCCGTCGACGCCGATGTGGCCGATCGCGCCGCTGAACACGCCGCGCGCGGTCGGCTCTAGTTCGCGAATGATCTGTTGAGCGCGAATCTTGGGCACACCCGTGACCGAGCCGGCGGGGAATGTCGCCGCGAGCAGGTCGATCGCGTCTCGATCGGGTCGCAGGCGACCAACTACGTCGGCTACCGTGTGAAACACGCGCGGGTGCGTTTCCAGCCTTCTCGCCGATCGCACCTGCACCGACCCCACCTCGCACACGCGGCCCAGGTCGTTACGATGCAGGTCGACGACCATTGCTAGCTCGGCGGCGTCCTTGTGCGATGCGAGCAGATCGAGCCGCGCCCGTTCGTCGTGGGCGGCGTCGCCGGTGCGCGGCCGCGTGCCCTTGATCGGACTGGTGAGCACCTCTCGCCCACGCAATTGCACGAACAACTCGGGCGAGGTCGAGATCACCGCCCGATCGCCGAAGCGAAGCAGCGCGGCCAGCGGCGCGGGATTGACCCGCCGCAGGCGATCGTACGCCGCGAGCACATCCGTGATCCCGCGAATCATCAATCGCTGGCAGAGATTGACCTGATAGATGTCGCCAGCGGCGATGTACGCCAACGCGCGGTGGACGCGAACCGCGTATTCGTCGGGCGATTGTTCGTGTTCGACATGTACAAGCGGACGGGGCGGCGGGGCGGCGCTTGCGGCACCACCACGTTCGACTGCGGCGCGCCAGGTTTGCTCGGTTCGCGCCGAATCGCGGGGCGGGGCGACGTGTGGCAAATCGCAGCTCGCGACCCACGCCCGCCGCTCGCGATGATCGAGCACGATGCAATGATCGAGCAGCGCGAGCCAGAGTCGCGGCATGTTCAGGTCGTCATTCCGCGCCGCGGGCAGGCGTTCGAGTTGCTCGCCGAGTTCGTAACCGAAATAGCCGACGAGGCCGGGCGTTGGAGCATGCTGAACGTCGCGTTCGCCAGCGTCGTCAAAAGAGGCGCGCGCTGAGGGACCGGTCTCTGACCGGTCTTTCTTCTCCGAAATCATGTGATCGAGGAAAGACCGCTTGGAGACCGGTCCCCCAGCGCGAGTCGCCATGCGCACAAGTTCCCAAGCAGTCGCGGCCGTTCCGGTCGCGCCGCCGCGCGTGACCATCGTCGCAACTCCGCCAGCATTCTGCGAGAGCAGCGCCGCGGGCTCCCAGCCGATCAGGCTGTATCGCCCCGGCAAGCCGAACGCCGCATCGGCATTCGAAGAATCGAGCCACACGAGCGGCTCGCTCGCCGGCAGAGCGGCGACGACCGCGGGTGCGTCGCTGGGGTAGAGCGTTTCAATCCGGCGAACGATCATGAATAGGCCTTAGACGCGGTCGCGCTCGCTCCGTTTCCGGCAGCTCCCGATCAAGCCGTACGGATGGGTTTCGCGCATCCGGCTGACCGGAAGTTTTCGACAGCAGCATACACGCCGCGGGCATATTGAATCGGATTCGCCGCAGGTCTGGAGCCTGCAACGCGGCGGTATACTCTGCGCGCGGTCGCAGCCTTGCACGTCGGCGTCGCCGCGGGCGAACAGACGTTCGCTAGGCATCGCAGGAGCAGCAGCGCATGAAACGCACCAACAAATGCCCGAAGTGTGCGTCGAGCGACATCATCGCCGATGCCAAGGCAGTCGACCGTGGCGAATCCAATATCGAGTCAGAGCTGTCGGTCGCGACATTTCGCAAACCCGAAGCGCTGATTTTCAAGGGGAAGGCGAGCACAAACCTGTCAGCCTGGGTCTGCTGCGGCTGTGGATACGTCGAGTTCTATGCCGATACGCCGCAGAGCATCAAAGTCGGCAAATCGGATCCGGCGGTGCGATAGCGCCGACCGTGCGGCGGTCGGCAAACAAACGCCGCGCCGAAACTCACTCCAATTCAAACTCCGCCACCTCGCGGGCCACGAACCGATCCGTTTCCTCGCCCATGCGCACGCCCACAAACCGAAAGCCGCACTTCTGGAGAATGTGACGCGACGGGGCGTTGTCGCCCGCCGTCGTGGCGCGCAGCGGTCGGCGATGTTCCTGTTCGAGAAACAGCGCGAGCGCCCGCGACGCGATTCCCTTGCCCCAATGTGCCCGCGCGATCCAGTAGCCGACGCAATCGTGTCCGTCGGCCTGAAACCGCGCGATGCTGCCGACGAGCTGCGACCCGCTCGCGCCGTCGATCTCGATCACGCATGCGTTCACGCCGGCGTCCACGAAGTTACGCTCCCAAACGGTGAAGAACACCTCACGCGTACGCGACTTGGTACCGGCCATAACGTTTGATTCGGGGTCGGCCTGGATTTCGAACAGCGCGGGTAGATCCGCAGGCCCGACGGGGCGCAGGCGGACGGCGTCGACAGGTTGGTCGCGTTGATTCATCGCGCGTCATCTTACTCGCGGCCCGCCGTCAGACCAGGTGGTTCGTGTCCACGTTGCGCCAGTGTTTCTGCAAATATTCAGCGACCAGCCGGCGATGGCATTG
>JBJXFK010000338.1:0-13824 GCA_046155505.1 Phycisphaerae bacterium
CGATCATTGTTCCTGCGGCGTCGGCTCTTCCAGATCCAGTTCAAAGAACGGCCCGATCACATAATGGGCACAATCCTTGCCCAGCTTGATCGCCGCCGCGTCGATCCCGCGATTGTCCGACGTCACATCCGCCTGCCGCGTCACACTGATCCGCCGTCCGTCGCGATCGTCGGACTCGGCCGGCGGAAACACGCGCGCCTCGGTCGCCGGGTGATCGACGCAGATGACTTTCATCCGCGCGTCGAATCGCGGCTCGAGCACCTGCACGTCGGGCGTTGTCTGCACCTGCAGTTTGTCGACCTTTAGATAAATCACATGATCGCACTTGAGCTCGCGCCCGATGCGCTGAATCGTCCACGTCGCGAAGTCCTCATTACTGCGCCGAAGCGGCAGCACCTCCAGCGGCGAGACCAGCTTCACGTTCGACTTCTTCTCGCGGAACAGCTCGACCAGCTTTTCGAACATCGCACGGTTGAACACGGGGTTGTCATATTCCGGCCGGTCCGCCTCGACCATCACCAGCACGCGCGCGTCGTCCGGAAAGGTGAATTCGGCCTTCTGCATCTGTCGTGGCGAAAGAAAGTACGCCAGAAAGCGAAACGGACCACAACCCTGAAGCACCGGCGTGCTCAGCAGCAGCGCAGCGACGATCAGCAGCCGAGCGCTCATTGCTCCACCTTGACCTTGCGGTCATAGAACTTGTTCGCCACCGCCGTCGCGAAACGCTCCATCGTTTCCTTGCGCAGCGTGTCCTCGCGCACCGTCCACTCGGCGTTCTGCCCTTCGGGGTACATCGTGTCGATGATCGATTTGTACGCCGGCGCGGCGTCCTGATAGGCCGTGTCGTACACCTTCACGTTGGCCGAGATGCGTCCGCGCAGCAGATGCGGGCTGTCGGCCTCGCGGGTTGAATAGGTGGAGACCTCGACCATCATGACGCGGTCGGCCTTGAAGCGTTCGCCGAGGCGGGCCGGGTGTTCGCGATCCCAATTGCTGTCGCGATCCTGGCGTGCGATGACCTCTTGATTGGAAACGAGCTTGATGCCCTTCACGCTTGCCTTGAGCGACTCGCGAATGTGCTCGGAGATCTCGAGCCGCACGAACGGATATTCGAGCAGCGTGTAGTTGTCGGCCCAGACGACCACCGCGACGCGTTTGTCGGTCAGGTACGGGTACTCGGCGGGTACGCTCTTGGTCGGCTCGGGCCCCCACATCAAAAACGGGGCAGCGATCATTTGGCAGCCGGCGGACATCGACAACAAGCCGACGAGCGCACTGAATGCGGCGCGAGTTGCGTTCACTGATTTTGGCCTCCGCTGAATTCTTCGGCCGCGCCGGCGGAGAGTGCCGCCGGGCGCGAGAATCCGATCGCCCTAGGCTGCGAATTCTAGTGGAAACAGCGGATGGCGGATACAGCGACTGCCGGCGCTCGGGCGCAAGACCGACGCAAGCCGCGCAGCCACCGTCTCAACTGTCACGGGCGCGTGAAGCAGACATCGCCGAATCGTGAGAGCAATTGCGATAGGTCGCGCAGATCCACGTCGCCGTCCAGATCCGTGTCGCCGTCGAGTCCCGGCTCCACCTCGCCGAAATTCGAAATCTGTCGCGAAAGATCGGTCAGGTCGACGCGCCCATCGTCGTTCACGTCGCCCCATGAGTATCGCAAGCGAAACACCGACCCGCTCAGGTAGTCGACATAGTGTACGTCACCTGTCAGCGGATCGACCTTTACATCCACCACCAGACCCAATGCGTCGCCAAACGCTGCGACACCGAGCGAGTTGCCGCTCGCGTCAAGCTGCAGCGCCTTGATCCAGCGCCCGGTGAAGTCGCCGTAGTACAGCTTCTCGCGAAACTCCGGCGGATAGCAAGCATGCGTGTAGAACCCGCAACCGGACACCGCCGAGCCGATATAGCCCGGCGGACTGGAGAGCTGCTGCGAAAAGTGCGACCAGGAAATGACGGGCGGCGTGAGCGGGCCAGGATTTGTCGGTGATTGCAGCGTTTCGCATCCATGGTGAGCGGGATGCATGCTCGTTGCGTGAGCCGTGGTCATAAACGCTTCGCGGCACGGCCAGCCGAAATTCTCGCCGCCGAGACATCGGCTGAGTTCCTCATGCTGTCCATCGCCCACGTCGCCGATCCAGAGCGTGCCCGCGCCGGTCGAACCCGGCTGCACGCAAAATCGAAACGGGTTGCGCAGGCCGTATGCCCAGACGCGCGAGCGGGCGTCGTCCGGGTTGCCCGTGAAGTACGGATTGTCAGGCAAACCCAACCCTGTCGAAGGATCGATCCGCAGCACCTTGCCCGCCGGCGAATCGAGATACTGTGCGCGAAAGGCGCCGATGTCCTGATCGCTGCCGAACATGCCGGGGCCAAAGCACGTCGGTGTAATCCCACCCGCCTCGGCGAAAGGCGAGCCATCGCCCGTTGAAACAAAAAGCATGCCATCGGGGCCGAACTCCAGTTCGCCAACCGCGTGCGTGTAGTCGCAGATCGGAATGCCGCTGCTCGGCGTTTGGCCAATGAGCACAACCCGCGACGAAGGGTCGAGCGTGCTGAGGTTTGCCGCCGCACTTGCTGTATAGCGAACGAGTCGGCCAAATGTTGCCGTCCGCGCGGGCAGGTCAGGCTCGACGCCGTCCGGGTCGGCTCCATAGAGCAAGTAGACATATCCAGTGATCTCAAAATCCGGATCCAGCGCCATGCCGAGCAACCCGCGCTGGCCACGACCGGCAACGTCGTTCGTCAGGTCGATCACCGGCGTCGGGGCAAGCTCGCCGTCCTCGATGAGATAGACGATGCCCGCGTTGATCGCGACATACGCGCGACCATCCGGCAGAAACTCGAGCGTCGTGGCGTTAGCGAGACCGGTTGCAAGCCGTTCGGCAAAGAACCGCGGCGGCAGCTTGATCTCGGCGAGTGCGACAATGCAAAATGAAAATGCGACTACGGAACCCCAGACGGGGCGGTGCCCAGCGACCATGTGCTTCGTCTCCCCTCCCCCGGACTTCAGCCACACTATCGCACACTTGTGAGGTTCTCGTCAATGCAAAGAACCGCAAGCTGCAGCGAGTTTCTTGTATTTGGGTCATTTGGGTGCATATGATCAGTCGCGTCGTCGTCTCGACGCGTAAACACATGGCACTGCTGGGCATTCTCGTTCATGGGGGATCTGCAATGCAACTCATGTTGTGCATGCGACTTAGCGATTCATGGACGCGCCCTGTGGCTATCGCCGCGCTTGGCGCTAGCGCAGCCCACGCCGACTTGCTCGGGCCGACGCCATATCTGCAGATTTCGGACAGCCCGTTTGCGGCGCTCGCGTTGCCGGATTTTCAGGTCGAGACGTTCGAGGACGCCGCGCTTGCCCCGGGGGTAATCGCCAGCGGCGGCAACGTCGTCGGCCCCGGCATCTTCACCGACTCGGTTGACGCGGACGACGGCACTATCGATGGTTCCGGACTCGCCGGCCATTCGTGGTACTCGGGCAACACGAACAGCACCATGCGATTCACGTTCGACGCCGGCGCGCTCGGTGGATTGCCTCGTCTGGCGGGAATCGTCTGGACGGATGTCGGTGCGGTGAGCGGCCCGGTCACGGGCGTGTCGGACGTGATCTTCGAAGCGTTCGACGCACTCGGCGCGTCGCTCGGCACGATCGGCCCGGTCACGCTCGGCGACGGCTCGGCCCGCGGCGAAACGGTCGACGATCGCTTTTTCGGCGTGACGAACGCCGGCGGCATTTCGGCCATCGAGCTGCGCATGCCGGAAAGCGTCGATTGGGAAATTGATCATGTGCAATGGGCTGGCGTGCCCGAGCCGGCGACGGGCGTGTTGCTGTTGCTGGCGGCCGGGCTGATTCGCCGCCGATAGCGCGGCGTGCGGAACGCGTAGGGTGGGCATCGCCCACCAATTGTCGCGTGATTGTACGCGCATGAAGATGGTGGGCGGTGCCCACCCTACGCGCTACGCGCTTGATATTTGGTCGTGTGTTTTCGTTGGTTTGCCGCACCGCAGCCCGTATGATGCAGCGTACGGGGATCACGCAAGTCACCGCCGCCGTTCGCAATCCCGCCAAGCCCGACGCGGCTTGGGAGGGGCTGTTCCTCGTCGATACGGGGGCGATCGATTGTCTCGTGCCGGGCAAGCATTTGCGCTCGCTTGGAATCTCGCCGAGCGATCGCCGTGGCTATGAGCTTGCCGACGGAACGCCGATCACATTTGAGGTCGGCGTTGCACAGATCGAGTTCATGGGCGACGTTGTCGGTGCCACCGTCATTTTTGGCCCCGACGTCGCAGAACCCATTCTCGGCGGCACCGCGCTTGCATCGGTCGGCATCGAAGTCGATCCACGCTCGCAGCGCCTCACACGCTTGCCCGCAGTGCGGTTGAAGGCGAAGCGCGTGCCGTGAGCGACGTTGTAGACCTGTCGACGCCGGAGTCCCGGTGTCGACAGAGCACCTAATATGTCGCGATGCAAAATCGGTGTCACATAGTTCGACGGGCTCGACGTTGCTCCGTATCTGCCGACTCGGGAGGCGCGCCATGGGCTTCTTGCGATCGTTCCTTCGCTGGGCAATCCTCGCGAGCATGGCGATCGGTGCGGGCTGCGCGCGTATCGACCGGCACGACGAAATCGCGACCCCAGAACCCGACTCACTGTCAAGTGAATCCAATGTCCATTCGTGGGACGAGGCACAAACCGCTTGTTTCATCGAACAGGAATTGGCCGATTGGTCGCCATCGGTCGCCGACGCGCAGGCTCCACCGGAATACCTTCGGAATCGCTCTGTTGCAATTGAGGGCGTATGGATCGGGCGCACCGACATGGACTACGCCAGCATGACTATCACGCGACGAGCCGACAACAACTACGACGTCGAGTTTGTCACCGGGGGTTCCTTGAGTTCGTGGTGCCTTAAGCGAACAGCGAGTTATCGCGACGGAGTGCTGACGCTCGACCGACCCGTGCGGGAGTACTGCCCAATTACGTTCAAATCCATGTTCACAATACAAGTAGATGGCAAGGAACTGCTGCTGCCCGCATCTACTGTCAGCGAGTTTCTGCCGGACGTGGATGCAGACGGAAACTCACGACCTCGCACGATCGGTGTTTCGTTTTATACGTATGGTCGCCGCGCTGACCGGCTCGCGAACGAACGCCCGTCGTGTCCGTAACGTCGTACCCTTGGTCCCGGCCGGCGACACTCCCGAATTGGGCACGTTTCCATAACGCCAATCGGCTGTCGAAAAACTGCCGATGCGAACGGTCGTCGGATTGGTACCCGGGCACTTGTACTGCGTGAAAATCCGCTGAACTTGCAACGCGGATGCCACAATCGGTCCGCGCACCGCCGCAACCGTCATTCGTGCCCGTCACACCGTGCGCGTTACACTTCCCGCTCGCGACCAACCGAAAACGGTTCACCTTCGCTCGGCGACGCATGGAAAACGAGTCCGCACATCCGATCGTTCGATTTCTCCGCCTCGCGCTCACGGTCGCGACCATCGCCATCGTGGTCGCGGCGTTCGCGTGGGTCTTTACGCGACCGATGCGGGCCGAGCGGGCGCTGCGGCCCGGCCAGATCGTCCTGCGCGTGCTGCACTGGGGCGACAAGGGCGAAGACGCCATCGTTCGCGGCCTGATCGAGGCGTTCGAAAAGCAAAACCCCGACGTGCGCGTCATTCGCACCAATACCGGCTCGCCGGCGCAGCTCGCGACCAAGCTGCAAACCATGCTGGCCAGCGGCGAACCGCCCGATCTGTTCTACCTGCCGTTCGAGAAGGTCGCGGCGATCGCGGCGAACAATGTGCTCGAAGACATCGAGCCGTTCGTGCAGCGCGATGTAGCCGCCGGCGTAAAAGACGCCCCAAACCTCGCAGACTTCTTTCCCGCCACGCTCAACGCATTCCGCTACGACCCGCAGACGCGCGCGGTCGGTCGCGGCAATCTGCTCGGCCTGCCCAAGGACTTCACCGGCGTCGGCTTCTACTATAACAAAACACTCTTCGACAAGGCCCGCGTCGCCCACCCGCCGAAGGATGGCTGGACGTGGGACCAGTTCATCGACGCGGCGCGGAAGGTCGGCAAGCTCGATGGTTGTCACGGGGCCGAGGTGGTCACGTGGGAATCGATGATGCGCATCTATCTGTTCACGCACGGGCTGGATGTGACCACGCCCGGCTGGCAGCAATTTCGCCTGACCGAGCCGGCGGTGGTCGCGGCGCTCGACAAACTGCGCGGCTGGTTTCAAGAAGGCCGTACGCTGCTGAGTGCCAAGACGCAGCTTGAAACCGGGCAAGTGCCGTTCCTGTCGGGCAAGATCGGGATGGCCGGGCCGTTCGGACGCTGGCAGGTGCCGCTGTATCGGACGATCACCGATTTTGAGTGGGACTTTGCCCCGATGCCGCATGCCGCCGGGCAGCAACCCGCCAACGGCGTGCTCACCGTGGCGTGGGCGATGGCCAAGGACGGTCGCAACAAGGACATCTCGTGGCGACTGATGAAGTATCTGCTCGGGCGCGAGGGGCAGGAGGCGGTGTGCAATACGGGGCTGGCGATTCCCGTTTTGCAAAGCGTAGCGCGGTCGCCGTGCTTTACCGATCCGGCGGCCAAGCCGGACAGTGACGATGTGTTTCTGCAAGGGGCGCTCGTGGCGCTGCCGATCGAGTGGCCGAGCGATCCGCGCTACATGGATGTGCTGAAGACAGGCTTCGAGAACATTTACAAGTTGGGCCGCGAGACCGGGCCGGAGCTTGCCCGTGTGCAGGAGCAATGGGAGAAGCTCGCGCAATTCACCGATGTGCGGCCGCGCATGCCGTGGAGCACGATTTGGATGGTGATCGCCATCATCCTCGCGCCGCTCGTGCTCTTCGCGGGCTATCGCTGGTCGTCGAATCGCCCCGGCAAAATGGCGCGGACGGAAGAGCTGGCGGGCATGGCGATGGTCGGGCCGTGGCTGCTGGGTTTCGTCGCATTTTGTGCGTTCCCGATTGTGCTGTCGCTGCTATTGGGTTTCACGCGCTGGAACGCGATGCTCACGCTTGATCAGGCCGAGTACGTTGGCTTCGATAATTTCCGTGAACTCATCGGCTTTGATCGCACGTTTCAGCGGGCCGTCTACATCACGGCGTGGTATGCACTGATCGCGGTGCCGACGAGTCAGATCTTCGCGCTGGTCGCGGCACTGTTGATGAACCACGACTTTCGAGGCATCTATGTGTTTCGCGCGATCTGGTATCTGCCGAGCGTGCTGGCCGGCGTGGGCATGGCGATCATGTGGAAATGGGTGTTTCACCACGAGCACGGCCTGCTGAATGCACTGCTGAATCCGATGCTCGCGCTCTTCGACTCGGCAGCGCCGAAATGGTTCGAGCGCGACGCCGAGGTGTGGGGCGTGCCGGCGTTTGCGATGGTGAACCTGTGGGTCATCGGCGGCACGATGATGATCTATCTCGCCGGGCTGAAGGGCATTCCGAAAGACCTGTACGAGGCGGCGGAGATTGACGGCGCGACCGGCTGGCGCAAGTTTAAGACGGTGACGCTGCCGATGCTCAGCCCGGTGATTTTCTTCAACACGATCATGGCGGTGATCGCCAGCTTCCAGCTTTTCACGCAGGTCTTCGTCATGACTGGCGGCGGGCCGGGCGAGGCGACGCATTTCTATGTTTTCTATCTGTATAAGAAGGCGTTCGATCTCGGGGCGATGGGCTATGCGAGCGCGATGGCATGGATCCTGTTGTTGATTGTGCTGGTGCTGACGCTGGGGATTATGCGCGGGACGCAGAAGTATGTGTATTACGAGGCGTTGAAGTAGGGGCTCAGGGCTCAGGGCTCAGGGCGCAGGGCGCGGGGCGCGGGGCGCGGGGCGCGGGGCGCGAGATCGGGGTGGGTTGTGGCACTTCAGAGCTACAAAGAACTCGAAGTCTGGCAGAAGGCGTTTGATGTGTGCGTTGCGGTGTACCAGTTGACGAGCAAATTTCCTTCGGACAAAGAGTTCGGCTTGTCGATTCAGCTCCGTCGCGCGTCTGTATCCGTTCCGTCGAATATCGCCGAGGGCTGCGCGCGCGGCGCCACGCAGGACTATGTGAGGTTTCTGAACATCGCGAGGGGCTCGGCTGCGGAAATCGAAACACCACTGTTGCTCGCAACCGCGTTGGGCTTCGCGAATCGAAAGAGCGCAGATCCGCTGCTCGCGGAAATCGGCTCGATTCAGCGCATGCTAGTCGCGATGGTTCGAAAACTCGGAGCGAAGCGATGAGAAATTGTCACTCGATCGCGCCCCGGGCCTGCGGCGCGCCGTGCGGAATGTCCGCGCCCCGCGCCCCGCGCCCCGCGCCCCCGCCGCGGCGCGCGGCAGCGTCGACTACCGCCATTACCGTGCTCGGCCTGCTCCTCGGCAGTGTCGTCATGGCTTTCCCGTTCTACTGGATGCTCGTGACCAGCTTATCGACCACCGCGCAGGCCGCAGGTGCCGCGACCGCTTCCGGCTTCTCCTGGCTGCCGACCGATCCGCAGTGGAGCAACTATCCCGCGGCGCTCGCCAAGGTCGGCTCGCGACCCGTCTACGGCTTCATCGACGCGCTCGCCAACACCATCGTCATCACCACGCTCTGCGTGCTCGGGCAGGTGATCTCGTGCAGCCTCGTCGGTTACGGCTTTGCCAAACTGCGCTTCCGCGGACGCGAGGGGCTGTTCATCCTCATGATCGCAACGATGATGTTGCCCGCGCAGGTGACGATGATTCCGCTCTTCCTGCTGTTTCGCAATTTCGGCTGGATCGACACGATTCTGCCGCTCGTCGTGCCGGCGTTTTTCGGTACGCCGTTTTTCATCTTCATGTTCCGCCAGTTCTTCGCCCAAGTCCCCGAAGCCCTGGTCGAGGCGGCCCGCATCGACGGCTGTGGTCACATGGGAGTCTGGTGGCGCATCATGCTGCCGCTCTGCCGCCCGGTGATCGCCATCACCGCGGTGTTCACGTTCATCGGCACATGGAACGACTTCATGGGGCCGCTGATCTACCTGCAAAGCGAGGAGAACATGACCCTCGCCGTCGCGCTCAACCAGTTTCAAAACCAGTACGGCGATTTCCGCGACATGAACCTGCTGATGGCCGCAAGTGTCGTGACCATGCTCCCGTGCATCATCCTGTTTTTCGTCGCCCAGCGGCAGTTCATCGGCGGCCTCGCCCTCGGCGGCGTGAAGGGATGATGCGAGTTGCGGCACGCGCGTGATGAGCGTGAGGAAGTTCGGCGTTTCGCCGGTTCCCGCTGAGCACTGAGCACTGAAGGCCTACAGCCGCGATTCGCCGACCATGCGAAGCTGCTTCGGGGTAAGCAAAAACATCAACTGCCCGCGCGGACGAGTGGAGTGTGGATCAACCTCGACCTGCGCCAGCGCCGCTTTTTTGAACGGAATGTGCAGCGCCCGCTCGCTGCCCGCGATGCAGCGCACGAGCAATCTCGACACGTGCGGCTCATGGCCGACCAGCAGTACCGCGTCGAGCGGATGGCCTTCGGCGAGTTCGCGCAGAATCGCGCCGGCGTCCGCGTCCGGCTCCAGATTGGCCGACTCGCGAATCCGTGATGGGTCTACGCGCAGCTCCTCGGCAACGACGCTGGCGGTTTGTTTGGCGCGGACGAGCGGGCTGGTGATTAGCAGATCGAGGTTGATCTTTAGCTTGCGCATGCCGCGCGCCGCGGCGCGGGTCTTCTTGAACCCTTCGCTGGTGAGCGGGCGGAGGGCGTCATCGGGAAATTTCACTTCGTCGCGTTCGGCGGCAATGCCGTGACGCATGATGTAGAGCAGCATTCGGACAAATTTCCCTTACTGAGTCCAACCGTTAGCGCCGGGCTTTTTCAATCCGAACCCCGAGCGCGAGCGAGTGGGGTAACGACCCGAGTGCGAAAGCGCGCCGAACAAGCAAGCAGCCGAGGGCGGCTGCTCCACAAGAACCGCGGAGGTCCGCGGTGCTCCAAGAAACCGCACGAGGCGGAGCACGTTGCTCCGTGTTTCCGTTGTCCCGTTGTGCCCTTATTCCCTTGTTCCTTTGTTCCCCGAATCGCAGCCGAGGGCGGCTGCTCCACAAGAACCGCGGAGGGCCGCGGTGCTCCATCGCGGTGCTCCATGTCCGCTACGCGAGCGACATCTCCGGAAACAGCGGCGCGACGGCTTGCCGCAGGTCTTCCTGCACCGCTTCGATCGGTCGCCGGGCGTCGATCACTTTGAACGAAAACTCGCTCGACATCCGGTCAAACTGCTCCAGAATCTGACTCTGATACGACCGGAACGAGTCATAGATGTCATTGTCCGGATAGCGATCCTTGCCCGCTTCCCAGTGGTCCATGCCGGTCGATTGCAGCACGCGCCGCGTGAGCGTGTCGAGATCGACGCGCAGGTACAGCACCAAATCCGGCAGCGGCGCGAGCGAAAACAACTCGCGGCTGTACTTGGGATCCATGCCGCGCACCGCCGCCCGCGCCCACGCGGTGTACACGTATCGGTCGGCCAGCACGACGAAGCCCGCACGGAGCGCAGGCAGCACTTCCTTTTCGAGCCGATCCGCAAAGTCGCACGCATATAGCAGCGTAAACGTCAGCGGGCTGAGCGTATGCCCGCTCTTGGCCTTCTCGATCGTCTCGCCCACCAGTCGCGAGCGCGTCCAGCCGGTCTCGACCACCGCATGACCACGCACTTCGAGCCACTGCTTGAGATTCATCAGTTGCGTCGAGCGGCCGACGCCGTCCGTTCCTTCGATCACGATCAGCTTGCCGCCGGTCTGCATGTTCTCCATGTAGCGCGGCACATTGCCGTAAAAACGCAGCTTGGGCATTACTGTTCACCTCCGCTGCCGAAGCCCAGGCGCGTCTTCACGATTTCGCGCACCAACTTCTGCATCCCCGCGATCGACTGCGTCGCGTCGATCACCGTCAGACCGAACTCGTCGACCATTTTGTCGTAATTCTCAATCACGCGGCCCTGAAAAATGCCGAACGATTCGCCGATGTCAGGCGAGAGGCCCATGTCCATTCCCGCCTCGTAGTATTTCACTTTGGCCCGCGCCGACATCAGACGTTCGAGACCCAGCTCGCTGGTGATGCGAAAGTACAGTGCGAGATCGGGCTTGGTCGCGAACGAGTACATGCTGCGCACCCATTCCGGATGCACGCCGCGGGCCATGTCGCGTGCGAACGCGGTATACGCATATCGATCGGCGATCACCACAAATCCCGCCTTCAGCGGCGGCACGATGTGATACAAGTGTCGATCGGCGAAATCGGTCGCGTGCAGCAGGCTGAACGTCGTCGGCGTCAGCTCGGTTCGTTTCTTGCCAGCCTTGGTCGCCTTCTTCACGAGGATCGACGAATTCCATTCGGTGAATGTCGTCGGCACGCCGCGCGCTTCCAGCCACTTGCGCAGCAGCAGCGCTTGCGTAGTCTTGCCCGAGCCGTCGATGCCTTCGACGACGATCAACCGGCCGGGGTAGTTGTGTTGCCTGGTCAGTTCAGACACGGGATTCCTCAGTTAGCTCGACTTCGATCCGCCGATCCAGCGCTCGCGCCAGGAGCGATGACTTCCGCTGCGCCGCCCAGATTTCCACCTCGGCGTCGCCGCGTGCGACGACGCACAACCGCACCTTCTTGGGCGTCACCTCGCACGAGAGGGACTCGACCACCTGCGCGTGCCGACGTTCCAGTCCCTCGGCGACACGCAGAATCCCCGCATGCAGCGTCACCATCCGCTGCTGCACCGGCGTCAGCGCGGCATACTCGTGATGCCGCGGCTTGGGCTTGGCCTTGCGATGAAACCGCGCGATGATCGCCATCAGGTCGACCTCCTCGTTCGAGAAGCCGAGGAGATCGCCGTGGCGAATGATATAGTGGCTATGCTGTTCGTGCCGCTCGAAACTGATATGTCTTCCGACATCGTGCATGAGAGCGGTGTAATCGAGCAACATGCGTTCGCTGTCGCCGAAACGGTGAATCGTGCGCGTCCCGTCAAAAAGCTGCAAAGAAAGCGTTGAGATCAGTCGCGAGTGCTCGTTGTCCTGTCCGCATCGCCGCAGCAGCCCCATCACGCTCTGGCGGCGAATGTCGGTTTGTCGAGCAGAGCCGGTTCGCTTGCCGTTGGACTTCTCGATGGCCTCGATCACCAATCCTTCGCGCACGCTGGAATCGCAAAGCTTGATGCTCTCGGCTTCGGCCATTTCGAGCAGGCGCACGAGCAAGAGTCCGCCGATGTGTACCGTGTCGGTGCGTTCAAAGTCGATGCCGGGCACGCGGTTGCGTTCATCCGCGTCCATGCCGGCCAGTTCCTCGGTCTTCTGTCTCAACTCGCTGAGCGGCACGATACGCCCGTGCGGCGAAATCCAGCGCTCGTTCCCGCGCGCCAGATGCACGGCAAGCCCGAGGCCCAGAATTGTGCCCGACGTGCCGACGCACAGCTCAAAGCCGGCGTCGTGCGCCTTGCGCAGCGCCGCGCTCGCTTCGGCCTCAATCAGCTTGTCGAGTTGTCGTCGCTGCTCGCGCGTCAGCGGATCGTCCTCGCCGATGCGGTCGCGCAGCCGCTGCACACCCAGCGCGAGACTGGCCGCGAAAGTTACCTTCGACGCGTCGCCGACCACCACTTCGACACTGCCGCCGCCGATGTCGAGACACAGCGCACGTTTGCCAGCGAGGTCAATCGCGCTGCGCACCGCGGTGTGAATCAGCCGCGCTTCCTCGATACCGCTGATCGTGCGCGGCACGATTCCCGTGCGGCGTTTCACCTCGGCCAGAAAGGCATCGCCATTGGCGGCTTCGCGCACGGCGCTGGTCGCGACGGCGATGATCTGCTCGACGCGATGGTGATCGATGATCTTGCGAAATTTGACGAGCGAATCGACGCCGGCGGCAAAGGCGTCATCGGTCAGTCGGCTGTTCCGAAACGCGCCGGCCCCGAGTTTGACCATGTCCTTTTCGCGATCAACGACCTCGATCACCTGATCGCCGCCATGCCGGACGACGACCATGTGAATCGAGTTGCTGCCGATGTCGATCGCGGCCAGTTTCATTGCGCCACCGAGAGGATGCGTTTGCCACAGAGGGCACGGAGGGCACAGAGAGAAGAGAGAAAAAAAGAGAAACAGCAGAGCACTGAATTATCTAGCCGCCGGCACCGGCGTTGGTCATATCCAATTGCCACATGAAGAATGTCAGATAGTCGAGCTGATCATCGATCGTCTTGCTCAGCGGCTTGCCTGCGCCGTGACCGGCTTTGCGTTCGACGTGCAGCAGGATCGGGTGAACGCCGCCGGTTGAGGCTTGCAACAGCGCCGCCATCTTTCGGGCGTGCAGCGGATCGACGCGCGAATCGCTCTCGGCGGTCGTGATCAGAAACGCCGGGTACTTTTCGCCCTTCTTCACGCGATGGTACGGCGAATACGCATGCAGCCACTTGAATTGCTCGGCGTCGTCGCTGCTGCCGTACTCGCTGATCCAGAGCCGCGCGATCGAGAATTTGTGATAGCGAATCATGTCGAGCAGCGGCACCGCGCAATGTGCCGCTCGAAAGAGATCGGGCCGCTGTGTGATCATCGCGCCCATCAGCAGGCCGCCGTTGCTCCCGCCGCGCAACGCGAGCCGCTCGGGCTTCGTGTACTTGTCCGCAATCAGCTTCTCGCAGCAAGCGATCATGTCGTCATAGACGTTTTGCTTCTTGTCGAGCCGCCCGTCCTCGTGCCATGCCCGACCAAATTCGCCGCCGCCGCGCAGGCAAGCCGTCGCCCACACGCCGCCCGCGTCGAGCCAGGCGAACCGCGCCTGGGCAAATTGCGGCCGCAT
>JBJXFK010000321.1:0-17041 GCA_046155505.1 Phycisphaerae bacterium
TGCCGGCGCCGTCGCGCGGGCAAGCCGCTTTCCTAGAGCGTGCATGTCTTCAATCCGTCACTCCGCCTTTGCGTGCAAATTTCCTTAACAATTGCGGCCAAAACAGCCGCAGCGAAGCGTAATCCGCACGCCGTACACTCGATAAACTTTTGTTGATCCACGCCTTCAAACGCCGTAAGCTCTTTAGTGCGTTATCAAAAAGTTCTCGCGTCGAAACGCACGTCGCGTAACAAAGGGCTTAAGGAGGTCCGCAATGTCCACACCGGCTCATCGCCAGTCCGGATTCGGATTCAACCGCAGCCTGCTCCGTTGGGCCGCTGTTCCTGCTTCCGCGGCGGTACTCGCTCTGCCCGCGCTCGCACAGTGCGTGAGCTCCAGTGAGGTTATTTTGCCGTTCGCCTCTGGCACTTGGGTGCGCGCCCTCGCGGTGAATAACGGCTCGCTGATCGTCGCCGGGACATTCTCGACCATCGGCTCTGCAACGGCCGAAAACATTGCGACCTATGACGGCGCGAACTTCGCCGCCATCGGCACCGGCATCGGCTCGCCGGCGATCGCGAACGAGGTCGTCAACGATATCGAAGTCGTCGGCAGCTCGATTTACGCAGTCGGCGAATTTGCGACCGCCGGCGGGAACGCTGCGCGGCGCGTCACCGTCTGGGACGGCAGCACGTGGTCATCGCTCGGCTCCGGCCCCAATAACGGAATCCCCAGCGGGACCGTGAACGCCGTCGAAGTCATCGGCACGCGCGTGTACGTCGCCGGCAGTTTCTCGACCGCCGGCACGACCGGCAGTGTCGGCAACATCGCGTTCTGGGACGGCGCTGCGTGGCAAAAGCTCGGCCCGTCGGGCACCAACGGAACGATCAGCGCGCTGACCGAGTTCAATGGCGAACTCATCGTCAGCGGCATCTTCAATCTGTCGGGCGGCGTAGCCGTCTCCAATGTCGCGCGCTTTGACGGCACGACTTGGCACGCGATGGGCTCCGGGTCATTTGCGGGCCTCACCGTTCATGATGGCGTACTGTTCGGCGGGCGCGGCGATCCGTTCGGCGTGCAGCGGTGGAACGGTTCGGCGTGGATCGACGACGTCACCGAAGGCGACCCCGACGATGTGCGCTCGCTCTACAGTGACGGCGTCGCGCTCTACGCGGGAAACAACGAAGGTCAGGTTTGGAAGCGCGTCGATACGCTCAAGTGGCTGCCCGTGGGTCTCGCCGTGCCGGCCGATCCGGGCAACGGGATGCCCGGCGCGGTTACCTCGCTCGCGATTTTCGGTGGCGACGTGTACGCCGGCGGTTACATCTTCTCGGAATTCCCGTCGCCTGGATTCACCAAGGATCTCACCCGCTTCGATTTCAACGGCGCGGGCGCACCGACCATTTCGGCCCAACCTGTCGATGCGCACGTCGATGTGAACACGACGCTTGGGCTTTCCGTTTCCGTCGACGGCAGCTCCGGTGACGTGATCTACCAATGGTATAAGGACGGAGCGGCGATCGACGGCGCAACGATGTCATCGTTCTCAATTCCAAGCGCGACCGCCGATGATGCGGGCGAGTATTACGTCGAGATCACGAATCTCTGCGGCACAACCGTCAGCGACATCGCGACGGTGACGATCCGCACACCGTGCGTCGGCGATATCAACGAGGATTTGGAAGTCGGCCTCACCGACCTGTCACTCTTGCTCGGCTCGTTCGGCCTGTGCAACGGAACGCCCGGATTCAACGCGGCTGCCGATCTCAACGACACCAACTGCGTCGATCTGACCGACCTGTCGATGCTGCTGGCCGTCTTTGGAACCGAGTGCCCGTAAGTGACGACGTAAGCAAGTCCGCGTTCGATTCAGCGACTCGCCCGCGCTTCTCGCGCGGGCGATGTCATTTTTTGACAGGTTGAATCGTCTGCAAATTGACGAACACCCGCCGCACAATTGGCGTTGACTCGCGATCGCGCACTCACAATGATGAAGGTACGTCGAACATGTGATCGATGGGCCCGACCGCTCGTCATGATCACTTGCGCTGAAAGTACACGCACAATGTTCTCCACACTACGTCGCGCGACGATCGCGATCGCGCTATCGCTCGCGCCCGCCGCCCACGCCCAGTCCATCAATCTCGACCTCGGCGACGCAACGGGCGTTCCCGCCGAAACCTACGGCGGCGCCGCGAATCGCCCCGGCTTTTGGAACATCTGGAACGGCGGCGACACCAACCCGTTCCTGCTGCTCGATCTCGGCCAAAGCGACAGCCGCGTCTACATCCGCCAAACCGTCCCCTTCGGCATCGGTGTCTCCGACAGCAACGACACCTTCGGCGATGACGAGGCGCTCTTCGACGATTACATCACCGTGCGCGGCGGTTCGCGGCACACCATCAGCGGCCTCGCACCCGGCGAATACGAAGTCTTCATCTACGCATGGCCGCCCGACAACCCGGTGTTCCAGACGCTCGTCGCCGTCAACGAAATCGACTTCGGCAGCGTCAGCGGCGATTGGCCCGGCACGTTTGTCGAAGGCGTCACACACGCGCGCGGCATCGTGCCCATTCGCACGGACGAGCCGATGCTCATTCAGTGTTTCGGCATCGGATTCGCAACCATCAACGGCATCCAACTCGTGCAAAACGCGGCGTGGCTAAAGATCGAAGCCGCCAAGGAGCCGCCGTTCGCCGTCCCGCCCGATTCGCAGACCGAAGTCGAGTTCATCATCTCCACGGGCGATGAGCAACTCGCATCGCCGCCGCTGCTGCACACGATGATCAATGGTCAGCCGCAATTTCCCGTCGGAATGACGTCCACCGGTCCAGACCGCTGGCGCGCCGCCCTGCCGCTGGGCGAATGCCTCGACGAAATCGACTACTACGTCGAAGCTGTCGGCACGCAAAGCGGCTCGCAACGTCTGCCCTACGACCCGCAAGACCCGAACCTGCCGACGCCCTACTTCAGCACCACGGTCGGCTACGAATTCGCCGAGACGCTGCTCGTCGAGGGATTCGAGAACGGAATCCCGGAAGCCTGGACCGCCAACGGCCTCTGGCACGCGACCTCCGCGTGCGCCCCGTTCGACGAGCGTTGCGAGGGTGCCCAGTTCGCCTACTACGGCAACGACGAACTATGCGACCACACGTCGGATGTCTTCACGCAGGGTTCGCTCTTCTTGCCGACGATGACGTTTGATAGCGTCCCGTTTGGCACGTCGATTGAGCTGCAATTCTGCCAGACGCTCGAAACCGAGGGCGACGGCTCGCCCGTCACCACACGCGTGTTGGCGGATTCGCAAGTTCAAGGCGAGTTGCTCCAAACGCCGCGCTGGGCACCGCAAAATGTCGACCTCACGTCGCTTGGCGGCCTGACCACCGCGGTCGAATTCCGGCTCGATACCGACGGGCGTGGCATCACCAGCTATCGCGGCTGGCAGATCGACGACGTGCGCATCATCCAGCGCTTCGTCGACTGCACGCCGCCATGCGAAGGCGACGTCGATCTTGATCGCGACATCGACCTCGTAGACCTCGCAACGCTGCTCACCCACTTCGGCACCACCGGCGGTGCCCGTCGCGCGAACGGCGACCTCGACGCCGACGGCGACATCGAACTCGCCGACCTCGCTCGCCTGCTGACCGCGTTCGGCGGCTCGTGCCCGATCGAGCCGTAGTTTTCACATCGAATCACCCTTGTGCGGCGGTATGATCAACTCGTACCGTCGCACAAGGGGTGAATCGATGAACGCCGTCCGATTTCCGATCGCCTGCCTACTCGCGCTCTGGCTTACATCCGCCGCAGCGCAGCCCGTCGCGCTGGAGCCGGGCTTCGCCGTTTCGCTGCAAGTGTCCGGCATTCGCCAACCAACGCAAATTACGTTCGCGCCGGACGGTCGCCTCTTCGTCGCGCTGCGCGAAGGCACGATTCTCGCATATCCCTACGACACCGACGGCATCAGCGGCCCGCCGACGACCGTCGCAACGCAGGTCGGCTCGCTTCTGCTCGGCATTGCGTTCGACGCAAGCGGCGAGCTCTTCGCGTCATCCAATCTCGGCCCGGCGAATACGGGCTTTCTCGCCCGCCTGCGCGACCTCGATCACGACGGCGTGTTCGAAACGCAGCAGCGATTCGTTACGAATCTCCCCAACCTCGGACATCACAACGACCAACTCGCGATCGATGGACAACTGCTGTACGTGGGCATGGGCTCGCGCAGCGACGATGGACAGACCGACAATGTGTCGCCAATCCCCGCAGCCACCATCCTCCGCGTCGATCTCGCTGCCGTCGATTTCAATTCGACCGCAAACTTGCCACAGGTGTACGCGCGCGGCTTTCGCAATCCATTCGGCATCGCCATCGACCGCCTTGGTCGTCTATGGGCCGCCGACAACGGCCAGGATCAGCCGATCGCCCAAGAGACGCTGCACCTCGTCACGCCCGGCGGCCATCACGGCGTTCCGCCAAACCTCGCCCCGCCCGACGCGATCGCGCCGCTTGCGCAGCTCGGACTGGGCACCTCAGCCGACGGCCTCGATCTCGCCGGCGACGTGCCGACATGGGGCACTGAATTCGCCGACAACTTGTTCGTGGTGCGGTTCGATTTCGAGTTGAACGACCCAGCCGGCGTCGGCATGGACGTCGTCCGCGTGCAGTTCGCGAACTTCGCCGGCCCGCAGCGACCAACCGTAACGTCCACCACGGTTTTCGCGCGCGGGTTCTATCACCCGCTCGATGCCGAGTTCGACCCGTTCGGCAACCTGCTCGTTCTGGAATACGGCTCCTACTTCGGTCCCGCCGACGGCGCGATCCACCGCATCGCCCGCGGCATCGCCCCGTGCCTCGGCGACATCAACGGCGACCGCGCGGTGACGCTCGCCGACCTGGCGATCCTGCTCACGAACTTCGGCCAGCTCAGCGGCGCAACGCTCGCGCAAGGCGACCTCGACGCGGACGGCGACGTCGACTTGATCGATCTGGCGACTCTACTCAGGCGATTCGGCGAACAGTGCGACTGACGAAACGAACCGTCGTGCAGCGGTTTTTCCGCGTGCGCGACAAGCTGCCGGCACGAATCCGGCGTCCCGCGCCACCGCAACTGAACCCTGACTCCGAAACCTGAACCCGGAACCCTTGGACTGGTCTGCCGGCGACGCGCCCGCAAACCAAATCCGTGAAATGCGTAGCAATACCTCTGCATCTCTCTGTGCCCTCGGTGAACTCTGTGGCTTACCGCCGGTCGCCGTGCTTATGCTCTACGCATGAGCACCCTACCGGCCAATCTCGACCATCACCCGCCGCATTCCGCTCCGCAGCCTGCCAAAGCTCACGTCCGATATGGCCACCGTCCAATAATTTTCCCGAATTCACGCAATCCGTCCCAGATGGTCAACAAAATGTCGCGCAGAAACACTGACCTGAAATCTCGAACCAAAGCACTAACCCGCAAGTCGTGGCACCGCAGATCGCACAAGCGCAGCCCACCTACGCAAGCCGCTCACCCATCATTGACAGCCGCGCCCGCACAGCCGATCCTCACCCTTCTATGCACGCAACCGCCGACCCCATCGTCGATTCCCGCCTCGAAGTCATGCTCGGCGGAATTCGCCTGCGCACACCCATGCTCACGGCGTCCGGCACCTGCGGCTATGGCCCGGAATACGCCGACCTTGTGGATTACCGGCGGCTCGGCGGATTCACGACCAAGAGCGTCACGTCGAAGGAGCGCATCGGCAACAACCCCACCCGCGTCGCCGAGGTGAAGGCGGGCATGCTCAACGCGATCGGGCTGGCGAATGTCGGCTTGAAGCGGTTCATCGCTGAAAAGGTACCGTTTATCCGCACGATGCCGACGGCGGTGTTTGTGAATGTCGCGGGCTACAAAACCGAGGACTATGTCGAGGTCTGCGCGGCGCTCGACGAAGTCGACTGCCTCGCCGGAATCGAACTGAACGTATCGTGTCCAAACGTCGCCGACGGCCTGATGTTCGGCACCAGTCCGACAATGCTGCGCACGCTGATTGAGCACGTTCGCCGATCGATGAAATACAAACTGCTGATCGTCAAGCTCTCGCCAAACGTCACCGACGTGGCCGACCTCGCGCGAGCGGCGATCGACGGCGGCGCGCAAGCACTCAGCCTGATCAACACCTACGTCGGACTTGGCATCGACGCCAACAAGTGGACGCCGGTGCTGGCCAACACCACCGGCGGCCTCAGCGGGCCGGCGATCAAGCCGCTGGCGCTGTTCAATGTGCATCGCGTCTATCGAGAAGTCACCAGCAAATGCGGCGTCCCGATCATCGGTATGGGCGGCGTAACGACTACGCATGATGCGATTGAATTCTTGCTCGCGGGCGCATCGGCAGTCGCCGTTGGCACGGCGCTCTTCGTCGATCCCGCTCTCCCGATCAAGATCGCCGACGGCCTGAGCGAGTACCTGACGCAACGCGGCTTGTCGCATGTCAGCGAACTGACCGGCAAGCTGCGATTGCCGGGATAACCAGCGTTCGCCACAGATCACCCCCGGGAGCATCGGCGTCCCGCCGATGCGTAGGATGATTTCGCTTGTCGGTGGCTTGACGCAATGATAGCATGTTATTCGCATGCAATACCATGCTCAGGAGCACACCATGTTCGATCTCACCGAAGTCCACTCCCTCACCGATTTCCAGCGGAACGCCAAGGAGCACGTGAAGCGCCTCAAGCGGACCGGCAAGGCGCAAGTGCTAACGGTAAATGGCAAGGCCGCGGTGGTCGTGCAGGACGCCAAGTCGTATCAAAAGATGCTCGACGAGAAGGAGCGGCTGGAGACACTCGAAGGTGTGCGGCGCGGTTACGAAGCAATGAAGCGCGGTGAAACCATCCCGCTCCGCGAGGCGATGCGTGCGATCAAGGACAAGTACGAAAAGTCGAGACGCGGATGAAGCGGCACATCGTCTTCGTCACCCGGCCGGCGCTGGACGAGATGTACGACGCGTATCGCTACATCGCCGCAGAAGCACCGATCGCGGCAGATCGGTGGCATCGGGGAATCGAAAGAGCAATCGGGTCGCTCGCGACGTCGCCGCGCCGATGCCGGTTCGCGCCGGAGAGCAGCGACGTTCCGTTCGAGTTGCGCCAGCACCGGTATGGGCAGTACCGGATACTCTCCACCATCGATGGAGATCGCGTCGAGATTCTTCACGTTCGGCCCGGCGCTCGCGATCAAATGCAACCGGACGAGATCTTGCCGCCGGAATAGCACCGTTCTCACTCGCTCTTATTTACGCACGACTCCGTACGCGCGCGAATACTTATGCCTTGCCGAGCGCCACACGCTTCGCCGCCACGAACTTGCCATGATGCGTCACGTGATTCGCATACATCTCGACGAACTGCCGCAGCGTCAGCTTGCCATGATCGGCGTGAACGCCTGTGCGATCGAACGCTTCGGCCGGTAGGCGACGAAGCGTCTCGGTGTGAATGCGGCGAATGTGCGCGAACGCTTCCGCGGCGGCCTTCGTGTCGGCATGTTCATACCCAAGCCGCTCGACAAACCGATTCTCGTTGTACGGAATGATCAGCGGGTTGTCCTCGGCGATGACGCGCTGCATGCGCCCAATCGCCATCATTTCGCTATCGAGCATGTGCATCAAAACCTGCTGCACGCTCCACGTCCCCGCCACCGGGTGCGCGTTCAACTCATCCTTCGACAAACCGGCGATCCAGCGCAACGGCTCGCCCGCGCCGGCGGCATACGATTCGACCAATTCTCGACTCATCGCTTTGCACTCCAAAGGGTGTCTGACCGTCAGTGGGAACGGGATACGGGGAACGGGAAACGGCAGACGATCCCAATCCCTAATCCCCAATCCTTACCCCGCACCCAACGCAGAAGGGGCGAGCCATCGCCCGCCCCTTCCTACGCAAATCACTACCACGCGGTTCGCGCTAGCCGACTGTCGCCGGTCGCGGCGTCGGCGTGATCGTCGTCACCGTGCCGCCCGTCGCCAGATCGGCGCTCAGCTTGCCGCCCGGCATCACATGCTCGGCATCGGCAGACTGCGGCGGCGTGGCGTACCACATCTTGATTTCCTGATAGCCCTTGAAGCCCGTGCCGGCCGGGATCAGTCGGCCGAGAATCACGTTTTCCTTCAGGCCGATCAGATGATCCTGAGCGCCGGCGAGTGACGCCTGCGTCAGCACCTTGGTCGTCTCCTGGAACGACGCGGCCGAGATGAACGAATCGCTCTGCAAGCTGGCCTTGGTAATGCCCAGCAGCAGTGTCTTTGCCGTCGCGGGCTTGGGCTTGCGCCCCTTGGCCGGTTCGCCGCCGGCGGCTTCGACTTCGTCATTCTTGGCGTTGAACTGTTCCTTGCTGACGACCTGGCCGACCTTCATGTCGGTGTCGCCCGGCTCGACGATCTTGACGCTGTGCGTCAGCCGCGCGTTCTCGCTGCGGAAGCGGAACTTGTCGATCACCTCGTTGGGCAGGAACGTGCTGTCGCCTTCGCTGTCGATCTTCACCTTGCGCAGCATCTGTGTCAGGATGATCTCGATGTGCTTGTCGTTGATGATCACGTTCTGCTGACGATAGACGCCTTGCACTTCCTTCAGCAGATAGCGGTGCAAATCCTCTTCGCCGTTGATGCGCAGGATGTCGTGCGGAATCAGCGGGCCTTCGATTAGCGCCGAGCCGGCCTCGACAAAGTCGCCGGCATGCACCAGCAGGTGCTTGTCCTGCGGGACGTGATGATCCTTTTCCATTCCGCTCTCCGAACGAATCAGAATCGTCATCTTGCCGCGACGCTTGTCCGAGTGCAGCTCGACCGCGCCCGAAATTTCGGCCAGAATCGCCGGCTCCTTGGGCTTGCGTGCCTCGAAGATTTCGGTCACGCGCGGCAGACCGCCCGTGATGTCCTGCGTGCCGGCCATTTCGCGCGGCTGACGCGCGATCAGTCCGCCGGGGATGACCGTGTCACCCTCGCGCACTTCGATACGTGCCTTGGCCGGCAAGTGATGGAAGTCGAGAATCTTGCCGTCGTCGTCCTCGATGATGACTCGCGGGTGCTTGTCGCCCTTGTGCTCGATGACGATCCACTTGCTCTCAGGCTTGTTCTCCTGCTCGGGACGAACGGTTTCGCCCTGGATCACGTCCTGGAAACGGATCTTGCCGCCCGCCTCGGCCAGGATCGGCGTAAAGTGCGGATCCCACTTCACGATCACGGTGCGCGGCGCGACCTTGTCGCCGTCGGCGACGAGCACCGCAGCGCCGTACGGCGCCTTGTAACGCTCAAGCTCGCGGCCCTTTTCGTCCATGACCGCGATTTCGCCGTTGCGCTTCAGCACGCGGAAAATCTGCTTGCCGGACTCTTCGTCCTTCAGCGGCACGGCGTTCAGATTCTGGTAGCTGACGATACCGCCCTGAATCGAGGCGATTTCGCTGTCCATGACCGCGCGGCTGGCCACACCACCGGTGTGGAACGTGCGCATCGTGAGCTGCGTACCCGGCTCGCCGATCGACTGAGCGGCGATGATGCCGACCGCCAGCCCCTCTTCGCCGAGCTTGCCGTTCGAAAGGTCGGCGCCGTAGCACAGCGCGCACACGCCCAACTCGCTTTCGCAAGTCAGCGCGCTGCGAACGCGAATGCTGTCGAGGCCGAGGCCGCCCGATTCGGGCTTGGCTTCCAGCTTGCGCGCCAGCTCGGGCGTGATCAGGTCGTTTTCCCGGATCATGATGGCGTCGGTGCGCGGATCGCGAATCGTATCGCGCGCCACGCGGCCGATGATGAGCTGGCTCAGCTTGACGTCGACTTCCTCGCCCTTGTAGATCGTGCTCTTGTTGATGCCTTGCGTCGTGCGGCAGTCGTGCTCGTTGACGATCACGTTCTGCGCCACGTCGGCCAACTTGCGTGTCAAGTAACCCGAGTCGGCGGTCTTGAGCGCCGTATCGGCCAGACCCTTACGCGCACCGTGCGTCGAGCTGAAGTACTCGAGCACCGATAGGCCTTCGCGGAAGTTGGCCTTGATCGGAGCCTCAATGATTTCGCCGCTCGGCTTGGCCATGAGCGCGCGCATGCCGGCGAGCTGACGAATCTGATCGACCGAACCACGCGCGCCCGAGTCCGACATCAAGTAAATCGGATTCAGGTAGTGCTTTGCCTTCGCCTCGCCGACCTTGGCCTCGGTACCATCCTCAAAGCGCCAGTCGGCCTTGAGCTGGTCCATCATGTCCTTGGTCACGCGCTCGCGAGCGTGTACCCAAATGTCGATCAACTGATTGTGCCGTTCCATCGGCGTGATGACGCCGTTCTGGAAGTTGCGCTCGACCTTGTCGACGATCTTCTGCGCACCGTCGATGATCTTGCCCTTGGTATCCGGGATGCGCAGGTCGGTCAGACCGAACGACAGACCGGCCAGCGTGCTGTTCTTGAAGCCCAGTTCCTTGATGCGATCGAGCAGGTCGATCGTCGCGGCACGGCCCATGCGCTCGTGGCAGTCGGCGATCACGCGTGCCGAACCCTTCTGGCTCAACGGGTGATTATAAAACGGCATCTCCGGCGGCAACACGTCATTGAACACGCAGCGACCGACAGTCGTCACCACGCGACCGTTCTTCGGCACCGCCTGAGCCGCTTCGCTCAAGGCGTTGATGATTTCCTTCTTGGTAATGCGCACCATGATCGGCGTGTGCATGCCGATCTGACCCAGCGCGTGCCCCAGCATCGCCTCTTGCGGCGAGTTGAACGCACGCTCCTTGCCCTTTTCACGCTCGCCCGGCTCGCCCGAGTGATTGCAAGTGAGGTAATAAATTCCCAACACGATGTCCTGCGTCGCGGGCGTATTCGGCGCACCGCTCGCCGGGCTGAAGATGTTGTGCGTCGACATCATCAGGCAATGCGTCTCGGCCTGCGCCTCGATCGAGAGCGGCAGGTGTACGGCCATCTGGTCGCCGTCAAAGTCGGCGTTGAAGCCCTTGCAGACCAGCGGGTGAATGCGGATCGCGTTACCTTCGACCAGCACCGGCTCGAACGCCTGAATTCCCATGCGGTGCAGCGTCGGTGCGCGGTTGAGCAGCACCGGATGCTGATAGATCACCTGTTCGAGAATGTCCCAAATCTGCTGATCGCGCCGTTCGATCATCTTCTTGGCGCTCTTGATCGTGTCGGCCAGGCCGCGCTCGCGCAGTTTGCGGATGATGAACGGCTGGTAGAGCTCGAGTGCGATCTTCTTCGGCAAGCCGCACTGCCAGAGTTTCAATTCCGGACCGACGACGACCACCGAACGGGCCGAATAATCGACGCGCTTGCCGAGCAGGTTTTCGCGGAAGCGACCCTGCTTGCCCTTGATCATGTCGGTCAGCGACTTGAGCGGGCGATTGCTGCTGCCGAGAACCGGGCGGCGGCAACGATTGTTGTCAAACAGTGCATCGACGGCCTGCTGCAACATTCGCTTTTCGTTGCGAATAATGACCTCGGGCGCGTTCAGGTCGATCAGCTTCTTGAGCCGGTTGTTGCGGTTGATGATGCGGCGATAGAGATCGTTCAGATCGCTCGTCGCGAAATTGCCGCTATCGAGCAGCACCAAGGGGCGAAGATCGGGCGGGATGACCGGAATCACTTCCAGCACCTGCCACGTCGCGTCGTTGCCGCTCAGACGGATGGCCTCGACCAACTTGAGCTGGCTGCTCAAATCCTTGATTTTCTGCTTGCTGTTGGTTTTGCGCAGCGCATCGAACAACTCGACCGACAGCTTGTTCAGGTCCATGCGACCGAGCAGCTCGCGCACCGCTTCGGCACCCATCATGGCCCGGAAGCCGGTGTCGTGATACTCCTCCATCGCGCGGCGATATTCTTCCTCGGTCAGGAGCTGCTTTTCTTCCAGCTTGCTCGCGCCGGGATCGACGACCACGTAATCCTGGAAGTAAATCACCTTCTCAAGATCGCTGGTCTTCATATCCAGCAGCGTGCCCAGACGACTCGGCATGCTCTTGAAGAACCAAATGTGTACCACCGGCGCGGCCAGGTTGATATGGCCCATGCGCTTGCGGCGAACGCGGCTGTGCGTCACCTTCACGCCGCAACGGTCGCAGATCATTCCCTTGTACTTCACGCCGCGGAACTTGCCGCAGAAACACTCCCAGTCGCGCTCGGGACCGAAAATGCGTTCGCAGAAGAGTCCGTCTTTCTCCGCACGATAGGTGCGGTAGTTGATCGTCTCGGGCTTTTTGACCTCGCCGAAGGACCAGGCCCGAATGTCATTCGGGCTGGCCAGCGAGATCCGCACCGCGGTGAAGTCATTAATCCGGTCATATACCGTGTCGGCCATAGGTACCTCACAGGAAGTAGCGAGTAGCGAATAGCGAGTAGCGAGTGACGGACACGTCGGTCCGATTCGCTTTCGCGCCCAGTCGCGCCTGCTACCTAAATCTCAATTCGCAAACTCAGCCTTCCACTCAATCGCTGCCCGCACCGCGAGATGACTTGTTGAGTGCGAGCGATTCGCCCGCCTTCAACTCGCTACTCGCTATTCGCTACTCATCACTCAGCGCCAGCGCCCGCCATCGCCTTCGCGCGAATCGCGGCGCCCGCCGTCATCGTCAGCCCCATCAGGCCGCCGACGCGCTTGAAACCCAGTTCTTCGCAGAAATCGACTTCGGTGCCCCAGGCGATCACGTCCACCCGCTGCACACCCTGACCGATCAATGCTTCCATCACGCGATGGGCCATCTCGGCGGCGATGCCATATTGATCATGCTCGATGCGGCCGTCGGTCCGCGTGACCGCTGCCGGGCCTTGAAACTCGATATCAAGTTTGCACTCGGTCAGATAGCCGCGCAGCCCGTCGCACAGGCCGCGGGCGATGCCGATCAGCTTGCCGCCCACCCGCGCGGTGACGAACGCATCGCTGCGCTGCACCATCGCGGTGAGCTGCGCCGGCTGTGCGGCGATGTCATGATTCAGCCGATGATAGAAGTCGAGGAGCTCCCGAGCATTCGTGTCGGCCGCTGTTCCGTAACTCACGTCTAGCATGACCGCTCTCCTTTCCTTCCACCGAAAAACAACTGCATCGCGTAGGGTGGGCACCGCCCACCATTCCGCGCCGTTGCAAGCGCCGCGACAAATGGTGGGCGATGCCCACCCTACGTCGCTGTCCCCATCAGGATAGCCGCGCACATCAGTCGTAAATTCACATCTTGCCCCTTGTACGAACTCCGAAACATGCGACGCTCAATGCTGTCAACGTGAAAAAGCTTGTCGGTTCTGGAACAACGCCGAACCGAAAATAATCCCATTCCGAAATGCTTGCCGAACCTTGAACTCCGTCGCCCCATGCGACATAGGACGAGGTAACGGCTGGATCCCAGAATACGCCTGCGTGGATTACCGTGCCGTCCATCCAGAGCTGATATGTCAGCATGTCGGTCGAGCGCAACTCAAATGAATGAAATTCATGCGGAGCATATGTGAAATTCACATCCTCAAAGTAGTTGCGAAATCCATGAACGCCATAAACGAGCGACAAACCGCGGTCGGTATCTGTAAACATGGCGACACTTTGGTCATAGGGATACAGCGGGTGGCTGTTGATAGCATTGACCCGCAGCCGCCACTGCATGATGAACGTCTCGTCGGCTCCGGCGTCCAAGGGGCGTTCCAGCAGGTACCAGTCGTCGATTTGGCGGTCGGCGAGACCGTCGAGCGTCATGATGCCGTCCGACAGCGAGCGCTGTGCCGGTGCCGGCCCATCGACATTCCGTATCCAGCCTTCGTTCTCAGGATAGTCGTTCCCCTCGCAGGCGACCCAGTACGGCGAAGCCCACGCGGTACCCGCCAAAACCGACATGCACGCAAATGTTCGAATCGCACTCCACATCACACTTGCTCCGCTTCCGCGAGCCTTCGAGCCAACACTCACAACAAACCGCGCCGCGTTGGGTGGGCAACGCCCACCATTCCGCACCATCGTGAGCGCCGCGTCGGATGGTGGGCAATGCCCACCCTACGTCGCTCACAACAAACCGCCTCACCGACGAAGCATCCGAGGGCGGCTGCTCCACAAATGCCCGAGCTGCTACTCCAGCTTCCGCTTCTCCAACTGAATGTTCAGCCCCAGCCCGCGAATCTCGTTGCACAACACATCAAAGCTCACCGGCGTACCGGCGTTCAGCGTGTGCGTGCCCTTGACCATGCTCTCGTAAATCTTCGTGCGGCCCTCGACGTCGTCGGACTTGACCGTGAGCAGTTCCTGAAGCACGTAAGCCGCGCCGTACGCTTCCAGACCCCACACTTCCATTTCGCCGAAGCGCTGACCGCCGGTACGCGCCTTTCCGCCCAGCGGCTGCTGGGTGATGAGGCTGTATGGGCCCGTGCTCCGCGCGTGAATCTTGTCGTCGACCAGGTGGTGCAGCTTCAACATATAGATGTAGCCCACCGTCACTGGCTGATCGAATTTCTCGCCCGTGCGACCGTCATAGACGCCGATCTTGTGGCTCAGCGGCATTTCGACCAGCAGCTCGTGCGACTTGCCCGCCACCTGCACCGCGGCGACGTCCTTCTGCCGCTCGCGAACGTGCGTGTTGGCCTTCTTGATGCACTCGCGAATCTGCTGCTCGGTCGCGCCGTCGAACACAGGCGTAATGACCTGCATGCCCAGCACCGCCGCCGCCCAGCCCAGGTGCGTCTCGAGAATCTGGCCGACGTTCATGCGGCTCGGCACGCCGAGCGGATTCAACACGATGTCCACCGGCGTACCATCGGCCAGGAACGGCATGTCCTCTTCGGGCATGATCTTGGCGATGACACCCTTGTTGCCGTGCCGACCGGCCATCTTGTCGCCCACGCTCAACGTGCGCTTCGTCGCGACATAGACCTTGACCATTTCGAGCACGCCGCTGGGCAGTTCATCGCCGCGCTTCATGTGGCCGAGCTTGCGTTCGGCTTCGACCGCCAGACCCTCGATCTTGGGCCAGAACTGCTTGTAAATCACCTCGCACTCGGCCCGCGCGCTCGCCGGCTTGACCCAGTCGATGCGGTAGTTCTCGATCTGTTCGAGAATGACTTCCGGGTTCTCGCTCTTGCCGACCTTTTGGCGCGTGTTCGGGTCGATCATCACCTGCTCGGTGACGCCCTCGATCTGCTCGCACATGCGCTTGAACAGCTTGATGCGCTTTTCGTCCGAGCCTTGCTGATACGCCTTCATTTCGGCATCGATTGTCTTTTTGGCATCTTCGCCGAGGTGCGTGCGGCGGCTGAAGTGCTTGGCCCCGATGACCACGCCTTCCTGCCCCGCCGGCAGTTCAAGCGAATCGTTCTTCACGTCCTCGCCGCTGCGGCCGAAGATCGCGTGCAGCAGCTTTTCCTCGGGGCTCAGCTCGGTCTTGCTCTTGGGGCTGACCTTGCCGACCAGAATATCGCCGGGGCCGACGCGCGTACCGACGCGCACGATGCCGCGCTCGTCGAGATTGCGCAGGGCCTTTTCGCTGACATTCGGAATGTCGCGCGTGAACTCCTCGCGTCCCAGTTTGGTCTCGCGAATCTCGATATCGTGCGACTCGATGTGAATGCTCGTGAACGAGTCATTCTTCACCAGCCGCTCGTTGATCAGGATCGCATCTTCGAAGTTGTAGCCGTCGAACGTCATGAACGCGACGAGCACGTTGCGACCCAGCGCCAACTCGCCATTCTCGGTGCTCGCACCGTCGGCGATCGTCTGCCCCGCTTTCACCTTCTCACCGACCGCGACGATCGGCTTTTGGTTCTGGCAGGTGCGCTCGTTCAAACCGACAAACTTCCGAAGTTCGTATTCATCCGTGTCGTCGATCACGATCCGTGTCGCGTCGACCGCGGTCACCTTGCCGCTGCGCCGCGCGCGAACCAGCATGCCGCTGTTCTCGGCGACGCTGCGCTCCATCCCGGTCGCGATCACCGCCGGATCGGTGCGCACCAGCGGCACCGCCTGGCGTTGCATGTTCGAACCCATGAGTGCGCGGTTCGCGTCGTCATGTTCGAGGAACGGAATGAGCGCCGCCGACACGCCGACCGTCTGCTTGGGCGAGATATCGACGTAATTCACTTCCTCGGCGATGACCTGCTTCAGGTCGCCCTGCACGCGAGCCAGAACGATGTCGTCCTTTACCTTGGTCGTCTTGCGATCAATCGGCCCGCGACGCTTCTTGAGATACTCTTCCGTTTCGATCAGATCAGGCAACTCGATGCCGTCGTTCTGCGGCGTGAGCACGTCCGGCGGGCCGAGCGTCGAACGCATTTCCTCATCGGCGCGCAGGTACACGACTTCCGCGGTTACTTTGGCCTTGTCGACCGGTCGATACGGCGTGATCAGGAATCCGTACTCATCGACCGAGCTGAAAATGCCGAGCGACGCGATTAGACCGATGTTCACGCCTTCGGGCGTTTCGATCGGACAAACGCGGCCATAGTGCGAAATGTGAACGTCGCGCACTTCGAATCCCGCTCGCTTGCGGTTCAAGCCGCCGGGTCCCAGCGCGGAAAGACGGCGTTCGTGTACCAGCATCGAAAGCGGATTCGTCTGATCGACGACCTGCGACAATTCGCTGCGGCCGAAGAAAAATTCGATCGCGCTGGAAATACTCTTGCTGTTCACCAAGTCAGCGACCTTGGCCAACTCATCTGGTTCCTTCACGCTCATGCGTTCCTGAACGGTACGCCGCAACTTGAGGAAGCCCTTGCGCATTTCTTCGACAGCCAGTTCATCAAGCGTGCGCAGGCGACGGTTGCCCAGGTGATCGATGTCATCGACGTGAGCGTTCTCCCGCTTGGAGCGCAGGTCGAGGATGTAGCGGATCACCGCGAGGAAATCCTCAGCCCGGATGTGCATCACATCTTCGGGAATGTCCATGTTGAACTTGCGGTTGATGCGGAACCGGCCAACCTTGCCAAGGCGATAGCGGTTCTCATCAAAGAACTTCTCTTTGAACAGGGCGCGGGCCTTGTCGATCTGCGGCGGGTTGCCCGGACGCAGGCGGCCGTAAATCCGCAACAACGCGGCTTCGTGTTCAGTCACTTCGGCGAGGAAGTCCAAACGCTCGACC
>JBJXFK010000366.1:0-12961 GCA_046155505.1 Phycisphaerae bacterium
GCAAGCGTGGCGCACGTTCCCGGCGGGGTTCGAACCCACAACCTCCGCCTTCGGAGGGCGGCGCTCTATCCAATTGAGCTACGGAAACATCATCCCTGATGCTTCAACGAAGTCTATCCGCCGGGCGGCGGGAATCAAGATGCGTGCGACAATCAACGAAATTCACCGTAAGCTATTTTTGTACAGATGCTTACAGCGTTCTCCGCTCGGAAGTCGCGCCCGCAACAACAACCAATCCAACTTTGGCCGAGATGTCCGTCGGGCGAGCCGTTTCTCCCGGCGCAAGCTGTGGCACGGTGTGACATAAGTCCATTTTTGGTCCTGACTTACGATCTGTCGCGAAGAGTTCCACCTGCCGCGCCATTTTCGCAATACAGGGTCTGCGCCCGGACATACACTTAACGGCGGAATATTCGACGCACGGCGGTTAGCGATCTACGCGCTCCGTGATGCGTCGTTCAGTCGCTCTTTCTGCGCAGACGAACTTCGGGGTTGAGGTTTGTCGATCTGCTCCGGTTCACACCTTTGGAGAATTTGCGATGGGAATTTGGAAGGGAATTGTTCTCGCTACCGCGCTCGGCGCCGCAGCGACAGCTCAAGCAGTCGTGGTTTACACCGTTCAGCTCAGCGGCGCGAACGAAGTCGCGCCGGTCGTCCCGGATCCGGACGGATCGGGCACCGCAACGCTGACGATCGACGACAGCGTGTCGCCGCCGACTGTGTCATGGAATCTGGTCGTGTCGAATATTCAGGTGCCAATCCGTTTCTGGCACATTCACTCGGCCCCCGCCGGCGCTAACGGCCCGGTCGTCGTCGACTTCGGCACGAGCATGACCGGCGGACCAATGGCCGACATCGATCTCGCGAACGTGCTCTCGAATCCGACCGGGTTCTATGTAAACGTTCACACGTTCGAGCATCCTGCCGGTGCCATTCGCGGCCAAATTCCTGAGCCGACGACGCTCAGCCTGCTGGCGCTGGGCGCGCTGGCCATGCTGCGTCGCCGCTAAGACAAGTACGACAAAGCTGGGCAGTCGGCTTGACGGCTGTCACCTGTGAACGGCGGAGCATCTACGCGAGGGGCGATGCTCCGCCGATTTTCTTTGCGTGCGCTCGCAATTGTGTGGCACCCGCTATCAGCGGGTGCCAGATCGGGTGCTCTCGGGTCACCAGTGAATAGCGGGTGCTACACTCGGGTGCTACGCGCCCGCAGTATTGCGGTTTCTTGCTCGCCTGCATACAAAACCCCGATGAAATTCACTCGACAACTCACATATGCGTTCATCACCGCCGCTCTCGTCGCCTCCTCGTCCGCCGCGCCGCCGACAATTTCAATCTCGTTCGACACCGCCGTGAGCGACAAACCCTACACCGGCCGCGTGTTCGTCATGTTCATGACCGGCCAGCGCGGCGACCCCGTCGACGGCCCGAGCTGGTTCGGCAATGACCCGTTCTTCTCGCAAGAAGTGCGCAACTGGAAGCCCGGCGACGCCATCCAGCTCGACGCCGCAAAAGCACGCGGTTACCCGACGCCGCTCACCGACCTACCGGCTGGAGAGTATCGCGTCCAAGCCGCAATTGACCTCAACGGCATGTCGCACGTTGTAGTCGGTGCGCCGGGCAACGGCGTCAGCGAAATCATCACGCATGAACACGATCCCGCGACGCCCGGCGCGATCGAACTGAAAATCGCGAAGCGCGTGCCGCAGCACATACTGACCGATTCCGACGCGCTGAAATACGTCACGTTTCGCAGCGACAAACTCAGCAAGTTCTTCAAGCGTGACGTGCCGATGCGCGCCGTAATCGCACTCCCCGAGACATATGCTGACGACAAAGACCGCAAATTCACCACGGTCTACACCATTCCCGGCTTCGGCGGCACCATCAAGCACGGCGCGTCGGCGACCGGCCTCGTCAGTATGCTCGCCCACGAAGGCCTCGACGCCGTTGTCGTTTATCTCGACCCCGACTGCTTCGCCGGACATTGCGTATTCGCCGATTCGGCCAACACCGGTCCGTGGGGCGGCGCTCTCGTCGAAGAGCTGATCCCGCATCTCGAACGCGAGTTTCGCCTACGCCCGACCGCCGCCGCACGATTCGTCACCGGTCACTCCTCCGGCGGTTGGAGCAGTCTGTGGCTGCAAGTCACCTATCCCGACGCATTCGGCGGCACATGGTCCTCATCGCCGGATCCGGTCGATTTCACCGCGTTTCAGACAATCGACATTTACGACGAATGGCTCAATTTTTTCGACATGCCCGACGGCTCGCCGCGACCGATCGCCCGCGCCAGTGGCCGCCGCAAAGCCTGGCCCGCGCGCCGCTTCTGCGACATGGAAGCGGTGCTTGGTCGCGGCGGGCAGTTGTATTCGTTCTGCGCCGTCTTCGGCCCGCGCGGCGACGACGGGCAGCCGGTGATGCTTTGGAATTGGTCAACCGGCAAGCTCGATCCGAGAGTCGCTGAGTATTGGAAACGCTACGACATCCGCCTGACGTTGGAACGCGATTGGAAGACGCTCGGGCCGAAGCTCGCCGGCAAGCTGCACCTCTTCTGCGGCGACCGCGACGATTTCTATCTCGACGGGGCGTTCCTCAAGCTTCGCGACACACTGAAAACACTCGACAGCGACGCATATGTTGAACTGATTGAAGGCGCCGGCCACGGCCTGCCGCCGCGCGTGTATCAGACAATGGCCAAGCAAGTGAAAGCCAAGGCCAGGGAGTAGCGAGTATCGAGTAGCGAGTAGCGAGTTGAGAAACCGCTTCGGCTTGCATCGCGCCAGCGATCCGAACGCGACGCGCCAGCGAGTGAACGCACGCGCAGCGTGCGCCCCATCCAAACCCGGAGCGCAAGCGACGGGGTAACTTGCTGGGCGCGCGGACGATCGAGCATCGACTATCGATCGCAGCGCGTAAACGATCGTCCCAACTCGCTACTCGCTACTCGCTACTCTCCACCATCCCCACCTCCGGCGACTCATCCGTGAAACTCCGCGGCTGCCGCACCGCCACCTCCAGCCGCGCCAGATACTCATCCCGCGCAATCTGCACCGCGCCGAGGCTCGCCAGGTGCGGCGTTGACCATTGCGTATCAAGCAGCACATAGCCGCGCTCACGCAGCCGCCGAATCAAATGCACGAGCGCGACTTTCGACGCATCGGTCGCGCGGTGAAACATCGATTCGCCAAAAAACGCCGCCCCGATTGCCACGCCGTATAGCCCGCCGACGAGCGATTCGTCCTTCCAGCATTCAACGCTGTGCGCGAAACCCTGCCCGTGTAGTTCGCAATACAAATCCAGAATCCGCCGCGTGATCCATGTGCCCTCGCGCCGATCGCCGCACGCCCGCATTACCTGCTCGAACGCGCTGTTCACGCGCACGTCAAACACATTTCGTTCGACCGTCTTCCGTAAGCTGCGGCTCAGTTTGAATCGCTCGAATTCAAAAACGCAGCGCGGGTCCGGCTCATGCCACGTAATCATGTCGTTGGCGTGCCCCATCGGAAACACGCCGACGCAATAGCCGTGCAAAACCATGTCGGGTGTGACGCGGTGCGACATGCTCTCTGCCAATCTCCCTCTCGAATTTTCCGCGTGCATCTTATCCCGACTCGCACGCGGCTTGCATCAATTTCGTTCGTCCATCACCGATGCATGTGGCAGCGCCGCACCGCCCGACTACGATTCGCCGAATGAACGACGCACAACCCAGCCGCATCTCGCAAGCAACCGCCGGCGTCATCGCATTACTGCTCGCCGCCATGCTCTGGAGCCTCAACGGACCACTCATCAAGCTCGCAAACCAAGCCACCGGCGACGCCGCCGGCGCGCACGGTCTGACCATCGCGTGCTATCGCTCGCTCATCGGCGGGGCGCTGTTTCTGATTCCGGGATTTCTGAATCGCCGCTCGCTGGCCGTCGTCGCGCCGCGCTGGCCGATCGCATCGGTGATCGCGTTCACGCTCATGACCGCCTGCTTCGTGGTGGCGACGACCATGACCGCCGCGGCGAACGCGATCGTCCTGCAATACGTTTCGCCACTTGTGGTGTTCTTGCTGTCGCCACTGATCCTGAGCGAACGGCCACGCTGGAGCGAGGGCGTCGTGCTACTGCTCTCAATGGTCGGCGTGGCGATTATCTTCATCGGCAACGGCGGATCGCAGACCGCGGCGCTCACGCTCGCGCTGCTCGCCGGGGCTGGATACGGCGCGCTCACGGTCATTCTCCGCGGCCTGCGCGGTGTGCATGCGACAACTGTCGTCGCTATGAACTTCATCGGCTCGGGTTTGCTGCTCTTGCCGGTGGTGCTGGCGATGGGAATTGCCGAAGTGCCGCCCAAGCAACTCGCGGTCATCGCGCTCATGGCTGCGGTGCAATTCTCGCTGCCGTACGCGATTTTTCAATGGGGCCTGCAGCGCGTCGAGGCGTACAAAGCGTCGCTGATCACGTTGCTCGAACCGGTGCTCAACCCGGTGCTCACGCTGCTAATCGTCGGCGAGGCGATTCCGCCGGCGACGCTCATCGGCGGGCCGATCATTCTCGCCAGCGTGCTCGGCTGGCTGATCCTCAGTTCGCGAAACGCACGACGCACGTAGGGTGGGCATCGCCCACCATTTTGTGCTCGATCGGAAACGCGGCGAATGGTGGGCAATGCCCACCCTACATCTCAATATCCGATGAGCTTCCCATACGCCGTACCGTCGAGCAGTTTTTCGAGCGGCGACGTATCGCTGCATTTCACCTTGATCATCCAACCGCTCTCGAACGGATCGGTGTTCAGCAAACCCGGCTCGTCGGCCAAGCGCTTGTTCACTTCCGTCACCGTACCGCTGACCGCCGTGTAGATGTCGCTCGTCGCCTTGACCGACTCGACCTCGCCGAACGGCTTGCCCGCGCTGACCGTCGCCCCGACGGCCGGAAGCTGCGCGTAGGTGATGTCGGTCAGCTCATCGGCTGCATGTTTGGTGATGCCAATCGTCACCACGTCGCCCGCGACTTTGAACCACTCGTGCGACTCGAGATATTTGCGATCATTCGGGACGGCCATGGCCACGCTCTCCGCTGGTGATTCGAGTTTGCTCGACGCCTGCAAGCCGCAAGTCGTCGATGCGAGATCATCGCGGCAACGCGGGCAGGCGGTCAAGCGCGTTGCATCTCGATCGTCAAACGACGGGCAACGCCATGCCGCTCGCCGTCCCGCGCTCCGCGATCACCGTGATTCGAATGTTCTTGAACGCCGGCGTCTTGCTCTCACGATCCGCGACGCGAGGGATGAGCACGTTCGCCTCGGGCCCGTACATCGCCGCATTGCAGGCTCGAATATCAAACCCGCGTGCATGAATGCCGCGCATCTCGCCCGCGCTGCTGCGCACCGTCACGCGATCGTTCTCGCGAATGCCGAGTCGCCGCAGATCGTCGGCGTGCAGCAGAATCACATCGCGCCGATCGACGCCGCGATAGATGTCCTCGTCCTCATACACGACCGTGTTGAACTGCCCCTCGCTGCGAATCGTCGCGAGCCGCACCACGATCGCGTCAGGCGCATCGGCGGCAGGCAGCGTGAGATCCGGCAGCTTCGGCACGCGGAATTGTGCCTTACCGCTCGCCGTGTTGAACGCCGGCGCGTGCATTACACGCCCAGCAATCTCGAACTCCTTCTTGGTCGCATCGATCTGACCGAGTGGACCGTATCCCGGAACGACAGCCGCGATCAGCTTGCGAATGTTGACGTGTCGCTCCATCTCGCGCCAGTCGAGCGGACTCTCGGGACCGAGAATGCGCTTGCCCATTTCGGCGACCAGTTCCACCTCGCTCCGCGGCCCCGGCAGGCGCGCCGGCCCGCCGTCGCTCAATCGCACGAAATTGAACATCGACTCTTGCGTCGTCGCCTGCGATTCTTCGTCGCGTGCCTTCGCGGGCAGGATCAACGTCTCTCGCCCACGCCCCCAAGCGTGCCCCGTGTTCAACGTCGTCGAAACGTACACCACCGACTCGGCCTTTGCGAAAGCCGCCTCGGTCCACTTCGCATCCGGCGATGCGCCGTACAAATTCCCGCCCAGCGCCCACAAATTCTGAATCTCGCCGCGGTTCATCGTCTCCAAGCCGGCCAGCGTATCTACCCCCGGCGTCGTAGGCAGCTTCACACCCAGCTCGCGCTCCAGCGCCGCGACCATCGGCGGCGAGAGCTGCGGCACCACGCCGACCGAGCCGACGCCCTGCACATTGCTATGGCCGCGAATCGGCAGCAGCCCCGCGCCGGGTTTTCCGACCATGCCGCGCATTAGCGCGAGATTGACGATCGCACGCACGTTGTCGACGCCGTGCTCGTGATGCGTGATGCCCATCGTCCAGCCGAAAATCGTTGCTTTGCTGTGCGCATACGCAAACGCGGCGTCCTCGATCTCTCTTTGCGTGACGCCCGAGTCGCGCTCGATCGTCTCCCAATCGGTCGCGGCCAGGTGCTCGACCCATGCGTCGTAATGCTCGCAGGACGATTCAACAAACGACGCCGCGATCGGAGCGGCTTCGCGCATGGCCTGCTGCGTCGCCGCGTCGTCCTCGTGGTGGCCCCACTTCACCGGCTGGTCCCAGTGCGCCACTTCCATCTCGCACAGGTGCTTGGCCATGCCGCACAGCAGCGCGATGTCGCCGCCGATGTGCGGCTGCAAATACTGGCTCGCAATCGGCGATCCGAACAACATGCTGCGAACGCTGGAAGGCACGCGAAAGTTCACCAGTCCGACTTCACGCAGCGGGTTGATCACGATCACTTTGCCACCCCGCCGGCGCAGACGATCGAGCGACGCCATCAGCCGCGGGTGATTGCTCGACGGATTCGCGCCGATCAGGATGAACAGATCGCACTTCTCGACGTCGTCGAGCGAGACGGTCGCGGTCGCGGTGCCGAGCGTGTCGCGCAGGCCGACGCCGCTGGCCTGATGGCAGTAGTAGCTGCAATTGTTGACGTTGTTCGTGCCGTAGAGCCGAGCGAAGACCTGCCACAAGAACGCAGCCTCGTTGCTGGCGCGGCCGCTGAAATAGAAAAAGTTGCGATCGGGAAGTGCGGCCTTCAGCCGCGCGACGCAGCGATCCATCGCCTCATCCCAAGTGATCGGGCGATAGTGCGTGTCGCCCGGGCCGGCGTAGAGCGGGTCATTCAGCCGGCCGCACGCCTCCAGCTCGCGCGGCGTCAGCGACCGCAATTCGGCGAAGGCATACTTCTGAAAAAACTCCGGCCGGATGCGGCCCTGCATGTCGGCCACCATCGCCTGCATCGACTTTTTGCAAACTTCGGGAAAGCCGCCATGCTCGTTGACCATGCCGCCGGATTGCCCGCCCATGCCGAGCGCGCAGGTCTTGCAAGCGTTCTTCGAGCGCAACGCCTGATAGAACTTCCAAGCGCCCCCCGCCCGGCGGGCCATGCGCAGGCTGTATCGCAGAGCCTGAAATCCGCCGCCGTGGGTGGGACGCTTCATCGATGCCTCAACCGCTGGGAAGGCCGAAGGTGGAAGGTCTAAGGCCGAAAGCAGAACTGCGCGCACCGCGAACTTCCGGCCATCGGCATTCGGCCTTCAGCCTTCGGCGTTGCTACTTCAGCTCGCGCAATTCGCACTGATCAAACGCATATCCATGCGTCTTGGCGAATTCTTTGCCAAGCTGCTTTACGCGGCGGATCATGTCATTTGCCCGACCCTGCTCGGTTTTTCGCTGAGGCTCTTTCTGGCCGGTGATCAAGAACGCATCGGTCGCAATCACGCGAATGTCGGCCTTCATGCTCTGCACCGCGCAAGGAACGCCATTTGCGATCAGGAATCTCGCGGCGGCGTCCGCCTTCTCGCTGTCGGTTTTGCGAAAGTGCTGGATCACAAGATAGTGATAGCCCTTTTTCATGTCCGGCGTTACCGGTGCCGGATCGGTCGGCGGCTTGGCAGTCTCGGGCGCCGGTTTTGCCGAACTCGGCAGCGTTGTCGGACTCGGTGTCGGCGTCACGCTCGGGGGCGTTCCAGTGCGGCCGCTTTCCGTCGCACGAGGATCAACCTTTGCATCTCCGCCATCACGCCGCACCGGCGGATCGTTCACACGCCGATCGCTCGTTTGATCGGGCGTGCGCACCGGCGTATGCACTTTCTCGCGATCGCCGGCGCCCGGTGGCGTGGCAACCGTCTGCTTGTCCGTGGTCGCGGGCGCGGTCGTCGCTGCCGAACCACCACCGGGCGTTACCGTTGCCGGGCTCGCCGTGCTCCGCCCAATCTGGAAAGCGACGAGCAGCAAGCCCAGCAGGACGACGCCCGCGATGATCGCCGCGGTCATGTTCATGCCGACCCGGATCTGCCCGCCGGAAACTTCGTACGCCAATCCCGGCAACGGCAGCGACCACGACGATTGCTCCGCCGGCGCACGCACCGGCGCGACGGTCTGCGCGGCGGGGGCATCGCCTTCGGCGGCGCGCTGCTTGGCCTGCAACTTCGCCGGCAGCGGCGCGCGCCACGTCGTCGCGACGGAACTCGCGCGGTTCTTGACCAGTTCGAAAAGTACGGGGCGGTTCTTCTGCGTAGACACGTCCAGCCTCCATGCCGCGACAGTTTAGAGTATCGAGTAGCGAGTAGCGAGTTGGGACGCGCACTTCGCCTCGTCACTCGCTACTCGATATTCGCTACTCATCACTCTAACAACGCCACCCCGTCGCTCGCGCTACGGGTTCGGATTCGGGTTCGGATCGGGGTGCGGTTTCTCTTCACTCGCTACGCGCTACTCGATACTTCTCATGACCCACTCAGCAGCTTGCCGATATCCTGCACCGTCACAAACACGAACACAATCAAAATCGCCGCCAAACCCACCAGTGTCGTGATGATGTGCACCTTGAAATTCAGCGGCTTGCCGCGAACTTTCTCGATCAGCAGAAACACCATCTGCCCGCCGTCCATCACCGGAAGCGGCAAAAAGTTCATCACCGCCAGACCGACCGACAGCATCGCCATGAAGATGAAAATGTCCACAAAGCCCGCGCTCGCCACCTGCATCCCCGCGCGAGCGATTCCGATCGGCCCGGACATGTTCTGCACGCCCATGTCGCGCGTTGCGATCCGAAGCATCGACAAATAGCTCTGCCGAATGATGCCGACAATGAATTCGCCACCCATCTGCATCGCCAGGAGCGGATTTCCATTCGCACTCAACGTTTCGAAAAGCGGCTCGAACGACGCAAAATCGAACGTAAAGTCCATTCGCAGTTGCCACGGATCGACGTTGTCCGCGCGTACCGCGAACTCGGTTTCGCGCGGCGCCTCGAACAGTCCTGGGCTCCACGTTAGCTTCACCGTCTCGCCCAGACGCGTCTGCAAGTACTCGCGAATCACCGCGCTATTGTTCGCGACCGAGTAAGTCTTTTTCGCACCGGCCGCGCTGGCCAGCTCGACCTCTTTCTTGCCGTCGACCGCCCAGATCATCGTCCCCGGCGGCAGCATTAGCTCGTTAACCATGCTGCTCGGCACGACCAGCGTCGTCGCGACTTCCTGATCGCCCGCGCGGTAACGCACCTCGACCGATCGCCCGGCCGCAGCGAGCGCCGCGTTCACCACGTCGATCCAGTTTGCAGTCGGCTTGCCGTCGAACGACACAATCCGCGAGCCGCGCGGCATCTGAATCGTCGCTGCAGGCGTAGCGGTCGCGATGTCGCTCACGATCGGCTGATCATCCTCCCAACGCCCGTCAAAGCGCAGGCCCACCATCGGTCGCTGCGGCTCTCCGCCGACGATGTTGATCGGATTGGTCGGCGTCACCGTCAACGCAACCACCTGATCGACACGCAGCACCTTCGCGTCGATCGGCTTGCCCGGATTGTCGGTGATGACATCGACCAACTCTTCGTACGTGGGGTTCAGCAATCCGCCCCACTCGACAATGACGTCGCCGCGCAGAAAACCGGAGCGCTGCGCGGGCTGCCCTGGCTCAACATTTCCCACCGCACGACGCGGTTTGAAACCAAGCAGATTACTGTCGTCGAACACATGTCCGCGGCGATCACCGGCGAGACTCGCCGGCGCGAGATTGATCTGCGCCCGCTGATACACGGTTACCGTTTTCGCCGGCTCGCCCTTATTTTTCGACGGTCGCTCGACTTCCAGTTCGAGCACCCGCCCGCCGCTCCGCTGAAACACGGCGAGCACTTGTTCCGAAGTGTTCACCGCCACGCCGTCGACCGCGCGAATCGTGTCGCCCGCGAGCAAGTTCTCTTTTCCGGCAACCGCGTAGCCATCAATCGTGCGCTTGGTCGTGATCTGCGGCAACACCTCAATCAGCCGCAAATTCTCGCGTGGGTGTTTGGGCACATCGAGTTTGATGGTCTGAGTCGCGCCGCCGCGCTGCAGTTTCACATCGACGATGCCGTCGCTGAACACGCCGCCGGTCAGGATGTCCAGAAACGTGCGCGTCGGCGTTCCATCCATTTCCAGAATCCGATCGCCCGGCAGCAACTTGCCATATGCGCTGCTCTGCGCCGCTACCGGTCCCACTACCGGGGCCAATACCGGTCGCCCAAACAAATACACGGCCATCAGCAGCAGCGCCGCGAACAGAATGTTGAAAATCACACCCGCCGACACCACGATCATCCGCGCTCCGACCGGCCGATTCGGGTAGGCCCGCGGGTCGTCACCGATGCGCAGCTCGCCGGTCTTCTCGTCCTCGATGAAATCATCCTCGCCCATCATCTTCACATAGCCGCCGAGCGGCAGCAGATTCAGGCAATAATCGGTCTCCCCATACCCGCGCGCCGCGAGCTGCGCATTGGTGTAATTGGGCCGGCCGCCAAGCGTGAATCCCTCGCCGGCGCGATAGCCGAAGAGTCGCTTGCCGAACCCGACCGCGAAACGATCGACGCGCACGCCCATCCACTTCGCGGCCAGAAAGTGCCCCAGCTCGTGAAAGAAAACGATCGCCGTCAGCATCAGCAGCGCGACGAACAGGTACCACGACCCAAGCAGCAGGTCCGTCAGCGACGACTGTGCCAGCAAACTCGAAAACCCGTTCAGCGATCCGTGCATTGCGATCCCTCACGACGCGCCCACGCGTCGGCTTCCATCAATTCATCCAGCGTCGGCATGTCCACAGTGCGATGTCGCGCGAGCACCTCGCCGGTGATTTCCGCGATCCGTCCGAACGCGATCTCGCCTCGGCGAAACCGCTCGACCGCCGCCTCGTTCGCGGCGTTGAACACCGCGCCGGCACTGCCGCCGCGCCGCGCCGCCTCGAACCCGATCGCCAGCGCCGGATAGCGCTTCGCGCACGGCGGTTCAAACCGCAACGACTTCACGGTCTTCCAATTCAGCAGCGGCGCGATGCCGGCCACACGCCGCGGATACGTAAGAGCATATTGAATCGGCGTTTTCATGTCCGGAATGCCCAGTTGGGCGATCACCGAGCCGTCCACATACTCCACCATCGAGTGGACGATCGATTCGGGGTGGATCAGGACATCAATTTTTTCAACCGGCATGTCGAACAGGTAGTGCGCCTCGATCACTTCGAGCGCTTTGTTCATCATCGTCGCGCTGTCGATCGTGATCTTCGGCCCCATCGACCAGGTGGGGTGCTGCAACGCCTGCTGAAGCGTCGCGCCCGCGATCTGCTCGGCCGGCCACTCGCGGAACGGCCCGCCCGACGCGGTGAGGTAGATTTTCGACACCTCGCTCGGTCGCCCTGCTTGGAGCGCCTGAAAAATCGCCGAATGCTCGCTGTCCACCGGGATCAGCTTGCTGCCCGTCTTGCGCGCGAGGGGCATCAAAATCGCCCCGGCGACGACCAGGCTTTCTTTGTTCGCCAGCCCAATCTCCAGCCCAAGCTGCACCGCCGCGAGCACCGCCGGCAAACCCGCTGCCCCGACCACCGCCGCGAGCACATAGTTCGCATCGCTTTCGCCGATCAGTTCGACCAGCCCCTCCGGCCCGGCCAGTACCTTCGTCCCGGCCGGAACGGCCTTTTTCAAATCGTCATACGCCGCGTGGTCGCCGATGGCGACAACCTTCGGGCGAAAGCGCTGCGCCTGCTGGGCCAGACCGAGCCAGTTGCTCCCGGCAGCAAGGCCGGCAACGCACAAACTCGGCTGCAACTGGGCGATCACTTCCAGCGCGGAACTGCCGATCGATCCGGTCGAACCCAATAGCGCAATCCGCTTCTGCATCCCGCAAATATAGCCGTTGCACCCCGACGCCGCGACGAGCTGCGGGTGGCATACTCCGGCTTCAGGCTGTACACAGCCCGAGCATCTGCCCCGGGCGCGCGAGCGGCGCGGGTGCCATGCCGACGGCCGTTCGCGTCGGCATGCGATCGACGACGCCGACCGTTCGAGCAGCCCCGCCTCAATTTTCATCCACCCGCTTTCCCGCTCGATATCGTTCGACCCGCTGCCCCACCGCCTCGGCCGCCTGCTGATTCCCCGCTTGTCGAAACATGGCCATCGCCGTCGTTGCCGTCTGCACAGCCGCCTCGAATTTCCCCTGAGCCGCCAGCGCCATCGCCAGCGTGTCAAACGTGTCCGGCACCTGTCGCTGCGTCGCCTCGATCACCGCCGTCGCGATCTGCTCGGCCTCGACGCCGCTACGAACCGCCGCGTCCGGGCAACTCGCGAGCACGCGCGCCAGCCCGTGCCGTAGCGCCAGCCTGTCGCGCTCATCGCTCGCCGCCGCTATCGCCGTGCGCAGTTGCGTCACCGCCTCCGCATACCTGCCCAGCCGCGAATAGAGCGAAGCCAACCGATCGTGCGCAGCCGCATAATCGGGCCGCACCTTCACCGCCCGTTGCAAACTCGACAGCGCCTCGTCACGCTTGCCGAGCTGATCCTGTGCGATCGCCAGGTTGTTCCACGCCGGCGCATCCAGCGGATCGATTTGCACCGCGCGGCCGATCTTCTCGACCGCCGTCTCCAACTTCCCCTGATCCAAGTACACGCAACCCAGGT
>JBJXFK010000021.1:0-28694 GCA_046155505.1 Phycisphaerae bacterium
GGCGTCGTTCTCGATCACCGCGAGCGGCGCGACGACGTTCCAGTGGCGACGCGGCACGACCAACCTCGTCGATGGCGGAAACGTCAGCGGCGCGACGACCGCGACGCTGACCATCAACCCCGCCGGCCCTGGTGACGTGGCCACGGACTACAACTGCGTCGCGAGCAATGCTTGCGGCAACGTGACCAGTAGTACCGCCGAACTCACGGTGAACGGTGCGCCGACGATTACGCAGGAGCCGCTCTCGACGACCGCAGGTTCGGGGTGCATCGCACAGTTCACGGTTGTCGCGACGGGCACGCCGCCGCTGACCTACCAGTGGACGCGCGACACTCTGCCGCTGGCCGATGGCGGCAATATCAGCGGCGCGACGACTGACACGCTGACCATCGATCCGGTCGGCGCGGCGGATGCGGCGACGTATCGCGTCGTGGTTGGTCATCCGTGCGGCGACGTGACCAGCGCAGCGGCGACGCTGAGCGTTTGCGTCGGCGACCTAAATGGTGATTCGCAGGTCAACCTGACTGACCTGTCGCGGCTGCTCAGCCTGTTTGGCGCAACCGAGGGTGTCGAATGCAACGAAGGCGATCTCGATGGCGACGGCGACGTTGACCTGAGCGACCTGTCGAAGTTGCTGGCGCGTTTTGGTGCGTCCTGTCCGTAGGTTTCGCGGCCTGAACGGATGTCGATTGATTACGCCACGCCGAGCGAGAAATTCGCTTGGCGTGGCGTGTTTGTTTGCAAACGGCCCGATTCTCGGTCGATTCCCTTCCCCGATCTGGATTTTTGAGCCGAGCCTGCCACCGGCGGTGCGTTCACTTCCGGCGAGCCGGTGTGGCGCGCCGGCGGCCGATTCTCGTCGCGTGCGACGACGGCCCAAGCGGAACCACCTGCGAGGATGGACGATGCGAACTTGCGGATTATTTGCGGCGACGGCACTCGTCGGCGTCGCTCTTGCGGACGTCGAAATCGGCGGCAACTACACATTTCAACGCGACGCTCAGGTGACCATGCGACTGCTGATTGGCGGGCAGCTCATGTCCGAGAGCTCGGCCACGGTACAGATGTCGGGCAGCGCACGGTCGATTGTCACGCTATCGGACATGCCGTCGGTGCCGGCCGACCTGTTCACAACCCAAATCGTGACGGGGCGGGTCGAGGCGTTCGAAATGGCGGCGACCGACGCGCCGTTGTCGATGATGGGCATCACGATCAATTTGCGCAACATGCGTGGTCACTTCGGCGATTGCTTCGGCACGCCGGGGACAATCGACGTCTTCAACAACGGTCCAGGCGGCGCGTTTCTCGATCAGTTTGACGGCGCGATCGAGATCGAGGGCGACTTGGAAATGTCGGGCGGCGTCGCGCCGCTGGCATTTGCGACAACAGTGCAGCTCGCCGACGGCGGGCCGCAGGCGGCGACGATTTTGTCGGAGTACGACTTGTCGTTTCAGAACAACCAGCTTGTGCAGACGATCGGTATCTTCGACGGCGGCGGCGTGTTGGCGGGCGGATTTGTGTCGGACGGCGTGGAGGTGCAGCTCGCGTTCTCGATTCAGACCGAGATCGTCGGCAGCTCGCTCGTTACGCCGACACAGATTCAATGCTGCGCAGAGAGCGTATCCGCGGGCACGTTCCACGACGCCGGCGGCATTGCCGAGATCCCGCTCGGCTTCGGATTGTCGGGTCCGGCGGTGGCCGACTTCAACGGCGACGGTCGCGACGACATAGCGATCAGCAAGGTGATCGATGATCGCATCGACCTGCTTTTTTCGACCGGGCCGGGCACGTTCGCTCCTCCATTGCCGATCAATATCGACGTGGGGAATCTGTCGGCCATCGACATCGATGGTGACGGCGATCAGGACTTGGTAGCGCTCAACGCGGCGGTGCCGGGCATCACCGTGCTGCTCAACAACGGCGACGGTACGTTCGGAGCTGCGTCCAATTTTCCGGTCGCGAACTCGCCAATCGCGATTGACTTCGGCGACCTGGACGTGGACGGCGACCTGGACGCGGCGGTAATTTGTGATCGCCTCGGCGCGCCGAACATTTTCGTGCTGCGGAATCTCGGTGGCGGTGCGTTCGGCGCTCCGGAAGGACTCCAATCAAACAACGGGCCGGCAGACGTCGCGCTGGGCGATATCGACGGAGATGCGGACCTGGACATGGTAATTCCGCTCGGTGGGGCGGACTTCGTCGGCTTTCGAAGAAACGACGGAACGGGAACCTTCACGGGTATTGTCGGCTTCAACATCGCACCGTCGGGCGGGGATCGTCCGGTGTCGATCGCGCTGTTCGATTTTGACAACGATAGCGACCTCGACGTGGTCGTCGCGAATGAGAACAGTGACAACATCACGGGTATCCGAAACAACAACGGCCTGTTCACGAACGGCTCGATTGGGACGTTCCCGCTGGCCGGGGCAGATCGACCGTTTGTGATCGTGGTGGGTGATTTCGACGGTGATGACGATCGCGACGTGGCGGTCGGGTATCGCGGCTTTGACACGCCGTCGGGTGGAGTCAACACGCTGCTCAACGACGGAGCAGGGGTGTTCATCAACCCGGTCAATCACGCGATGTTTGCGACGGTCGTCAGCGACCTCGACCTGGCAGACCTCGATCAGGATGGCGATGCGGATCTGCTGGCGACCAATGACGCGTTCGCGTTCCAGCCGGACCATCTGACCATGTTGATCAACGGCTGTGCAGGCATCGTCGCGCCACCGCCCTGCCCCGGCGACGTGGACGGCGATGGCGACATCGACCTGAGCGACCTCTCTACGCTGCTGGCGAATTTCGGAGCGGCGAGCGGTCAAACTCGGGCGCAGGGCGATCTCGACGGCGACGGCGACGTTGACCTGAGCGACTTGGCACAATTGTTGGCGAATTTCGGCGGCAGTTGCCCGTAACGCGCCGCGCCTGGGGCGCGAACACAGACCGAGGAGGCCCGTCGCTGGGTGCGAGCACTCGGCGGCGGGTTCGTTGATTTCGAGAGCGCGTCGCGCGATGCCTTAGCGGCCGGGCGCGACATTGCGGGCTTCCTGCATCGCCGCGCGAAACCCGGCGAGGCTGCCTTGCACGACCTTTGGCTCGACGGCGAAGCTCAGCCGCATGTGACCCGCGCGACCGAAGCCGCGCCCCGGAACCGCCAGCACGCGGTGCTTCACCAGAATCTCGACGAACTCGCGATCGTCCGCGATCGGTGTTTTGGGGAACGCATAGAGTGCGGCGGGGGGAACGTTCAGCTCGTAGCCGCACTCGACCAGCGCCTCGCAGAGCACGTCGCGATTGTTGCGATAGTCGCCGATGTCGCATCGAGCGGATGCGCAGCGCGCGACCACGCGCTGCATGAACGCCGGCGAGTTCACGTAACCGAGCGTGCGATTCAACATCGTGAGCGCGCTGATCAGCAGTTGCTGCTCGGGCATCGAACGCGGGACAGCGATGTAGCCGACGCGCTCGCCCGCGATGCTCAGGTCTTTGGAATAGCTCGATACGATCAGCGTGCGGTGATAGTGCGCGACGGGCGTCGGGCACCAATCGAGGTCATAGAGCACGCGGCGATAGGGGTCGTCGGTGATCAGATAGATCGGCTGGTCGTTCACTTCGTGCTTGCTGAGCAGCATCGCCAGCGATTTGCAGGTCGCATCGGAATAGACCGCGCCGGTCGGGTTATTGGGCGAATTGACGATGATCGCGCGCGTGCGACTGTTGATGGCCCGCTCGATGGCGTCGATGTCGGGCTGAAATTTGTCATCGGTCTGGGCCGTGATCATCACGCCGCCGGCTTGCTCGATGTAGAGGCGATACTCCGAGAAAAACGGAGCGAGGACAATGACTTCATCGCCGGGATCGAGGATCGCGCGCAGGCTGACGTTGAGCCCGCCTGCCGCGCCGGTGGTGAGGATGACGTTCGCGGGATCGATCTCGGTGCGATACTCCTGCGACAGGAACTGCGCGACCGCGGCGCGCGACTCGTCAAAGCCGGCGTTGGGCATATAGCGATGTCGCGCGGGCAGATGCTCGGCGGCGACGGCCTTCACCGCGTCGAAAAACGCGGGCGGCGGCGTGGCGTTGGGATTGCCGAGCGAGAGGTCGAAGACATTGTCGTCGCCGAACTCGGCTTTCATGCGCCGACCGCGTTCGAACATCTCACGAATGAACGAGGAGTTTTTGATATCGCCGGAGACCTTGGTCGCGATGGCCATTTTGCCCACATGATGCTCCTGTCGTGCGGGTCGATTGTCGTCGATGGGCATGCGTTGCGGTAGGGCGCGCGGTGTTGTGGATCGGCTGCCTCCGGCTGATCTACATGAGCCGCGGTGGCCCTTCGCAGTCCACGAGAACCGCGCCGGGTTGCGGTGCTCCAAAAAACTGCGGTGAGCCGCGGTGCTTCATCTCGGGTGCCAAGTCTACGGCCGTTGCGTCGGCATGCTCTTGGAGGTGCGAACCGCGCGCGTCCGCTCGAAAAACAGCGGAGGGCCGCTGTTCTCCATGCGACCGCGGTGGCCGCGGTACTCTCGGTTTACGTCGGAGCACGGCGCGCGGGACGTGGATCGCAACCGACTCAGATTTGCCCAGACCACTCGCTCCGATGCGGCGCGAACGCCGCGCCGAGCGACGCGTCGACATCGGCCGGCAGTGGACCACGATTGACGAACTCGATCACTTCTTCAACGTGAGCCGCGTTCGACGAGCCGACAATGATCGCATCGACGCCGGGCTGGTAGGCTGCGAATCGCGCGGCGAGCTCGGTCCACGAAAGCGAGCCACAGGTCAGCTTCATCGCGCGCGCTCGCCGCCAATATTCTTCGCAATAGTCGCCGGTCGGCTGCGTTTCGAATCGCCAGAACGCGTTGGCGAGTGGGCGTTTGGCCAGCACGCCAACGCCGCGTTGCCGTGCTTGAGGCAGGGCACGCTCGATCGCGGCTTGGTCGCAGATGTTCACCGAGCATTGCACGCTCTGAAACGCGCCGCACGCGATCGCATGATCGAGCGCGTCGTTCTCGCCCGAGTAGGCGGCGACGCGAATTTTCCCCGATTGGCGTGCGCGGCCGAGCGCCGCGATCACGTCGCCGCGAAGCAGCACATCGAGCGGGCACGAGTGCAGGTGCATGATGTCGATGCGATCCGTGCGCAGGCATTGCAGGGACTGCTCGACGCCGCGCGTGATGCAGTCGGCGGTCCAGTCCGCGACGCCGGCGACGCCGTAGCCGCACTTGCTAGACAGGACGAATTCGTCGCGGCGATGTGAGAGGTGCTTGCCGATGCGCTCCTCGGCCAGGTCATAGCCGACAGCCGTGTCGATCAGCGTGATGCCCGCGTCGAGCGAGGCGTTGAGCACGCGCGCGGCCCGTGCGTCGTCGAGCTGCGGTCGGCCGATTTGCACGGTGCCGAGGCCGACGATCGAAACTCGCAGGCCGGTGTCGCCCAGTGTGCGCGACTGCATGCGTTCTCCATTCGGGTTGAGATCGAAAAGCGATGTCGACGGCGTTTGCGTCAGCATGCTCGTGGAGGTGCGAATGGCGCGGTGCAGAAGAAACAGCGGGGGCCGCTGTTCTCCATGAAGAACCGCGGAGGTCCGCGGTGTTCCATGAAAAACCGCGGGGGGCCGCGGTACTCCATCGCGATGAAAGCAGCCGAGGGCGGCAGCTCCACAAGACGATGCCGCATGTCGGGCTGTGTTTCGCCGTTCCTTGGTTCCCTCTGTTCCCTTGTTCCCGATGTGGTAACGGTCAACCCATGTACATGCCGCCGTTGACGTTCAGAACTTCGCCGGTGATGTATGCCGAACGCGTCGAACACAAGAATCGCACGGCGTCGGCGACTTCCTCGGGCCGGCCCAGGCGACCGACCGGCGTCGATTGCCGCACCTGGTCGAGCACCGCCTCGGGTACCGACGAGGTCATGTCGGTTTCGATGAACCCCGGCGCGACGGCGTTGCAGGTCACGCCCTTGCGGGCGAATTCGCGGGCCAGCGTTTTGGCCAGTGCGATCAGGCCGGCCTTGGCGACCGCGTAGTTGCTCTGGCCGAAGTTGCCGACCTGGCCCACGATCGAGGTGATGAACACGACGCGGCCCCATTCGCTCTTGCTCATGTCTTTGAGCGCTTCGTGCGTGACCATCGCCTGGCCGGTGAGATTCACGTCGAGCACTTCGCGCCACAGCTCGGGCGTCATCTTGGAAAACGTCTTGTCGCGCGTGATGCCGGCGTTGTTGACCAGAATGTCGACCTTGCCGAAGTCCTTGCGAATGGCTTCGAACATCTTGTGATTCTCGTCGTCATTGGCGACGTTGGCCTTGTAGGCGCGGGCTTCGACGCCTTTGTCGCGCAGCATCGCGAGCGTTTCGGTCGCGGCTTTTTCGTTGCTGGCATAATTCACGGCGACGTTTGCCCCGTCACTGGCGAGGGCCAGACCGATGCTGCGCCCGATGCCGCGCGAGCCGCCGGTGACGAGAGCGAGTTTTCCTTTGAGGTCCATGATGGCGCACCTTTCGTTGGAGTCTGCGAGTGAGCTTCAATCTCCCGGAATACGGGTACGGCGAAATGAACGATGGTTCGGAGTATACCACGGTTGGTGGCGGCGTTTGCGGGACGGTTGCGGCAAGTGCGGCGTCGCATCGTTGTGAATCTGTCGCCGGAACGCAGGCTCCGAGCGTCCACCCTTGCTTCGGACTTTCGGTCGTTTTGTTGAGCGGTTGCAGAGTATCGGCGGCTGCATATAATGTGCGGTTCGTCGGGGACGTAGCTCAATTGGGAGAGCGCCGCGTTCGCAATGCGGAGGTTGCCGGTTCGATCCCGGTCGTCTCCAGTTCCCCATTTTTCAAGCAGCGATGAAACGCCTATCGGGCATGTGCGGGCGGGGCATCGCGCATTGGCTTGCTTTGGCATGCATTCGCGCGACGCGAAAACCGTTCAATGGCGGGCGTTGGTGCCGATCGCGCTGCGCGGTAAGCTGTTGCGATGCATGAGCGCCCATTCGCTCGCAAACTCGGTCAGGGAGGACCGAACTTGAAGAATCAGCCGATCGCCGTCTTTGATTCCGGTCTTGGCGGGCTTTCTGTTGTTCGACACTTGCGAGAGTTGCTGCCGCGCGAAGAAATCATGTACTTCGGCGACACCGCGCGCGTGCCATATGGCACGAAATCGCAGCCGACGGTCGTGAATTTCGCGCTCGAAGACGCGCGGTTCCTGCTGCAATTTGATCCGAAGCTGATCGTCGTCGCCTGCAACACCGCCAGCGCGCTGGCGATGAGCGAACTGGAGAGCGAACTGCCGGTGCCGGTGATCGGTGTCGTCGAGCCCGGCGCGCGAGCGGCGGCCATGCACGCGGGCAGCGGGCCGGTGGCGATCCTCGGCACCGAGGGCACCGTGAGCAGCGGCGCGTATCCGGCGGCGATCAAGCGGCATCGGGCGACGATCGAGGTGGTGCAGCGTGCGTGTCCGCTGTTTGTGCCGCTGGTCGAAGAGGGGCGCTCGGCGGACGATTCGATTGTGCGAATGGTCGTCGAGACCTATCTGGCGGATTTGCAGGCGCAGAACATCTCGGTGTGCGTTCTTGGCTGCACGCATTATCCGCTGATTCGCGATGCGATCGCCGCGTATCTCGGCACGTCGGTGCGGTTGATCGACAGTGGGACCGAGACGGCGGCCCAGGTGCGTGAGTTGCTCGATTCGCTCGGCGGGTTGAGTGACGCCGCCGCGTCGGGTAGCCTGCGGTGCTATGTGAGCGACAATCCGACGCGTTTTCGGCAGGTCGGCTCGCGCTTTTTGAGTCATGAAATTGAACACGTCGAATTTGTCGAGCCGGAACGGTACATCGCGCAGGGCAATCTCCAGCATCCGTAGCGGTGGCCGCGTGCGGCGTCGCGCGATCGGTGTGTCCGTCGCGCTGGTGCTGCTCTGTGTCCTCGCCGGTTGCGACCAGGGCGGCAATCGCAAGATTCTCGACGGCAACCGTTCGCCGGGCGAGTACATGATCATCGCCGTCACCGACCCCGACCCGGATGTGCGACGCGAAGCAGTCGGGCGTGTCGCGCGCAGTCGCAAGGCTGATGAAGAATGGGCGGTTGACGGGTTCATTACGATCGCGCTGCTCGACAGCGACACGCAGGCGCGGTGCGTCGCAGTGCGCGGGCTGGAGGAAGGTCGCGACCCGCGATCGATCGACGCACTGCTCAAGCTGCTGAACCACCGAAATTACAAGCCCGAAGAGGTGAAGCCGCCGGCTGCGGTGTTGCGAGCCGATGCATCGCTCGCGTTGGCGCGATTGTGCGAAAGCGGGATGATCGTCGAGTCGCAGCGCGAGCCGCTCGCGGCGACGTTTCTGAATCGACTATCAAGCGACGAAGATCGGCATGTGCGCATCGCATCGGCCCGCGGGCTGGCGAATTTTCCGGGCGATGAGACGCTGCGTGGACTGATCGCCGGTTTGCGCGACACCGATTTCGCGGTGGTTCACCGCTGCGAGGAATCGCTCGTGCGGCTTACGGGCGTTTCGCATCATTGCGTCGCCGCCGAATGGGAGCGCTGGTACGAAGAGAACAAGGGCGAGCCGTTCGTGAGAGCCGGGCAGGTGCCGGATAGTCGCAAACCGCCGTACTCGAACAAACTGGGCGAGTCTTGGTACAAGACGAAGCGGTTTTGGCGGACGATTTTTCCGCCGCAAAAGGGCGAGTAGGGCGCGATCGGGCGAGTTGCGTCGCTTGGTGGTCGAGTGACTTTTGGCCAGTCGAGGTTCGTATGCGATTCTATCGGGTCGCGCAGCGCCGATATGCGCAGTTCGAGCGCCTAGCCGAGGAGGCCGGGCTGTTGCATGCCTATTCGACACGGCCGGATGATGTTTCTGCGCGAACGGATGACGCCGCATCGACTCGGGCGCAGCGGCGCGCGACGATGGCTGGCGATCTTGGGCTTGACGCGACTCGACTGTGCCATTGTGTGCAGGTGCATCAGACACGAATCGGAATCGTGCGCGCGGTCGACGGGCCGACGCCATTCGACGGATATGACGGTTTGATCACCGCGCTGCGCGGTGTGCCGCTCATGACATTCTCGGCTGATTGCCCGCTCGTTCTGGTCTTTGACCCGGCGGCGCGCGTCGTGGGTATGGTGCATGCGAGTTGGCGCTGCACCGTTGCGACCGCGACGCGCAATCTGGTTGAGACGATGCAGCATGAATTCAATTGCCGCACCGGCGACATGCACGCCGGCGTCGGACCGTCGGCGGGGCCGGAGTCATATGAGGTGAGAGACGACGTGTATCAGGCGGCGGCTCCGCTCGGCGACCGCGATACGCTGTTTCGCCATCGCGACGGACGGATGACGTTCGACCTCTGGGAAGCCAATCGGCGGCAACTGCTCGATGTCGGCGTGCCGGGCGAGCGGATCGAAATCGCCGGGATCGACACGATGCAAGCCGCGGACACGTTCTATTCGTTTCGGCGCGAGGGGGCGGGTTGCGGGCACTTTGGGTTGATGGCGGGGTTGCGGAGTTCGACATGAACGGCGACGAGCTTGATCCGCAATTAGAACAACAGGCAGCGCTCGAGGCCGCGGCGCGAGCGATTTCGCGGGCCGCTTCGATTTGCGTTTCGACCGGTGCGGGCATGTCGGCTGAGTCCGGCATTGCGACGTTTCGCGATCGCGACGGCGCGTGGTCCAAATTCAATCCCGCCGAGTTGGCCACGCCAGAGGGTTTTCGCCGCGATCCGCTGAAGGTCTGGGAGTGGTACCGCGCTCGCCGCAAACAACTGACCGAGTGTACGCCGCACGAGGGCTACCGTGTGCTCGCGAGGTGGGAGAGCCGCTTCGAGCGGTTCGATCTGATCACGCAAAACGTCGACGGCTTTCACCGGCAGGTCGGCTGCAAACGCGTGATCGAATTGCATGGCCGGCTCGACCAGGCGCGCTGTATCGCTTGCGAGCATGTGTGCGTCGGCCCCGACGACCTCGGCCCGGATCCGAAGTGCCCGACGTGCGGCTCGCGTCTCCGCCCCGGCGTCGTCTGGTTCGGCGAGATGCTGCCGGAAGGCGCGATCGAAGCGGCGTTCGCGGCGGCTGAATCGTGCGATGTATTCCTCGTCATCGGCACCAGCGGCGTCGTGCAACCGGCGGCGTCACTAGCCCTCGCGGCCCGCGAGCGGGGAGCGACGGTGATCGAGATCAACCCGCAGGCGACGGAGTTGTCGAGCGTGGCGCACATTGCGATTCGAGCGGGGTCGCGGACGGCACTGCGCGACATCGAGTGCCTGCTGTAATGGTTTGCCTGAGCCGCCGCGCCGCGAGGTAGGGATCCGATCGCGACTACCGCTGCTCGAGAGCCTTCTCGTAGCAGCGACCGCCACACTGAGCAATCGGGAAGGTAACTCGGCAGAACGGAAAACGGCGCGCTGCGCCCCTACATTCGCCGCTGACTTCGCATTGCACTGACTGCTGCAATGCACGTCGCGCCGCTCGCGCCGATGTCGACGCTCGGCAATCAGCTTGGCGGCTCGAACGGCCCAAGTCGCTCGTTCGGCCTGACACGATCACGGCCGTGTGACGGTGCTCGCATGCCGCACGACTTTCTGCCACCCGCCGTCCCGGCGAACCTACTCTTCGGTGAACCGACGGTGGACGGTCTGCCCGGCGTCTGGCCGGTTCGCATCCTGCGTCGGCTCGACCGTCTCGCTCCCCACCATGAAGGCCGTGTCGCCGTAGCAGCGAAAATCGTCGTACGTGCGCTCGTAGGCGCTGAACTTGATGATGTCGGCCCGGAGCCGCTCCAAGACCTTCGGCTTGGCGATGAACAGGTTGAACGGGTGGGTCACGACGAAGTCGTCCGGGTAGAACCGTTCCTGCGCGGCGACGTGGCGACGAAGCAGCAACTCGTGCTCGCGGTCGTAGAGCCCACGAATCTCGGCATCCGCCTGCTTGTCTCCCGCGCCCGCCGTGCTGCGGACATTGGCTCCTCGTCGCCTGCCCGAAACATCCGGGGGCAAAGACTCCTGCCGGGATGCCCAGCGCAAGCCCAACGAGAAGCCCGATAGCCACTTGGCCACGCAGGCCCGGGGACTGTTGATGGATATCCCGCGTCATGCTTTCCTCGGTGTTCGGCGGACGAACAGCCAAGGTGATTCGCCCCGCCCCAACACCAACTACATTGAGCGGAGGGTGCCTCGGGGCACGCATCCTGCTCGCAGGGTCCATCATTCCATTACGTTTTCAGCGGTGGGCCGACGACCTTCATCTCGTGGGCCGCGAACGCTTTGTTCATGTCCTCTTCCGACGGCAGGCTTGTGAGTTTCGCCGCCTCACGGATGTACGTCTCGAACGTACCCGCCGGGTTCAGCGCCAGCAGCAGCGTGCCCGGCGTGTCGCTCACGCAGGCCCAGACGTGCGGAACCTTCCGCGGCGCGAAGAGCGAGTCCCCGGCCCTTAGCCTGAATTTCTCGTCGCCGACTTCGAATGCGAACTCACCCTTGGTGGCGTAGAACCACTCGTCCTGATCGTGGTGGAAGTGGCGCGGCGGGCCGCCTTTGCCCATATCAGCGTGCTCGAACGCGAAGAGCGCGCCGCCCGAGTCCGCCGTCGCGATCTTGATCTCCAGCGGGATGATTCCCCAGATCTTGAGTACCGCTCCGCCGCGGTCCTTTCCGGCCGGAACAAAGACGCCTTTCGTTGGCGGCTGCGATTCTTGCGCAGCGGCGTGAAGTGGCCATAGCAGCGGAACCGCCAACGATGACGTCAGAAACAACCGACGATTCATGGGTGTGCTCCATTGTGTGACAAAATCGTCCGAACGGCGACAGCAGAACAGATGACTTGGAGACGATGTCGCAAGCATAATTACTCGCCGAACCGGCGGCAAATTTCAGCAAACGCACCTTCGTTGTGTGCGCCGGCTACAACGGCGAGCAGACTGATTATTCAGGTTGGTGCGATGGAGCACAAGCGCAGCGTTGAACGAGCGCGCCGCTCGGCGGACGAATGCGACAATGAGCAGACTTCCATTTGAAATCCGCAGCGCCGCGACCCGCCGATGTCGCTTGGGGCATTGGACGGCAACGCCAGGGAGCCGTTCAAGTCTGCGTCGCCCGTAACCTGTCCCGCAACGAGGCGAATCGATCCGGTACGCCGGCGTACCCGGCGATCAGATCGAATTTGGATCGTCGAGCTGCGACGTAATCACACACGTCGGCCAGCGGTACCGAAATCGGTCTCAGTTCGGATTCGTAGTGCTCGAACCAAAACTCAAGAACGCTCGCCAGTCCGGAAGCCATACTCGAGTCTTGTGAGGATGCATCTGAGTGGACGTAACGAATGGCCGCCGTGATGTAGTAGCGAAACGCCACCGGACCCATCCACATCAAGTCTTCCACGTAATACAAGGAGTTCTCGCGGAACAGTGCCTCGGCCGCATCGAGGTCTTTTCCGAGGAAGTTTCGGACCGCTCTTTGCTCATCGAGAGAGTCGTAGACGTTGATTTGCTCGCGCGTCGGCGCATGCATTCGCGTACTCACATCGGCGCGCGCTACGCTTGCGCCTCATTCCAACCTTGTTACCTTGCGACCTTGCAACCAGCAAACTCACAGCACCTACCGCACGAACCGAAACTCATGCAGCACAAGCGTCCCCGTGCGCGGTCGACCCTGAATCTGAATTCCGATGTTTCGCAGCGCCGCCGTGTCGATCGTCCGCTGGCCGCGCTGATTGCCGAAGTGCATGTTGTGTTGCAGGTCGGCGATCGCGATGCGCATGCGCGTACGCTCGCCCTTGCTGAAAAATGCATCTGACAAGAACGCCTCGCCGTCGTCGCCCGCACCGGTCGAGTAGCTCGGCTGTCCCGGCGGGCCGGCGCTTGCCTCGGCCAGGACGACGCAGAGTTGCAACCCGCGCGGAGCTTCGAAGTCGATCTCGATCGCCGAATAGCCGTCGAGGTCGGTCGATTCGGCCGGGCCTTTGCCGAGTCGCATCGCCGCGGGGCCGAAGAAATTCAAACCGCCGCCGTAGGTTTCGCCGGTGTCGAAATCGATGCGAATCGCCGACTGCTCGAACCGCCAGGCCATCTTGCTGTCCGGCGCGCCCCAGACTTCCGGCTCGCGTACCCAATCGGTCGTCAGGCTGACCGTCGGCGGACGCTCGGGACGCTGCGCCGCGACAAACTTCACCCGCGGGGGTTCGGCGATCTGCGTCGGCATCGCGCCCAGTTTCGCGGCGCGCACAGACGGGATGCGCTCATGCGTTTCGCGCATCGCAGTCAGCAGCGCCGTGTATGGCCGGTTCTGCAAGTCGACGATGCCATAGTTGGAATCTTCGCCGTCGAAGCGGCCCTGCGGTGACTGATCGGCGAACTCGAACCAGTGGGCACCGATGATCACCGGAATTTCGGCGAGTTTGCTGACGTATTGCTTGTACGCTGCGGCGCGGTCGGACTGAGTAGCGAGCACCGTTCCCGCGCCGCGCGAGTTGGGGTTGCCGCTCGCGTTTTCTTTTGCACGCCAGGCGAATTCGGTAATGACGATCGGGCGTTTGCCGAGCAGCCAGAAGCGCGTGAAGTGATTGAGATCAGGCGTCGGATCGGCGCGATAGTCGTTGAGCGAAATCACGTCGCTCACCTTGCCGTCCTCGACGATCACCGGATCGGGCGCGTTGCCGGCGAAGCGGACGCCGAGGATCAGCGCACCGGGCACCATCTCGCGTGCGACCTTCGCCGCTGTCGGAAAAAACCGTTCGGCGGCGCGCTTCGTGAATTCGAGGCGGTCGGCGTGCGCGGCTTTCGTGGCGCTGGTTTGCAACACCTCGCTGGTGATGTCCGACCAGTCTTTGAGTTCGAGATTCCACGCCTCGTTCATCGCGGCGACCGTCTTGTGTCGCTCCTTGAGCAAGTCGAGCGCGGCGACGCGGGCGGCGTCGGCGGGTTCCAGTTCCATCGCGCGCTCGAGAAGCGAGAACGTCGCGCCGGTCGGCCAGCCGAAGCGGCCATACCACGGGGCTTCGTTATCGAGGAACACGCCGATGAGATTCTTGCGATCGGGCTGCCGCTCAAGCTCGATGCGGATGTTCGCGCGCACAAACTCGTCGAAGCCGGGGCGAAAACCGGACAAGCAGCGGTCGTTCGTGTGACCCGCCACATACAAGATAATCGTGCGATGCAGCCCGTCGCCGGTGGGAACCGAATTGCCGCTCCAGCAGCCGATGGTGTTGAAGCGGTGATCGGTGAGCAGTTTCGCGCTCGCTCGGCCCCAAGCCGCGGTGTCGCCGCCGAACTGCGTCTTCGCGGCGTCATAAAACGTCGTGTTGGGTCGCGGGCTGAACGCGGTGGGCGAGATGTTGTTCACGCCGAGGGAGAAGAAGCGCTCGCCGCTGGGGTTGACGAACGACCAGACTCCGTTTGCATCGGCGGCGACTTCGTAGTTTTGCGCGGAGGCTGGGAGCGTGATCAGGCAAAGGGTTGCGAAGGCGAATGCGAGGACCAATTGGGGCTTGCATTCACCTGTCGATCGGAGATTGAACTGCATGGTTTGGCCTCGCTTCTATTGAGATTTTTGACGCATGGCACGTAGGGTGGGCATCGCCCACTATTTGTGGCCTCGACCGGAACTGAATGGTGGACAACACCGATCCTACGCGAACCTGAGAATGGTGGGCAGTGCCCACCCTACGACGTCTGCTTTCTTCGCCCCGCGACTTGGTGGGCGATGCCCACCCTACGAAGTCCGCGTACCATTGGCGAGTTCTCGATTGGGCGGCGCGATCGTACCGCGCCGCGCCGCGCCGCGCCGTTAGCAGGAGAGGTTCTCATGAAGCAAGCCCTCACCGTTCAGGGTGCTCGCAAGGCGTTCGGCGCGACGCAGGCACTCCTCGACGCTGACCTGACTTTGCGCGCCGGCGAGTGCCACGCGCTGCTTGGTCCCAACGGCGCGGGCAAGACGACGCTCATTCGCGCTGTCGTCGGTCGCGTGCTGCTCGATGCCGGCGAGGTGCGGCTGTTTGGAGAGGCCGTGCCCGAGCCGCGACCGGCGGATGTGCGCCGTCGAATGGGCGTTGTGCCGCAGGAAATCGCGATCTATCCGTTGCTGACGCCGCGCGAGAATTTGATGGCGTTTGGTGCGTTTGCGGGCTTGCGCGGCGATGAGTTGAAGACGCGCGTCGATTGGGCGCTGGCGTGGACCGGACTGGCTGATCGCGAGCGCGATCGTGCGGGCACATTTTCCGGCGGTATGAAGCGGCGGCTAAATATCGCGTGCGGCGTGCTGCACAAGCCGGAGATCATTTTGCTCGATGAGCCGACGGTCGGCGTGGACCCGCAGAGTCGGGCGCGGATTTGGGAAATGTGCGATGAGTTGCGGCGCGAGGGTGCGGCGCTGCTGCTCACTTCGCATCAGCTCGACGAGACGCAGCGCGTGAGCGATCGCATCACGATCATCGACCATGGCAAGACAATTGCCAGTGGCACGTTCGGCGAGCTTGTGCAGCGGACGGTCGGCGCGGACAGGCATGTGACGCTGCATCTGTCGGCGGCGCTGCGCGGCATGCCGGATCGATGCGCAGTGGACGAGGGCGGGCGCGTGCTGCGGACATCGCTCGGCGATGTCGCGACCGAGTTGCCGCCGCTGCTGACGCAGGTGAAATCGCTGGGCGGCGTGGTTGAAGATTTGTCGGTCGAACCGCCGACGCTTCAGGCGGTATTCCTGCACCTGACCGGACGGGAGCTGCGCGAATGATCGGTACGATTTTGCAACTGAGCTGGACGAACCTCGCCCGCGATCGCGTCGCGCAGGTGTTGACGTTCGTATTGCCGGTGATTTTTTTCTCGATTTTCGCGGTCGTTTTCGGCGAGCAAGAGCGAGCGATGACGCGCAAGCTGGAAGTGGCGCTGGTCGATGAGGATCAGAGTGAGACGAGTCGGCGGATCTTTGAGACATTGAAGAGGGACAAGAGCCTCGACGTGCGGCTGACGCATCCGCGCGACGGCGGCGGCCCGATTGACCGGACGGTTGCGGAGCAGATGATCAAGGAAGGCCGCATGCCGGCGGCGATTATTTTTCCGAAGGGTTTTGGCGAGAATTTTGGCGGGTTCGTCGGCGGCGGGGCGGCGATCGATTTGCTGGCCGATCGCTCGGACCCGGTCGCGCCGCAGATGCTCAACGGGCTGCTGCAAAAGACGGCGATGACTGCCGCCCCGGACTTGATGATCAATCGCGGATTGGACATGTTCCGCAAGTACGCGGGCGGGCTGACCGACGCGCAGCAGGCGGCGATGGATCTGTTCTTGCCCCAGTTGCGAGGAATGGCGGCGGGCGGGGCCGAGTCGAAACCGACGACGGGAACGGCGAGCGCGGGCGGCGCGAAGAGCCGCGAAGAGAGCGCCCCGGCGATCATGGGGCTGATTTCCGTCAATATGGTCGATGTGCTGAACACGCAGAGCGGAATCGAAAACTCGCCGGCGATCGCGTTTTATGCGGCGGGGACGGCGGTGATGTTCCTGTTGTTCAGTGCCGCCGGCGCGGGCGGCACGCTGCTGGATGAACAGGAGAGCGGCACGATCGACCGTTTGCTATCGAGCCAACTCGGCATGACGCAACTGCTGCTCGGCAAATGGATTTTCCTGGCGATTATGGGATTTGTGCAGGTCTCGGTGATGTTCGTCTGGGGCTGGTTGGTGTTTGGGTTGCAGCTCTTCACGCCGCTGCATTTGTCGGGGTTCGTGGTGATGACGGCGCTGACCGCATCGGCGGCGGCGGCGTTTGGGTTGTCGATGGCGACAATTTGTCGCTCGCGGGCGCAGCTCAGCGGACTGTCGACGACACTGATCCTCATCATGTCGGCCGTCGGGGGCAGCATGTTCCCGCGATTCCTGATGCCCGAGTCGATGAAGACGGCGGGGCTATTCACGTTCAATGCGTGGGCGCTCGACGGTTATCAAAAAGTGTTCTGGTACAACCGCACGATCCCGGAATTGTGGCAGCAGATGAGCGTGTTGGCGATGCTGACGGTGGTGTTTCTTGTGGTTGCGAGGTTGGTGGCGCGAAGGTGGGAAGCGGTTTGAATGCAGAATGAAGAATGAAGAATGCAGAACGGCTGCCAGTGACACGAGCACACTCGGCTTCCGTTCGCGGGTCAACTGTTCGGCTTCGGGGCGGTTTCTGCATTCTGCATTCTGCATTCTTCATTCGATCGGCATTTGCTTGGCGAGAGTGATTGGTATAATCGCGGCGTCATGGACCATCGTCACGTACCAGACAGGCGGCGCATGATCATCACCATCGACGGACCGGCGGGATCGGGCAAGAGCACGTGCGCACGGAAGCTGGCGGCACGGCTTCATATTCCGTATCTCGACACGGGGGCGATGTATCGGGTCGTTACCCTTGCGGCGTTGCAGGACGAGGCCGACATGAGCGACGAGGCGGCTCTGACGCGCGTCGCGGCGACGGCGGATTTTGAGCTGGATTGCGGCCCGACGCATGTGCGTGTGACGCTGCGCGGACAGGACGTGAGCGAGCAGATTCGCAGCATGTACGTCAACGATCACACGCGATTCGTCGCGGGCTCGCCGGGCGTGCGGCATATTCTCGTCGACAAGCAGCGCGAGATCGGCAAGCGGCTGGGCAGCATGGTGACCGAGGGCCGCGATCAGGGGACTGCGGCGTTTCCGGATGCCGATTTCAAATTTTTCCTCGTCGCCGACATCGAGAAACGAGCCGAGCGGCGGCTGCATGAGTTGATGGCCGACGGCGAAGAGGTGGCGATCGACGACGTGAAGCGAAACATGCTGGAACGCGACCGCACCGATTCGCAGCGGAAGACCGCGCCGCTAATCAAGCCGCACAGCGCGGTGGAGATCGACACGTCGCATTTGTCGATCACGCAGGTGATCGAGCGGATGCTCGATACGCTGCGGGCGGCGGGGATTGATGTGGATGAAGAGCGGGTTGGCGTCGCGAGTAACGAGTAGCGAGGATCGAGTAGCGAGGATCGAGTAGCGAGTAGCGAGCTGAGATGGGCGAGACGCGGCTCGCGCCGCTCGCGTTCACTCGCTTGCGCTTCGCGTTCGGATCGCTGGCGCGATGTTAGCGCGATGCGGGCGTGCTCGAATCTCAACTCGATACTCGCCAGTCGCTACTCGCTTCTCTCTGTCCGCCTGTTGCAACGCGCCGCCGTCGCACCCACAATCTCCGCCCATGCGTCCCTGGTACCGATTTTGCCGATTTTTTTGTCACGCCGCGTTTCTGCTGTTTTTTCGCGGCAGGGTTTTCGGCAGTCGACGCGTGCCGCTGACGGGCGGCGTGGTACTGGTTTGCAATCACCAGAGTTTTCTTGACCCCGTGCTCGCCACGCTCGCCCTACAGCGCGAATGTCACTACATGGCACGCGATACGCTCTTCAAAAACGGGCGATTCCGCTGGCTGATCGAGTCGCTCAACGCGTTTCCGATCAAACGCGGCACGGCCGACATCGGTTCAATCAAGGAAACGCTGCGACGGCTGAAGGCAGGTGCGCTGATCACGGTCTTCCCGGAGGGCACGCGTTCGCCCGACGGCAGCGTGCTGCCCATGCAAAGCGGCGTCGTCTTGATCGCGCGCAAGGCCGGCGTGCCGATGATTCCGACGCTCATACTCGGCGCGTTCGAGGCGTGGCCGCGACATGCCAAACTGCCGCGACCGAGACCGGTGATCGTTGCCTATGGCGAGCCTCTGACGGCTGAGCAGATCAAGTCGATGGATGAGAAAGAGTGTGTTGCCGAATTGCGGCGGCGGATTATCGAGATGATGCGCGAGTACGCGAAACACCCGTCGGTGCGCGGCACTATCGCGGCCGCGGAATTCGATGGGCACGCGACGACAGTGGTGCTGGATTCCACCTAAAAAGCGTGCCCGCTCACACCGAGCCCCGACCGTAAGGGAGGGATTTTCTTCCTTCGCGCGAAACCCCTTGCTTACGCGCGGGGCTCGGTTTCGGCAGGCCGACGTCTCGCGCGCGGCGATCACTTCTGCTCGCGTAGCTGCCGAAAGAAACCGGCCATCAGCGGCTTGGGGATCTTGGCCAGGCGCGGCGGCGGAATTTCATCAGATGAAATCCGCTGAATCACCTCGTCGGCGATTTTCGGATGCTTGCGAATGTCGACCGCCAGCGCGTCGGCCTCCGCCAGTTTTCCTTCCATCATCGCGGCGGCGTATTGCGTGACGAGATCGTTCATTTCGGCGAAGCTCATCTGAGGAATGAATGGGCGTGCCGATGCTCCGGCGCCGCCGCTCGTGCCGCTGCCGCCGGTCGCGCCACGAGCGGGGCCGCGTTCGGGCTGGGCATCGCGATCGCGCAGCACGCGCGCTTCCATCTCGCGCGTTTCCTTCATGAGCCGAGCCTTTTCGCGCTCGAAGCTGTCATCGAGCGGGGTGAGCGCGAGCGGCTCGAGCTCCGCGTCGGGCAGCGGGATGTAGACGGATTGGTGGCACGACGGGCACTTGCCGTGCTTTCCGCCCGCCTCGTCGGGAGCGCGAACCTGCTTGCCGCAGTGATTGCAATGAAACTCGATGGCCATGGGCGCGTCCTTTCGTGCCGATTGCATCTAATGTGCATGATAGCGGCGGGCGGTGGTTGCGCGTATCAGGACGCGGCGGCTCGATTGCCTGGCGAGATGCAATTTTGGATTTTGTCCCGGCGCGCCAGGATTGGATTTTGAAATGGCCAGCCGCGATTCAAACCACAACCTTCGCCGCACGTCGGGAATCGGGTCGAAATTGGTGCATAGCGAGCCGTCGCGCGCCGTGATCGCCGTGGCTGAACATATCGCTTGGGGGCCATCGTTGGCGATGATTGCGGCGCGTCGTACACGCGTGCGTCACGAATTTTTCACTCGCTGCAGAACGCGACGAAATTTACGTTCATTGACACCGCGACTGCTATGCTTCGGGTGCTTTGCGACATGTGTCAGTTGCAAGTTCACGCACGCAGTTGCCATAGGAGTATCGCGATGAGGACTCGAAGAGTCTTGGCTGTCATGCTTGGGTCGGCGTTCTTTTCGCTCGCGGGATGTCCGCGCGAAAGCGATGTGCCGGTGACGACATCGGTGAAACTGGAACGGGTCGCGAGCGGGATCGCCGCGCCGGTGGGCATCGTGTTTCCGGATGACGGTACGGGCCGGGCGTTCATTCTTAGTCAGCCGGGGCGGATTTTCGTGATGACGCGCGATGGCGCGGTGAGCGAGACGCCGCTACTTGATTTGCGCGACCACGTGATTGAGCTGACGCCTACGTATGACGAGCGCGGCCTGTTGGGCATGGCGCTGCATCCGCAGTTTGGCTCGAACGGACGGTTTTTCGTTTTCTACAACGCCGTTGCGAGCGACGCGGTTGCGGCTGCGTCAGATTCTGAAGTGCGCGTGTCGGAATTCGCAGTGTCGAGCGCGGACGAGAATATCGCCGACCCGGCGAGCGAGCGGATTCTGCTGCGCGTCGGCAAGCCGCAATTCAATCACAACGGCGGGCAGCTCGCGTTCGGAGCGGACGGATTCTTGTACATTTCGATCGGCGACGGCGGCGGTGCCAATGACGAGGGCGACGGACACAACGCCGCGATCGGCAATGGGCAGGATTTGACGACGCTGCTGGGCAAGATTCTGCGCATCGACGTGGACGGCGGCGAGCCGTACGCAATTCCAGACGACAATCCGTTTGTCGGCGACGCGACGGTGCGGCCGGAGATTTTCGCATATGGCTTGCGCAATCCGTGGCGATTTTCATTCGACAGCGAGACCGGACGGTTGATCGCCGGCGACGTCGGGCAGGATGAGTTTGAAGAAGTGAACATCATCGAGTCGGGCGGCAATTATGGCTGGCGAATTTGGGAAGCCAACAATTGCTTCAGCCCGGAGAGCGTCAATGCGACGACTTGCCCCGAGACGGGCCTGCGCGGCGAGCCGTTGATCAAGCCGATTCTCGAGTATTCGCATGATGAAGGTGTTTCGGTCGTCGGCGGGTTCGTTTATCGCGGCTCGGCGATTGCCGGCTTGAAAGAGGCATATGTGTTCGCCGACTGGTCGCAGGGATTCATCGCGCCGAACGGTCGACTGTTCGCGGCGCGAGAGGATGACGCGGGGGAGTGGACGTTTGAGGAGCTGCGTGTCAGCGGCGGGACGAACGACCGTATTGGGCGGTTCATTTATGCGCTTGGGCATGACGCGCGAGGCGAACTGTTTGTGTTGACCAATGACGCGCTGAGCCCCACGAGCAGTGGCGGCGAGGTTTGGCGGATTGTCGCTGACGAATAATGACAAGGCACGCACCGTAACGCGGCGCGATGAAAGGAAGCAAACCAATGCGAAGATTCAATCCGGTTCCGGCGACGGTGATTTCGACGATCGCGCTGTTGGCGATTGTGGGGGGCGGGTGCCCGAGCGATGCACAGCTCGGTGATCCGGTGCCTAGCGGCGAGGGCGGCGCGGTGCTGTTCGAGACGGACATTCAGCCGATTTTGACGGCGAGCTGCGCGGGATGTCATGGCGGGTTGCCATTCGCGGCGCTGTTGGGGGCGGATATCGACCTGCGCAGCGGAAAGTCGTTTGACTCGCTGCTCAATCAATCGAGCAGGAACGCGGCGGGGCGCGTGTTTGTGATTCCCGGCGATGCGGACAACAGCTACCTGATCGAAAAGTTGACCGAGAGCAACCCGCAAGAGGGGGCGCGGATGCCGCTGTTTCGCTCGGCGCTGAGTCAGGAGCGGATCGATCTGATTCGGCAGTGGATCGAAGAGGGTGCGGCGAACAATTAGGCGGCGGTGCGCCGTGCGCCTGCTAAAGGCGCACGGAGAGCGTCCGGCAAGCGGTAAGAGTCTGGCAGGCAACTGCTCTGAGACGCGCGCGTCGTTTCCTTCGAACGGCGCACGCTTTTTTTGCATTGAACTCTGAACCCCGAACCCTGAACTCTGAACCCTCTTCAGCACGTCGTCCCGAACTGGCTCAGCAGAAGCGCCAAATCGCTGAGATCAACATCGCCGTCGAGGTCGAGGTCGCCCATGGCGCGTGTTGCGCCGCTACCGGTGCCGAAACTGGCGAGCTGCGTCGCAAGGTCGGTCAGGTCGGTGCTGCGGTCGCCATTCACGTCGCCGCGGCAGATGAGCGTGAGCCGCGCGACCTGGCCGCTGGTGCCGGTGGGGCCGGCAGTCGTCGTCGTGCAGACGTAGATCTCGTTGTCTTCGCCCACGCCGAAGCCCAGCACATAGCGCCCGAGCGGAGCAGCGACGCGGAACGACTTGATGCCCGACGAGACATTGTTCAGATCGAGGTAGAAGAGTTGTCCGTTGGGCGTTGCAAACCCGGTGCTCCAGTCGCCGAAGACGTATTTGCCGCGCAGCTCGGGATAGAGCGCCCCGCGATAGACGTACCCGCCGGTAATCGAAATGCCGACCGCGTGGCTGTATTCGGCGATCGGGTTGATCAGCGGCTCGCCGAGATGCCCGACGGACGGGCAGCTTGGCGGCTCGACGGTCGGGTTGAGCGGATTGAAGCAGTGGAATGCCTCGCGGAATACCCAGCCGTAGTTTCCGCCGCGGGTGATGAGGTTGATCTCTTCATACACGGCCTGACCGACGTCGGCACAGACGAGTTGGCCGGTGCCGCCCGGTCCGTCGTCGAACGCGAAACGATAGGGATTTCGCAGGCCATAGGCGTAGATTTCGTCCAGGCCGTCGATACCGACGAAGGGATTGTCCGGTGGTGACGTGTACGGCGCGCCGGAGTCGACGTCGAGCCGCAGAATTTTGCCCATGATTGTCTGGATGTTTTGGCCGTTGCCGATCGGGCCGTGCGAGGGCGGGTTGTCGGCCAGGCCGTCGTGCGCGCCGCCGCCATCGCCGATCGAGCAGTATAGATAGCCGTCGGGGCCGAAGTGGACTTCGCCGCCGTTGTGGTTGAACTGCGGCTTGTCGACGCGGATGAGAATCGTGCCGGCTGGGTTGGCGATATCGGGATTGGCCGAGACGGAATATTCGGCGAGCACTTCCTCGTGACAGCCGCGGCTGGTGCCGAAGCAGGGCTGGCCGGCGGCACCGGCTCGCGGCTTGCTGTAGCGGACAAAAAATCGCCCGTTATTTGCGTAATCGGGATGGAACGCGAGGCCGATCAGGCCGCGTTCGTCGAAGCCGTTGTTGAGCACGGGGAGTTCGGCGGCGATGTCGGCGTATGGAGTTGGCAGGAGCACGCCGGCGGCGTCGACGATGCGGATCTGGCCGCGCTGGGTGAGGATGAAGAGTCGCCCGCTGCCGTCGTTGGCGTGGCGGACGCCGATGGGTGCGGTGAGGCCTGTGGCGACGGGTTGAAGTTGATATTCAAGTTCGCCAGGGGTTACCTGGGCGAAGGCAGTGAAGGCCGTGGCGCAGGCGGTGGCGGCGAATGTCGGGAGTTGCGTGAGTCTGCGGGGGCGCAATGAGGACGCGATTCGTGTCATGGGTATCTCCAAGGGTTTGCACGGGCGGGCATTTGGCGCACACGAATTGCGATTCGCCGCGGCGGCCTCCCGCGGAGATGAGTGACGCCAATGGTGCCCGTTCAGTGTGATATGTTGCGGGGGCGGGCGGATCATGCAGTGAATTCTCGCGGCGGGGGCGGGCGGATGCGTTGGGTTTGTGCGGCGTTTGCAAGATGGTTGGGTGGATTGGCCTGGGCGTGCGCGGTGCCGTGACGAAAGGCGCAGAGGGTGGGTGGTGGTTGGCGGGTGGGGCGGTGGGTGTGCGAGGCGGCATGGTCTATCTAGTCTACGGTTGGTAGAGATTCAAGTAATGCTGTGACTGCTTGCCGGGGCGGATCACGCGCGTTTGGGTTGCAACCTTGTGGAGCTGCCGCCCTCGGCTGCTTTCTTTTGTGAGCATGAAACCCCGCTCGCTGGCGCTCGGGGTTCGGATGCGCTCGCTGGCGCTCGGGTCACTCGCTGGCGCTTCGCGTTCGGATCGCTTGCGCGCCGGGCCCCTAACGAATAATCGGCACTGGCGAATTGCCGTCAGTCCTGGGCGGCAATCCGTCAATTGCTGGCAACAATCCGTCAGTGCGAAAGCATTGCCGCTGACGGTTTTCCGTAATTGTCGGAAATTATTGCGAGAAGTTATTCACCTGGCGATAACGATGTATATACTGCCCTCAAGTGGCTGCGGCGTCATCCGCCGCAATGTCGGAAATAGGGCAGTGACAGGATTCAAAGTGTCAGTGAGGCATCGCCCGCGGCATTGGCCGGAGCGGCGCTTCTCCGCCGGAGCATGTCCATGCATCGACCGAGTTCTCGCCGGGCGTTTACGCTGATCGAGTTGTTGGTGGTGGTTGCGATCATCGCGCTGCTGATTTCGATCTTGCTGCCGTCACTGGCGGCGGCAAAGGAGCAGGCGAAAATCGCCAAGTGCCTCGCGAACGCGCGTGCACTGGCCCAGGCTGCGAATCAATACCTTTCGGACGGGAAATCGGGCAAATCGGATCTGCCTTGGGCGCTGCCGAATCCCTTGCGAACCTCGAACGAGATCGCGCGGTTCACGATCCGGTCCGAGTTTATCTACGGCGGCAACATGCCGAACAAAACCAACGCCGATTGGAATAGCGGGCTCTTCGACGGAACGTCGAACGCCAACGTGAACCCTCGGCAGACAGACGTGTATCAGGTGCGCCCAAAGGCGCGACCGATGAACCGATACCTCTCGTCGGATGTCTCATGGGACGCTCCGCCGCTCGTGATCGGCGGTCGCCCGGTGCCGGCGGAACAGAACGAGCTATTTCTGTGTCCATCCGACAGCCACCCGATCGTACCCGCCGTTGACGCGAACAACCCACTTCCCGAGTCAGTTCAGTTCCAGCGCACGTTTGACTGGTGGGGATCAAGTTACTCGATCAATTGGTATTGGCCGTATTACTACCAGCGCACTCCGCTCGGAATCGCGGCACCCTACTCGCAGGACTTTGGAAACATCATCGGCGGAGAGCGTTTGAACGGCTCCACTGACCCGGATGGGCCGGTCCTAACCGGTTTCGGATCACGCCTGCTGCGCGACAAGGCCGGCGGGTCGGCGTCGCAGTTCGTGATCTTCGAGGAGAACGGGTTGAATTACGCGCTCGAAGGGGCGCGACCGCCGGGTTATACGGGATCGGCCCCGTGGGTGAGCACACCGAAACAGGTTATTGGATGGCACGGCAAGCTGAACTATCACACAGCCGCCTTTCTCGACGGACGTGCGGCGCATCAGCGTTTTGACACGCGCTTCGTATTCGGCACGGGCTGGACCGTCTGGCCCGACAAACCGTGGATCGGCTCGACTTGGGGCCCAATCAACGACCGAGTGCCGGAGTAGCGCGAACGACTAAAGAGAGAACACGATTCGGGCCCGGCACTCAAGTGTCGGGCTCGATCTCGTTTACAAGGAACCCGATCGGCTATCGCAAGAACGCCTTCCCGCGCAGCCGCCGAATCAGCCCGATTTGCCCGGCGTGATAGGCTTCGTGCCGGAAGCAGTGCGTGACCGCGCCGAGCTTGTCGGTGTAATGCGGGTGCGGCGTGCCGTCTTTGCCACCGCAGGGTTCGCCGAGCAGGGCGTCGCTCATGCCGCGAATCGCTGCGATGGTTTTTGTGTGGATGTCGGCCATCGATTCGAGGACGCGCTTGGCGTCCGGGTAGTCGTGTTCCTGCAGTGACTTGACCGGGCCGCCCATCGGGAAATGGGCCGCGAAGGCGTCATCGATGATCGACTTTCCGAGACAGCGGACGTGAATGAGCACGTTTTGCGAGACGGCGAGGTGGCCGCAGGTCCACAGGATGTGCGCGAGGCCGGGGCCGGGCTGGTAGGACCAGTCGTCGCCGGCGACGTCGGCGAGGAGTTTGAGTGTCCAGTCGCGTGTGAGGTCCATTTGGGTGGCGAGGATGGCGGCGGTTGACATCGGTGGCTCCGGTTTTTCGGTGGTGGCTTATCTGCGGGCCGCTAGGCCGCTCGATAGCGCTCGGGGCACTCGCTAGTGCGTCGCGTTCGGATCGCTCCCCAATGCGCGGTCGCGTTTCTGCATTCTTCATTCTTCATTCTGCATTCGCGCCGCGGCCTACGCCCGCGCTCGCACCGTCCGCTGCTCGATTCGCTTCTGAAACGCCGTGCCTTGGAAGATGTACTTCACAAACACGCCCGGCGTATGGATCTGGTCCGCGTCGAGCTCGCCCACCGGCACCAGGTGCTCGACCTCGGCGATGGTCACCTTGCCCGCCGCCGCCATCATCGGGTTGAAGTTTCTCGCGGTGCGGCGAAAAATCAGGTTGCCGGCGTGGTCACCTTTCCAAGCTTTGACGATCGCCACATCGCCGCGAATCCAGCGTTCCATGACGTACATGCGGCCGTCGAACTCGCGCGTTTCCTTGCCGTGGGCGACGACAGTGCCGAAACCCGTCGGCGTGAAGAACGCCGGGATGCCCGCGCCGCCGGCGCGAAGGCGTTCGGAGAGCGTTCCTTGCGGGATCAGTTCGACTTCGAGCTCATTGCTGAGAAATTGCCGCTCGAATTCGGCGTTTTCGCCGACGTAGCTGGACATCATCTTTTTGATCTGGCGATTCTGAAGCAGGATGCCTAGGCCGAAGTCATCGACGCCGCAATTGTTGCTGACGCAGGTGAGGTCTTTGATGCCGAGCTGGCGAATGGCGGCGATGCAGTGTTCGGGAATGCCGCACAGGCCGAACCCGCCGGAGAGCAGGGTCATGCCGTCGCGGAGGCCGGATTTTTGGATGGCTTCGGTGGCGCTTGAGACGACTTTGTTCATGGGCGGTTGCTCCGAGTCGAGTTTGCGAAGGGGGATTCTCGGGGTGCGGTGCGGCGGCGTCAACGCGGGGGCGGCGATGCTGAAGCTGCGGAAAAGTCCGGCTAACGTTGGCTGAAAGCGAAGAGAAAGACAGTTGGATGCGGGTTCGCCGTTGCCCGCTAGCTAAAGCTGGGGGCTTGGGCCGGTCGGCTGAAGCCGACGTGAGGCCGCGCGAGGCGGGCGTGTGACTCGGCGGTTTCTTGCGGCAGACGTGTTGCCCGGCAGCTTATGATGCCTCCGTGGCGACTACGCAAGTTGGCAGTGCGGTCGACGATGCAGCGTCCGCGGCGTGCGGGTATTTGCTGCGCGGGCTTGCGGTGGACGCACGGTGCCCGGAATGCAGCGGCGCGGAGCGGTGGACGGCGTCGAACGCGGGGCTGCTGGATGCGATTCAGACAAAAGCCGTTAGACGGGCGCTTGTGCTGCTGATTACGGCGCATCTGGTCGGAAGCGCCATAGCCATTGCCCAATTCATGTACTGGCGGCAGGCTCTCGCGCTCAATCCAGTCGCAATCCGCGCGTTTTTCGGTGCCGGGTTGATTGTGGATGTGTTGACCGCGATCGCGGGGTTGGTGCCCCCTTCGGGCGAGGCGCGGCTGCCCCAGTTCGCGCCGGCTCGGCAGACTGCGCGCGGCGCTGACCGCGGCGGCGATCGGGTGCATGCTCGCAGCCGCGGCGAATGCATTCGCATTCATCGCGATTCGCACAATCTTGAACGCTCCGACGATCCAGCATGGGCTTACCGTTCTGTGGCTCCTGGTCGGTCCGTCGCAGAACGCGTTGGTGGCAATCGCATTCTTGTTGCTCGCGCGCCAATTTCGCGAAATCGCGAGCCGTGCCACGAAATGCGCAGCGTTCACAATTGTGGCGATTTATGGTGTGCTCTTTCTGGCCAGATTTGTGAATTCGCTGTTGCTCGAGTGCGGGCGTGGTTTGGAGTCGATCTTCGGCGGTCATGTCGTGCGCGTAACGGAGGAGTTTACGCTTTCGGTCACACGCGCGCCGAATGTCAAGTCGGTATCGCTCTTGTTTGCAGCGCTGATTTGGATACGCGAGTTGAGAATTTTGCGCAGAGAAGCGACCTATCAGGCCGGTCGCGGTGCCGAGGCAAAGCGCCCGGGTTCGGAAACCCGGGCTACACGGCAGGTTACAAACCTGCCCCACAGTCAATTCCTACGCCTAGCCGCCGACCGATTTCAGAAGCACTTCCGCCACGTCGAGTTGCGATACGTCTTCATGCCCCTGGTCGCGCAGGCCGTCGCGGAGCATGGTCATGCAAAACGGGCAGGCGCTGGCGACCATTCTGCTGCCTGTTCCCTGTTCCCTGTTCCCTGCAGAAGCAGCCGAGGGCGACTGCGCTCCAGGGGCAGCCGAGGACGACTGCGCTCCGGCAGACGGCAACACCTTCAACAACTGCCGCACGCGGGCGTGGTTTACTTTGCCCGCGCCGTCGCGGCCGTCTTGATGTCGAACGTGCTCCTCTTCCTTCCACATCTGCGCACCGCCCGCGCCGCAGCACATGCCGCGATCGCGGCTCTCCGGGGCCTCGACCAGCGACAGGCCGGGAATCGCCCGCAAAATCTCGCGCGGCGAGTCGTACACGTCGTTGTATCGGCCCAGATAACACGAGTCGTGATACACGATCGTGCCGAGCACATGATGCTCGGGCTTGAGTTTGCCGGCGCGAATCAGTTCGAGCAGAAAATCGGTGTGATGCACAACCTCGAACTTGCCGCCGAAGTCGGGATACTCGTTCTTGATTGTGTTGAAGCAATGCGGGCAGGTCGTGACGATTTTTTTCACGTTGTGGGCGTTCAGCGTTTCGACATTGCCCTGCGCGAACATCTGATAGAGATACTCATTGCCCGATCGCCGTGCGGGATCGCCGGTGCAGCGTTC
>JBJXFK010000024.1:0-17287 GCA_046155505.1 Phycisphaerae bacterium
CGCGTCGTGCGCGGATCGGAATGCCCGGCCAGGACCTGCACATCTTCCTGCGCCGCATGTGTGCCATGGGCTTCCAGCCCGTTCCGGCGTTCCGTACTCCGCGTGGCCCGAAACGAGTGACCCGTCAGTGGCCGCCCCGCGCCCGCCTGCAAGCCCCCGTCCCAAAACCGTCTCCCATTCTCCGCAACCGCTATCGGGGGCCCCTCGCGAATCACCGCTTCACGTAGAATTCTTATCGGCCACACGCTCCCTTATCCTCATGCGGCGAGAAACCCGTCGCCGGCGGGCCAACAATCGTTGCCGGAGCCGAAGTATCGGCGGCGCGTTTCGCCGCTCTACTGCAACGAGGCACGCACGGGAGCAAGGTTGATGCTCATTCGCACCGCGATCCACTTTCACACGCACCACTCGTTCGATTCGAATCGCACGCCGCGGTCAATCGTCGAAACCGCGGCTCTCGAGGGGATCGACTGCGTGGCGATTACCGATCACGACGCGATCGACGGGGCAATCGAGGCCCGCGAACTTGCTCAAAGCGGCGTCGGCGGCGGGCGTGTGCGGGTCATCGTCGGCGAAGAAATCGGCTCGCGCGACGGGCACATCATCGGCCTGTTCCTTTCGCACAAGATCGAACCCAACCTCTCGGCGGAAGACACGATCGCCGAAATCCGCAAGCAGGGCGGCGTCGCCCTCGCTCCGCATCCGTTCTGCACGCTTTGCGACAACAGCCTCGGCTCCAGCATCGAGCGCGTCGCCCATCTGCTCGACGGCGTTGAGGTTCACAACGCCCAAAACCCGCTCCCGTGGCAGGACGCCGCGGCCGCCCGATTCGCCAAGCAGCGCGGCATGACCGCTTATGTCGGCTGCGACGGGCACATCGACGGGCCGCTCGCGCCCGCGTATCAGATCATGCCTGACTTTCATTCGCCGCGATCATTTGTCGAGTCGCTCGGGCGGGCGCAGCTCGTCGCCCGTCGCTACGGGCCGGCGTATTTCGCGCAAATGATCGGGCGGCATTTTTGGGACAAGCTCATGCCGTTTCGACTGCCGGGTTATGGCGTCGCGCTCGCGGCGAAGGATTCAGGGTTCGGGGTTCAGTACTGAGTGCTCAGTGTTCAGTGCTCAGTGAAGACTGCACGGCTCGCGCAGTCACGGCGTTGGCTGAGTTGTGCTGACCTCAGCTTCGAGTTTGCTGAGCTGTGCGAGTTCTTCGGGCCGCAGCCGTGCTGCGACGCGCGGATCGCGGGAGTTGTCGATTCGCCGGGCAGTGTCGATGTGGTAGCGCACGATCGCGCCATCGGTCGCCGACGGGTCGAGTCGCAGCAGGGTCGCGTGTGCGGTTGCAATCGAAAGATGGGCGCGCGGGTTGGTCGGGTACAGGTCAATGGCATGCTGCCACGCCTCGGTCGCGCGGCGGGCGAGAACGATCGCCTGCCCCTGCTCAGTGATCGCGACTTGTGCATCGAGCACGCGCGCCAGCAGCGCCCAGTTCGCGGCGCTGCGCGGATTGAACGCGACGCAGCGCTGGGCGAACACGCGCGCCTCTTCGAGCAAACCAGCCGACGGCGGGTCGCTTAGCCGCGCGTGGGCCATTAGCGTCGCAGCGATCGTGCCCGGCGTGTCGCTATCCCACGGGTTCGCGGCGAGTGCGTGCAGCGATCGTGCAGTTTCGTTCGTCAGCGGCTGCCGAAGCGAGCCGAGCGTGCGATACGCTTCGTCGATCGCCCGCAGCGGCAGCGCAACCGCCCACGCGTGTAGCGCGACGAGCACCACGCCGACCACGGACCAACTGATCGCGATTCGCGGCGCGGCCGATTCGAACTGCGCCGCGCGCGGCGCGAGCGCGGCCGCTGCGAGGAGCGACGCCATCGCCATTCCGGGCACGGCGGCGAGCGAGAAATCGACCCAGTTGTGAATCAGCAGGCAGGCCAGCGCTGCCAGGCACGCGTATCGCAATCGTTGCGGGTCATCGGCAATCGCATCGACCGCGACCAGCGCGACGAGCAGGAGCACAACCCAAACCGCCGCGAACTCAAACGCCCAAAGCAGCGCGACGTTGGCGTCCAGCAACGGATAGCCCGACGCGATCGCCTGCAGCGCTATCACGCCGAGCGCGGTGCCAAAGATCGCCCAACGCGGGACGGCATGCAAGTGCGGCTGCGCTGGGGGACCGGTCTCCGACCGGTCTCTTTTCGATTCAGATTCCTGCGACAAGAAAGACTGGTCAGAGACCAGTGCCCCAGTGCCAGCAAGCAGCGACCGCACGAGCGCGGTCAGCAGCAAAATGCCCGCCAGCAGGCCGATCGGGCCGAGTTCGACGAGCATCGTGATCCACAGGTTATGCGGGTCTTTCACTTCCTCGGTGGCCGATTCGGCGCGGTAGCGCAGGTACGCCGAGACGAAATTCATCCGTCCCACGCCGATGAGCGGTGCGTCAAGCCAGCTTCGCAGGCCGGCGGTCCAGTATTCCCAGCGAAATGCGAGCGATGCACCCGGCAGCGTGCCGCGCGCCAAACCGAAGCCGAACAGCAGCAGCAACCCGCCGACGTAGCCGCCGATGACGAGGCCGGGGCGGATGTACTGCCGTGTAATTGCGAACCAGGTTGCGACGAGTAGTGCGGCGGCGATGAGTGCCGCGAGCAGCGCGCCGTTGCTGCCGGTGGTGAGGACGCCGATGAGCGCGGCGAGTGCGAGGTTGATGCCGGTCAGGATTGCAGGAAGACCGGTTACAAACCGGTCCCACAGGGAAGGGAGACCGGTTACAAACCGGTCCCGCAGAGGAGAAAGGCCGGTCGGAGACCGGTCCCCCAGCGCACGGCCACCGAGCTCGCGCGGTGCCGATCGCACCGAAAGCACTCTCCCGCAAGCCGCGAGCGCCAGCACCGCGCCCGCCGCCATGATCGACGCCGCGACATTGGGATGCGCGAGCATGCCGAACGCGTTTTGTGATGCAAGCCGCCGCTCGTAGTCGACAATCATCGGATCGGTCAGGTCCGCGCCACGCTGTTCGAGCTGCGGTCGCTGCGTTTCGCGCCAGAACCGGGCGGTATCGTCGAATTCGTACCCGACCTGCTGAAAACACTTCACCGCATTCATGCCCGCGCATGCCAGCACCACAGCTACGATCAGGCGCGGCATCCACGCCTCGCGCGCCACGCCCGCCAGCGCAATGCCCGCGACGATCAGCACGAACATGTTCGCACCCGCGAGCGCCGCGACCTGCTTCTCACCCGCGAGCGCGGTGGACGATGCGATCGCGACCAGCAGCAGCCCAATCCCCATCGTCCACGAATATCCGCGCTCGATCAGCGGCGGGCGCAGCGCGATCGCCGTCGCCGAGAACAGCAGCGTCACGCAATCGAGCAGTGCCGTCGTCGCCGGCGTCGGTCCGCCAACCGATGCGCCGGCCAGAAAGCTCGCCTGCACACGTTCAAAACTCTCGGACACGAGTAAGCGACACGCGAGCAATCCGACAATCGCAAAAAACAGCAGGCGTTCTGCAATGCCAGCGACGCCCGCCGCGCGCGCCGCGCTCGCGGCGCTCGGCGCATCTGCATCAACACTCGTCCGCGAGCGGCTCATGCGTCCTTTCGCAGCGGCATTTCGAGAATCGCCACGATGCCGAGCACCATCAGCACGATCGCCAGCAGCGTGATCGTCTCGCGCAGATTCGCACCGGGCAGCAGCGTCGCGGCCAGTCCGGTGGTCGCCGTGGCGAGGTAAATCGTCAGCACGGCGAAGCGGCGGCTGAGGCCGAGATCGACGAGGCGGTGCGAGAAGTGCCGCTGATCGCCGCGCAGCGGATTGCGGCCTTCGAGCAGGCGGATGATCACGACACTCGTGAAGTCATAGAGCGGAATCGCCAGGATGATCAGCGGCATAGCCAGGGCGTGCGGCTGCGGCTCGCTTCCGCTCGACCAATACGTGGTGAGAATGGAAATCACCGCCAGCATGTAGCCGCAAATCAAGCTGCCCGCGTCGCCCATGAAAATCTTTGCCGGCGGAAAGTTGAACACGAGAAAGCCGAGCACCGCTCCCAGAAATACCGCCGCCAGCGCGGGCACGAGCAATTGCCCGGCCATGACGCCGCAGATCATGAGAAACGCGGTGCAGATCGCGGTGACGCCGGCGCTGAGGCCGTCCATATTGTCGAGAAAATTGAGCGAGTTGGTGATGACGACGATCCAGATGACGCTGAGTGTGATCGACACGCCGTCGCCCGCGAACTCGGCGATGCGCACGTCGCCGAGCGTTGTGACGGCCAGCGCGACGCCGATCATCGAGAGCAACTTCGCATACGGGCCGAGCGGCTTGCGGTCGTCGATTAGACCGAGCACATGCAACACCGCACCGCCGGCAAGAATGATGACCGCCTGCGTCATGTGCTCTTTCAGGCCGCCGACCAGCGCGCGAACCAGCTCGCCGAAATTGTCCGCGATCCACTTCTCGGGCAGCACGACCGCGAGCAGCAGCGCGGCAACGAGCGGAACCCACGCCGAAAGAAAGATCGCCACGCCGCCGCCATAGGGAATTGGCGCGCGGTGCGACTTGTGCGATCCGCCGGCGGGGCGATCGACGAAGCCGATGCGCGTAGCGATCAGCCGCGCGATCGGCGTGAGTGCAAGCGAAAGCAGGAGGCACGAGCCGCCGGCCGCCGCCAATCCGGTCATCAGCCAGGAGAGGGACATGGTGCGGCGGAGTCTCCGTCGATGGATTCGAGCCGGCGGCGAGCGTCGTGCAGCCTGGTCCGCGCGGCGTCGAAAAATGCGTGATACGCGGGCGTCGCGTAGTCGCGATACGTCCACGGCCAGGTGTGCCAGGCGTCGCCAACGCGATGCAGCGTGACCTCGGCATAGATGCGCGAGCCGATGAAGATGCGATGCGAGCGGTCCTTGGTCGTCGCCAGCACGAGCTTGCCCAGATCAATGTAGCCAGGGTCGAGATTTACGGGTCGCGAAATCTCTGGATCGACGCCGGTATCCGCGATTTCCTGTTCAATGGCGTTGGTTTCGAGCTTGATTTCGGCCAGGGCGGCGGGCTGGATCAGTCGTTCGAAGCTGAGAAACAGCCGATTCAGGTTGCCGCCCATTTCGGTGCGATAGTAATCGGTCAAGTTGAACGGGATCGGCTCGGATTCGTGGTCGGTCGGCCCGTAGCGACGAATCAGGAGTTGCCGCGCTCGGCGAAGCAGATCAGGATCGCCACCGAGCAGGCCGCAAATGAGTTTGACCGGAAGCGTGATGCGAGGCTTACCCATATGGCGGAGAGTTTATCAGGCGCGTAGCATTCGTTCGAACGTCGCGGGGAAGATTTAGCTACAGAGGACACAGTGGGCACAGAGGAATTGGGGATTGGGGTTCAGGGATTAGGGTTTAGGAATTCGCCCGCGAAGACATCGCCGCTCGACCGCGCGAATGGTTTTAGCGGTGGTCGAACAGTCGCGCCGGACGAACGAACACAGCCTCTCCGCATTTTCTCTGTGCCCTCTGTGCCCTCTGTGGCAAACACCAAACTCGGTGGCTCATGCACATCACGCTCTTCGAAGACGGTGGCTATCTCGATCTTGCTCCGCTCACATGGCTGCGGGCGGCGTTCGAGTTGCGGTTTGGCTGCGACACGTTGCTCGACAAGGTGCGGGAGCAGCTTCGCCCCACAAGCATTGGCTTTGTGGCCCGGCCCGCACTGGCTGTCGTGCTGGCCGAGCGTTACCCCGACGCGTCGCGCGGCGCGGGCGATGCACTGCTGCTGAACAGCCGCGCGATCATCACTGCCGACATCGACCCGCCGCCCGTCGGCACCGCGTGGATGGACGGCGATACGCTGATCGCGACGCGTATGACGGCGGCTGAGGCGGCGAAGCTCAACATTGAAACCTGCCTCGACGCCGCCAAACTCGCCGCCGCGTTACCGGGGCGCAAGGCGATCGCCGCGCCCGCCGGCGTTCGGCTGCTCAAGCACCCGTGGGAACTCGCCGTGGGCAACGCGACCGAGTTGCATCGCCAACTGCGCGGCGACGGCACGATCGACGGCCAGGTCCATCACGGCGCGCATCTCCTGAACGCGCGGCACATCCACATTTCGCACGGCGCAAGCATCAAGCCCGGCGTCGTGCTCGATGCCGAGAGCGGCCCGATCAAGATCGACCGCGGCGCGGTCATTGAGCCGAACGCCGTGATTCAAGGCCCGTGCTACATCGGCCGCGGCAGCATTGTGCGGCCCACTTCGGTCATTCGCGAAGGCACGTCGATCGGCCCGGTCTGCAAAGTCGGCGGCGAGATTGAGGGCAGCATTCTGCAAGGCTACGCCAACAAGCAGCACGACGGATTCCTCGGTCACAGCTTCGTCGCTTCGTGGGCGAACCTCGGGGCCGACACGGTGACCAGCGACCTGAAAAACACCTACGGCACGATTCGCGTGCGCATCAACGGTGTCGAAATCGAAACCGGCCAACGCTTCATCGGATCGACCATCGGCGACCACTCAAAGACCGGCATCGGCACGGTCCTGCCCACTGGCTGCGTCGTCGGCTTCGGCTCACAGGTGTTTACGCCGCTCGGCGTGCCGAAATTCGTGCCGTCGATGGCGTGGGTCACTGAAGGTGGTACGGAAGAGGCGCGGATCGATAAGGTGATTGAGATCGCACGAACGGTGATGGGGCGGCGGAAAGTCGAGATGAGCGCGGCGGAAGAAGCGCTCATGCGCGCGGCGGCGAAGGACGCGCGTGCGGCGGAGGCGCTCGGTTGGAAGTAAGTGCAAAGTGCAGAATTCAAAGTTCAAAGTTCGGAATGAAGGACGCGAACCGGCCTGCCTCCGCGGTGCGGCAGGCGAGTGGACGTACCCACTCGTCACTTTGAACTTTGAACTTCGCACTTGTCTTGCAGGGGGTTGCTCGTGTCCGAGATTCGCGGCATCGTCGAAACGTCGCTTTACTTCGCTGACTTGCCGCGCGCGATCGAGTTCTACCGCAGCGCGCTCGGGCTGATCCCGAATTCTCACGACGAGCGCATGGCGTCCTACTGCATCGCGCCCGGTCAAATGCTGCTGTTTTTCCGAAGAGGTGGTACGCCGCACGACATGGTCTGCGACGCCGGAACGATTCCCGCTCACGACGGCATCGGACCGACTCATCTCGGCCTCGCGATCGCCGAACCCGATTTCGACGAGTGGAATTCGCGGCTCACTGCGGCGGGTGTGACAATTGTCTCAGAGATGCGCTGGTCGCGCGGCGGACGGAGCGTCTACTTTCACGATCCGGAACGCAATCTGGTCGAGTTGATCACGCCGGGGATCTGGCCGGTGTACTGAGCCTTGCCTCGACCAAAAAGAGAAACCACAGAGCCACAGAGTGAAATTGTGTGATTCGCGAGGCGAGTTCTTCACGGACGGATAGCCGTCGCGCATTCGCGCGGTTTCTCGGTCAATTTCGCTGGAAAAGCCACGGCAGGGTTGATACAACCACTTCATGCGGCCCGACCGCCGCTGTGTGTTTCATGTCCTCGCATTTCGCGAGCCGAAGTGAACGAACAACTCGGAGGATTTCTATGCTGAAGACAACGGGTCTGCTTGCCGCCACAGTCGTCGCGTTTGTCGCCATGATTTTCGCGGGCCGCGCGCCGTCGGGACCGGTGCAGGAATCGATCGCCGCACCGCCGCGCACCGGCGCGTGCTGCTTTGCCAACGGTTCGTGCCAAATTCTGACGCAGCGTAATTGCACGCGCGCCGGCGGCACCTACCTCGGCAACAACACCACGTGCGGCCAGTGTCCGACGCCCACTGGCGCGTGTTGTCTCGACAACGGCAGCTGCGCGCAGCTCACGCAGTCGCAATGCTCGACCCAGGGCGGCGTCTATCACGGTAACAACACGACCTGCGCACAGGTCGTCTGCGACCCGGTCGGCGCGTGCTGCTATCCGACGCTTCCGGTGCTCTGTGCCCTGACCACGGCGAGCGAATGCCTCGCGGTGGGCGGTTCGTACAACGGCGACGGCAGCACCTGCATTGTCGGCCTGTGCGGCGATCCGGAAGTGCCGGGTGCCTGCTGCGTGCCGGGCCTGGGCGGCAGCTTCTGCCAGGAACTGACGCTCACGCAGTGCTGGATCTGGGGTGGCGAGTTCTTCGGCGAAGGCACGAGCTGTGCCGACGTCGAATGCCCGATCATCATCTTCCCGCCGCCGACCGAAACTGAGTAATTTGTAGTCGAATCACGAAGACAATAACGCGGGGTGTCGCCGACGATCGATCGCCGGCGATACCCCGCGTCTTGTTTGAGAGAGTTGCTCAAGGCGAGCCGAACGAAAAGCCGAATCCGCCCGCCGATCCGCCGCCCCGTCCGCCCGTGAACGCCGACGGCGGAGCGGTCTGGGTGAGCGGTGTGCCGTAGTTGGGAATGGACGAGGGAATGCCGCCGCCCGAGAGTATTCCGGGCAAGCCGCCCGGAAGTCCGCTCGACAATCCGGCGGGAACGCCGCCGGAGCCGCTCGAACCGGTCACGGTGCAAGTTGATTGAAAGCAGATTCCGCCGATCAGAACGCACGTCGCCAGTAGTTTGCGTCGCATGGGTGATTCTCGCGCTCGCCGAACGATCCTATGATAACGACTCGACCGCGCGGCGTTACACGATTTGTGCCATTGGCGCAAGATGTGCCAATGTCGGCACGCGATAGCTCCAAACGACAAGGACTGTTCGATGGAATTCCGTCAACTCGGCGCATCGGGTCTCAAAGTCCCCGTTCTCACCTTCGGCACCGGCACCTTCGGCGGCGTCGGCGAAGCCTTTAAGGCCTGGGGATCGACGCAGGAAGCCGATGCAACACGGTTCGTTGACATCTGCGTCGAAGCCGGGCTGAACATGTTCGATACCGCCGACATCTACTCGCGTGGCCGATCGGAAGAAATCCTCGGAGCGGCGGTTCGCGGACGGCGCGACCAAGTGCTGATCTCGACCAAGGGCACGTTTCCGATGGGCAGCGGCCCGAACGAAAAAGGCTCGTCGCGGTTTCATCTGACCAACACGATTCACGCCAGCCTGAAGCGGCTCGGCACGGACTACATCGACCTCTATCAACTGCACGGCTTCGACGCGCTCACGCCGATCGAGGAAGTGCTGCAAACGCTCGACGATTTCGTCCGGGCCGGCAAGATTCGTTACGTCGGCTGCTCGAATTTCTCGGGCTGGCACTTGATGAAATCACTCGCGATCTCCGAGAAATACAGCTTGCCGCGTTATGTCGCGCACCAGGCGTATTACTCGCTGATCGGGCGTGATTATGAATGGGAGCTGATGCCGCTGGCCATCGACCAACGCGTCGGCACGGTGGTGTGGAGCCCGCTCGGCTGGGCGCGGCTGACCGGCAAGATTCGTCGCGGGCAGCAGCAACCCGCGACGAGTCGCCTCGGCAGCAAACTCGCCGTGGACATGGGGCCGCCGGTGCCGGCCGATTATTTGTATGGCGTGATCGACGCGCTCGATGCGATCGCGGCGGAAACGGGCCGCACCGTGCCGCAGATCGCGATCAACTGGCTGACGCATCGCCCGACGGTCTCGACGATCATCATCGGCGCGCGAGACGAGAAGCAGCTCCGCGATAATCTCGGCGCGGTTGGCTGGAGCCTGACCCGCGAGCAGATCGCGCGGCTCGATGCGGCGAGCAACCTGACGCCGGCGTACCCGTATTGGCATCAACGCGGATTCGAGGAGCGGAATCCGCGGCCGGTTTGAGCGGAGGGCCGAAGGTTGAAGGGCAAATGCCGAAACGGGGCGCGGCCATCCACTCCTCACCGATTCAGTGGATACTCGTTGATCCAGTGGAAGCCGCGCGAGGTGAGCAGCGACCCCGAGTCATCGACGCGGCGCAATCGGGCAGTGATGTGCGCTCCCTCGAATCGACCGACGAGGACAATGACCCCGGGTTCGGGCATCGACCATTGCAGCAGGTCGTGCCATTTCTGGTCTCCCGGGAGCCAGGCAAGCGTTCCATTCCCTTCGTTCCACCTCATACCTCGTCGTCGGGCCTCGCCGGTCGCGCGCTGAATGGACCCGACACCGGCCGAATTCAGACCCACACGCACCCAGCGATCGGCATCGGCGACCTCTCGATCGGCTACGCCGTCGCGCGTGAACGACTCGACGACATAGATGCCATGCCACGGCTTTGAAGGGGCAAGCAGTCCGCCGTTCGTCGTCAAATACTGGTAGTTCATCCGAATCGGCGGCAGAATCAGAAAGGACAGTACGAGCAGCTTCACCCCGACCTCGCATCCGCGCAGCCATCGATTCCGCAGACCGAACGGTCGCAGCTCAACCGGCTGCGCGGGTAGATTAAGAACGAGCACGGCCGCCAGACGCATCGCGTGCGGTGCGATCAGAAACAGCGAGATGAGCAGTAGGTGCGATGAATAGAGCTTCACCGGCACGTCGTAACAGAAATTGAGGGCGACGACGTTGGTCATCACGCCCGCACTCACGAGAGCACCCAGCAGCGCCGTGCGACGCCAAAGCAGGAGCAGACCGCCGAGCACCTCGCCCGCGCCGGCGAACATTTGGTAGGCCGGGCTCGCGCCGATGAACGTCCAGAGCAGCCCCATTGGCGACGTATCGGCGAAGCTGTTGAGCAGGCGATCAGGTCCGGGGAATGGCATCTGCACCGGCATCAATTTCGCGAAGCCGTAGCCGAGCAGGGTCGCGGCAAGGCAATAACGCAGGTAGATATTCGCGAACGCGTGCATGCGCGAGCGAACCGCATGTCCGAGTGCGGCGAGCGTCCACAGCGTGCTCACAGCGAGCGCGGTCGCCGCCATCGTGGCGAATTCGACGTAGTTGTACGTCGTGTCGCCGCTGCCGCCGGGGAAGATTGTGATCGTCTTGTCGAAGACGTTTTCGGCGACCCAGACGACCACGCCGCGCTGCGCCTCGTGATACTGGCCGGAAAGGCGGTAGCCCGCAGGCAAATGGTTGAGCGGGAAGGGGAGGCAGTACAGGATCAGGTAGACGAGGAAGAATCGTTGAATCCACCCGCCTACGACGGTGGAAATCGTGCGCGGCAAAAGGCTGCTTGCGTCCGCAGTCGCGCTGGTTGTGATCTCGGCGGCGGTGCAAGAACTCCCATCGAGGAATCGCGCTCGCAACTCGGGCGTGGGCACCATGCATGCATTCTGCCGCCCGAACCAGCGATAGCGGTTGCGTGCAATCCAGTCGTACAGGGCATCGCGCATGAATCGCGGAATGATCATCGCCATGATCGCCAGCGACCACGGAAAGCCGAGGAGCCGCGCGACGCGAATCGCCGCGGTCGAGCGCGTATGTGTGCCCGCGTCGTCGAGCAGCACCATGCTGTCGGGCAAGTCGCTGACGCCGCGCGATGCGAGTAGTTCGCGTGCGGCAGGCGATTGCAGCGACGTGAAACGGATTTTGGCGGAGTGATCGCGGGCGATGATCCAACGCACAGACGAATTGCAGAGGTTGCACACGCCGTCGAACAGCAACACGGGCTGGCGCGAACTCATCTGCGAGGCGATATCGGTCGGCGAGTCGGGCATGGCTGGCACCCTCGTACCCAGGCGTCAAATGCTGGGCGATATTCACCCTATGTGGACACGCGCAACCTTGGTTAAGGACCCAACGACGGCTCCGATGCACAGCCTAAATACTCAGCGCGTGCCCGTGTGGCCGAATCCGCCGCTCGCACGCGATGTATCGCTTAGATCGGCGACCTCTTCGACTCCAACATGCTCGACCTTGCAGATGATGAGCTGTGCGAAGCGCATGCCGCGCGTGATCGAATATGGCTCGCGCGACACATTGCCGAGAATCACCATCAGTTCCCCGCGATAATCAGCGTCGATCGTCCCGGGCGAATTGGGCAGCATGAGGCCGTGTTTGAGCGCCAGGCCGCTGCGGGCGCGAATCTGTCCTTCAAATCCCGGCGGAATCTCAATGACCAGGCCCGTGGGTACGGTCTTGAGCTCGCCGGGATTGATCGTGATCGGCTCATGGCACGCGGCGTAGAGGTCCATGCCAGCGGCGTGCTCGGTCATATATTTCGGCGCGGGCATGTCGGCCGCGTGCGGCAACCTTTTGAATCGCATGGTAAGCGACATGGGCGGCGTCCTCGTTGGTCGGTGCGCGACGGACAATTCACTGCCGCCGCGTGCGGTCAAGATAGCATAGCGTGATGCGGAAGGGCACCCAACGACGAAGAAAGCAGCCGAGGGCGGCAGCTCTCCACGGTCTCCGTGCGCCGGCGACCGATCCGAACGCGACGCGCAAGCGAGTGCCCCGAGCGAAGCGAGCGGGATAAATTCTGCGGCGAGAAATCGTGCCGAATGCAAAAAGAACCGCAGTGGGCAGCGGTGCTCCAAAAGAAAGCAGCCGAGGGCGGCTGCTCTACAAGCTGAGCACTGAGCATTGAACCCTGAACCCCGAACCCTGAACCCTACTTCACCCACAGCGCCATCAGTATCTCGTCAATCCGCGTCCCGTCTTCGAGCTTGAAATGTCCGCGTTGCCGGCCTTCTTCGACGAACCCCATCCGTAGGTACAGCCCGTGCGCGAGCGGGTTGGTGTGAAACACGCCGAGGCAGATTTTTTCGATCTCGGCGTGCGGGCGCGCCCAATCGATGAGCACCTCGATCATTACGCGGCCAAGCCCCACGCCGCGCCAGGACTCGATCACGAGCAAACCGAATTGCCCGGCGTGCCGCGCGCGGCGGCGCTTATCGGTGAAAAAGCGCATCGACCCGACAAGTTCGCCGACAGGTGAGAACGCGAATAGAAGGAGTGCGTTCGGATCGTCGCGCAGCGCAACAATTCGCTCGCGTTCAACATCTACATCGGCAGGGTACTCATCGGGTCGCGTCACGACCTGATTGCTCAGCCCCAGCTCGCGTCGCCCGAATTCCCGGGATGCTGGCGCATCGCGTTCGTCACCCGATCGAATCGTCGCCGTGCGGCCATCGCGCAGCGTCACGATTCGCGGATCGAGCGTCGCCATCACGGCACCTGCACGTGATCGAGCACCTGCCGCACGACGTAATCGCTGTCCTTTTCCTCGGCCTCGGCCTCGTAGCTGACGATCACGCGATGGCGCATCACATCGGGCGCGATGTCCTTCACATCCTGCGGCGTCACGTATCCGCGGCCGGCGAGGAACGCCATCGCCCGCGACCCGAGTGCCAGACAAATCGTCGCTCGCGGCGATGCGCCGTACTCGATGAACTCGGCGATCTGTTTGAGCTTGAACTCGGCGGGTCGCCGCGTCGCGTGGACGAGGGCGACGATGTAGTCGCGCACCTTGTCATCCATATAGATATCGTCGAGCAGCGCGCGGGCATCCATCACGCGCTGCGGATCGAGTAGCCCTTCGACCTGCGGCAAGCCGCGCGAGAGAGCCATGCGATCGAGAATCTGCCGCTCTTCGCTCGCGGAGGGATAGTCGACTACTACTTTGAGCATGAAGCGATCGACCTGCGCCTCGGGAAGCGGATATGTGCCTTCCTGCTCGATCGGGTTTTGCGTGGCCAGTACGAGGAACGGGTCGTCGAGTTTGAACGTCTCTTGCCCGATCGTTACCTGCCGCTCCTGCATCGCTTCGAGCAAGGCGCTTTGCACCTTGGCCGGGGCGCGGTTGATTTCGTCGGCGAGGATCAGGTTGGCGAAAATGGGGCCTTTCTTGATCGCGAAAGTCCCGCTCTGTGGCTGAAAAATCTGCGTGCCCAGAATGTCAGCCGGCAACAGATCGGGCGTGAACTGGATGCGTTGAAATTTCGTGCGAATGGCCTTCGACAATGTGGCGACCGCGGTCGTCTTGGCCAGGCCCGGCACGCCTTCGAGCAAAATGTGCCCATTCGCAAGAAGGCCGACGAGCATTTTTTTGAGCAAATTGTCTTGTCCGACGATCACCCGCCGCACTTCGCTGAGCAGGCGATCAAAATGTTGATAGTGCTCGCGCACGAGTTCGCCGATGCGTTGTACGTCGCCGTGTGAAACTGCCATAGAAGCCGATCTCCAACAAACTGCCGCGCCACCCCGAAACAGGACCGCGCATAATAGCCAATTCAGCAGGTTGACGGCGACGGCGCCGATTTCCCGTCAGGAATCTCGATCGGCGAGTCGCGGCACCGGCCACCGGAAGTGGGGCATTGGCAAGTGGTTACTGGCCGATTCTGGAATGCCCGGCCGCGCCGCGCAGCCATTTTGCGGAAACTCACACCAGACTGTGCGAAAAGACCGGGCCATAATTGGTATATTGGCATGATAGGAGTTTCATCATGCACACGGCGCGGGCGTTCTTGTTTGCGTGTGCCGGCGCGACGGCTTGGGCACAATCGATTCAAGTCATTTCCCCCAACGGCGGCGAAGTCTGGACGCCGCAGGGCAATGAGCAGATCAGTTGGCAGTCGGACGCAGCCTCGGGAACGGTTGAGGCGTGGCTCATCGACGGCGCGGCCCGCTTTGACCTTCTCGGCGTGGCCGATGTCGCCGCGGGTCAGTTGACGGTTGCAGCTTCGCATACGCTGCCGGCCGCCGCGAACTACCGCATTCTGCTGGTACTTCGCACCGGCGCGAGCAGCGTTGCCGACGAGAGCGACGGGCCGTTCAGTGTCGCGGCGGCTCCGGCAATCGAATTCAATCTGACTTCGCCCACCGCCGCTTCCGTTTGGACGCCTGCAACTTCGCAACTGATCACGTGGAACACGACTGCCACTGTGGGCGAGATCGAGTTGATTCTGCGAAGTGCCGGCAGTTTGTCGGTCGCCCTCGGCCGAGCGCCCGCCAGCGCGGGCGAATTCGCGTTTGCCGTCTGCCCCGGCATCGGCGCGAGCACCGCGACCGTCACCGCACGCCTGATCGGCACGATGATCGCCGACGATTCCGAACCGTTCACAATTCTCGCCGGCGGCGCGCGATCGCTGAATCTGATCAGCCCGCCGGCGTCGGGCGCCGTCGCAGCCGGGTCGGTCGTGCCGATCACATGGAGCGCCGAGAATCTGACCGGCGGCTTTCGCGTCGTCGTCGCGTCGGCCGCCCCGCACTTCAGCGTTCATGCCGTCGCCGCCGACACTCACTCGATCGACTGGCTCGTGCCGCGCACGCTGCCCGTCGGATCGGCGTTGATCACCATCGTCGCGGGCGGCTGCGACGGGACGGCGACGCGCGTATCGCGCCTGATCACGATCACGCCGCCGGTCGCACCGGTCGGCGACGCAGATGCCGACGACGACGTCGATGTCATCGACTTCGCCGCCATGCAGCGCAGCTTTACCGGCGATCAGCTTGCGATTCTCGGCTTTGGTGCGGCGGCGCTGGATGTCGAGCCGGATGGTGACATCGACCTGGCCGAGGCGTTCGATCAACTCTCACAATTCACCGGGCCGATGCAGCCGTAAGAGGAGCACACCATGCGTGGCAATTCTCGAGTGCGTGCGCTCTGCGGAGTGGAAGTCGTAACCGTCGTGGTCATGTTCGCGTTGCTGTTGATGTTGGTGCTGCCGGTGTTCGAGGTGGTTCGCCAACGCTCGCGCGACACGGTCTGCCTGACGCACCTGCGCGAGCTGGGTTCGACCGTGACGGCGTTTGCGGCGGCGAACAATGGGCGGTTGCCGGGGCGTGCTCACCCGGCCGTCTATCGCAACGCCGAATCTTCGACGCAGGGCAACCAGTCGTTGATGCGAATTCTGCGCTCGCAATTCGATCCGACGCTTTCCGATCGGATCGCAACGTGCCCGGTGCAGTCGAGCGTGAACCCCGACGAGAACTTTTCGCAGACCAACTTCCTTTCGGCGCATTACGCGCTCAACAACTATGGCGGACCGCAGGAGCCGTCGGCGCTGTTTGGCGTTCGGCGAACCAGCCCGCAGTACTACTTTGGTTACTCGCAGACACCTTCGCAGCTCCTCGCGGCGATTCCAAACGCCGACCGCGAGTGGCTTATTGCGGATGCGTGGTATCGGCCGCGCCCGGGTATTTCCGCCGACTGGACGCAGGAGGGAACGTATCAAATCGAGTTCACCGGGTTGTATTTGCCGAACTTCGCACCGCACGGCCCGGCCACGCGGAAAACTTCCCTGCCGCTATCCAATCCTGCTGTGCGCACGGTCGACTCGGGCGCGATCAGGGCCGCTGCCGGCGACGGCTTCACCAACACGCTGTTTGTCGACGGTCACGCGGCGGGCGTCGGCTCCAAGACACTGCGATCGGGGCCTTTCACGTTGCTCTATGGCTTCCCCGGAACGGTGAACCCCACGGTGGCCGCGCCGGGAAATGCGATTTGGGAGTGATCGATCGCCGAACATTGCCGTAGCGAATTCGTCACAGCGAAATCCGAATCCCCGCGACGAGGATGAATTCGGTATCCGCCCGCCGCGCGATGTCGCGCCACACCGGAATCTGCACCGACAATTCCAGCGTCCACGTCGCCGCTTCCCACATCAGCCCCGGCGACAGGCGAATTTCGTTGTCGCCATTCGTTTCATAAAAACCGTTGAGTTCCGCGACGGCGTACAGGCCGCCGTGCGAGTCGGCGGAAAACTCGGCCGGGTAGAGGCGATAGAGATACGCCGCGTCATAGCGGAAAAGGTCCGCCGTGCTTTCGCCGGGCACGACCGGGTCGTCATTGCCGCCGGTGGTAAATGTCCACTGCAACGCTGCATTGAAGCCGTGCCGTCCGCTGACTTGCGTGTAGCCGAGACCGACGATCGGGTCATAACCGTCGCTGGTGAACGGATCATCGCCCGTGCGAATGTCGACGCCGATCGTGCCGGCGAGCCGTTTGGTGTCGAGCGCGTTCACGTCTTCGCGCCACAGCCGACGTTTGGCGAGCAGCGTGACATCGCCGATGCCGAGATCGCTTTCGTCGCCCTCGCGCGAATCGAAGCTGCGATCGCGGAAGGTCACTGGCGCGCGCAGGCTCGCCGACCAGTCGCGCGTCAGCCCGACGTTGATCTGCGACATCACGAGATAGTCGCGAACGCGGCCTTGATCGCGCTTGGCCCCGTTTTCCAGCTTCAGGCTCTCGAAGTGGAACTGATGCATCAGCACGACCGCGCCGGGTGACGGCGCAGTGCCGGCATCGGTGGCGTTGATCGGCTGCTGCGCGTATCCGAGTGACGCCATTGAAAGTGACATGAGCCACGCCACGCCGCCAAGCGCTCGGCTCCGACGGGTAAATGTGCTCTGAGCTCTGCTGGTCAATAATGGCGCCGCGCTGGGGGACCGGTCTCCGACCGGTCTTCCTTCGATTCGACATTCGCGACAAAGAAAGACCGGTCGGAGACCGGTCCCCCAGCGCAC
>JBJXFK010000325.1:0-6947 GCA_046155505.1 Phycisphaerae bacterium
GATTGCTCGATCACGTCGTCGAGCTGGTCGCGCAGGCCGACGAAATAGTCGTCACCGAGATCGACATCGGCAAGCAACGCCTCAAGTTGTTTGATGTCCGCGACGGCCATGCCGGCAATGGGATCAAGCGTGAGCAGGATTTTCCGCTCCGCTTCGTCGCTCCACGAGCCGATCAGCACGGGCACCGGCGTCTTGGGGTCGACCACCTTCTGACGCGCATGACCGTCGATTAGGCGACCGGTCCGTTCATTGAATAGCAAAGCCCCGGCCCACCCGACCTCCTCGTCATCGATCAACCCCTTGAGCGCTGCCATTTGCGGTGCGGGGTGACGGCGCCAGTTTTGGGGATTCGGCGTCAACGACGCGGACTCGATCCACTCGAGACGAAGCCGGGGTTTGATGTCTGCAACTTGAACGACCATAAATCACTTCCTTCTCGGCCACTTGGGCCGGGTTAATCTGTTTCGATCTCAGGCACGACGGTCTGAGCGGCGAGGTCCGCCAGCACACCGCGGATGGCGTCTTCAACGGCTTCTTCGATTTCGAGTTCGTCCATCCCCACGAGCGAGCCGGCCAGTTGGCGTGGCAGCGCCTGCAGGGCCGACCGGACGGCGTGGACGCGACGGATCAAGGCATCTTCGACATCGCGTTTGAGCAGGTACTCGCCAGCCAAAATTCCGCGTTCGAGTTCCAGCTTGTTAGCGCGCACCATCGTGAGCCGGAGTTTGGCGGCGCTAAGCGGGTTGCGGCGCAACGACTCCATCGGATCGGGCGGCGCCTCCCCATCGGTAGCGGGTTCGAGGTCGCGGTACGTGTCGGCGGGGTTGCCTTGCAACGTCCTCGCTGCCCACGCTCGGGCACGTTCGACGTCCCAGGGAGGCGACGCGGCCTGATCCCAAAGCGGGTGGTGCAGCCAGCGACCGACGGCGGTATGGGACTTCCCCAGCGCCGCCGCCAGCGCCCGCACGCTATTCGCCATCTCGGCCATCACCGCACCTCTTCATCCCGCCCTTCGTGGCAACCTGGCAACGTGGAAACGTGGAAACCGTCAGCGCCAAATTCACGCACGCGGGGGGCGTTTCCATCCCGCGAGGCAGCTAGGCAGTAAGGTACCTACCGCATTCCTCCACAACATATCATATCGTGTAATCATAGCGCCCGTAGGATACCCGCGCCGTTTGGCACCAAACGCGAACCGTGGCGGCGTGGGCGACGCGGCGCGACCGGGTGGTACGTGGCTACCAGACGACGACTCGCGACAGACGGGCGGGAACGGGCTGGCGAACGGGCCGCGATCGAAACCCGGACCCGGCCCGGACGCGGTGACGTACGACATGCTCGCCGCCAACGTCTACGCAACCCCCTCCAACCCCTTCGGAATGCAAAGTTCCGTAGACGCGCCGTCTCAGCGCAGGGATCGTGTCGCGCGACCCGCCGGTTAGTACCGCACAGTACCGCGGTACCTCCCATTGTTTTCTGAGCGTTCCGTGTGCGCGTGTGCGCGGGCGCGCGCACGCGTAAAGTTCGGGGGGTGATCGCGGTACATCGCGGTACTAACATCCAATACCCCTATTTTCATAGCGTATTTCGGTACCGCGATGCGCCAAAACGATCGCGGTACTACCGCGGTACCAAACCACAAAACGCTCGTTGCAACCGCTCTCAGCCGGCCTCCGGCTGGTCAAACTCATGTGCGTAGCACAGCCGCAAGCCCTGGTAGAACCGCCCTGTTCGCCCATTTCCCCGGCAGCGCACACCCGCGAAGGCCGCCGCCAGGTCGCGGCCGAACACCTGCTTGGTCGTGACCATCGAACGTCCGTCTCGTTCGCACCATTCCGTCCAGGCGCGGTACAGCATGTCAGCGTCAATGCGAGCTGAAGGCTCCAGCACGCAGGACTCACGCACAAACGCCGTGACAGGCGAAGCGAGGTTTTCCATATCCTGAACTGTTTCGGCAACGGAAGCCGGCTGCACAAAGTGACCGCGCGCATTCAGTCGGCGAAGGCCTTCGATCGACCACAGGAGAATGCCGGGTAATTCCGTGATGAGTTTGGCGGTCAGCTTCGTGTCTTCCCGGCCGTAGAACGAACGCGTGAGTTGTAGCATCACGAATCGACCGGCGAGCGCGCCGCTGGCGTCCGTCAGTCGCGGCAGTTCGTTCGTGATGATCATGAAGCGGGTGGGCAATTTCATGGTCACTGCACCGAGGTACTTTCGATCAACCGTGACGGCGTCTTCGCCCGAGATCGTCAACAGCCGCTCGACCACGGTGCTGATGCCGTCGCCTCCGAAGCGTGCGTCCGACACGATCGCCAGCGATTTGCCTAGCAGTGGCTGCAACCCAAATGACCCTGCGAGGCTGGACGTGATCGGTGCAACGACGTTCCCGACGCCGACGAGTCTGGTCAAGATGCGGTCGATCGTGCCCTTGCCCGAACGCTTCGGGCCGATCATGAGCAAAATCTTTTGCTGGCTGGTATCGCCGACGAGGCAGTACCCCATCCACTCCTGCAGCAGCTGAATCGACTCGATGTCATCGCCCCATAGCTGGTCCAGGAAGGCGAACCACAATGTCGGGGTCGGCGCGTGCGGGTCGTATTCAAAGTCGATGGCGTTGATGTTGAACAGCGCCGGCGTCAGGGGCAGCACCTCGTTCGTCATCAGGTTCAGCGTGCCGCTGGGGAACGGCAGCAGCAACTTCGGGTCGGGTCTGTTCGTTCGACCGTCCATCCAGCACGGCGGCGTGGTCGAGGCTCGAATATGCACGTGGTCGCCGATCGCCTTGATCGCGGCTCCGATGGTGCTGTCGTTCGAATCAAAATCGACCAGTTCGAGGAGCTTGGTCTGCTTATTCATCTGGTAGCGCTGCGCATCGTGCAACCACGCCTGCAGTCGGTGTCGGATGCTGGCATCTTCGATGGTCGCATACCGATTGCCGTGCCAGGTCATGAAGGTGTCGGCGTAGCGGACGATCGTGGGACAACCTTCGTGCGTATGGAGCTCATCGATGTATGCGATCGCGGTCGGCAGCGTCTTCGACGGCGAGAGGACTAGGCGGCCGTTTTCTGGGTTGCGCTCCCCCAGCTTGATCAAGTTGTCGCCGTCGACCTCTGGCGGGCGGAGCGCACGTCCTCGGCGGGCCCGTTTGTCCGCATCGACTAGTCGCTGTTGAACTTCTGCATCGCTCCATTGGCGCGGGAAGGGACGGATTTGCTCGTACATCCGGATCGCAGCAAGGCTGTCTGCTGGCGACAAATCGTGTTCCACACAACGGCAGGCGGCGGCGAAAAGCCGGAGTGACCCGTCCTGACCGTCTAGGCAGCCCATGCGCTGCATCGAATGGACGCAGCGGCGGATGCGTTGATCGGACGGCATCGAGCTTGTGGTGACTGATTCCGCGCGCCCCGGACTCGCGCTGGGCAATTCGCCGAGCGCTTTGCGGGTCGCATCAGAAAGCTGCTGGACGGCTGCCAGGAGTTCGGCCCCGTCGACGAGTGCCGGCTCGGCGTCTTCGTCCTCCCACACGATCGGTTCGCCGCTCTCGTGAATACTGGGCGGAAAGACTGTGTGCTGGCGATTGGACCGCAATTCAACCAGCATGCCTGCGGACTTGCTGCGGAACTTTTTCGTCTTCAGCGGCGTCGCACAGCGGTAGATGCGATGCGAACGCGGCTTACTATTGCGCCCAAAGATCGCCGGCGTGTCGGGCAGGAATTGGTCAGCCAGTTCAACGCACTTCAGATGATCAAGATCGACGTCGATCAGGCCGCCCGAGGGTTCGCCGAGCAATACGCTGACGTTCATCGGTTCTCGGCCAAAGTGTGCCGTCAGCTGCTCGCGCGCCAGCCGGAGGTCCGGCCATCCATCGACGGTGGGCTTCTTCGAACGCAGCGCCACGGGCACGAGCGCATATCCGCGATCGAAATACCAGTGTGCCCACTCAAGAACCGAACCGGTGCTTTGAACGAGCTTGAGATTGGTGGACGGCATGACGACCTCGGTTATGCAATTCGGTTCGTGGTGAGTCGGTTGAACGCGGCGCGCTGGGATTTCCAATCGATCATCGCGACGATGTGCCGGAGATCACGTTCCGTGATCGGATCGCGACCGCGTTCGGTCCTCGGCAGGAAGAGCAGCGCCTCGACAAGGTCCGGCGCGAGATGAGTCAAGTTCAAAATCTGAGTGAGCCTCGGCTGCGTGATGTGCAACGCGGCGGCCAATTCTCGCTGCGTCGCGAACTCGCCGCGGCGCAAGAGGTCGTCGAGGTGAATCGCGAGCGCCGCCAGCCTCGCGACCCGCGGAATCCGCCCCGGCGGCGGCGGAGGCAATTCGTCGGCCTCGACGACGCGCAGCGACTTCGTTCGATCGGGCCTGCGTTCGACGGTGATGGTGCGCGTGACGGTCATGCGGCGTCCTCCTGCGTGGGGGTAACCTCGGCGGCGAGGGTGGCGATGCCGGTGTCGCTGAATTCAATCGCGACCTGTTTGGAGGGTCCGTCGTACGAGACGCGCCGAACCACCAACTGCACAATTCGGGCCTGTTCCTTGGGCTGCAGCGCAGTCCACACTTGATCGAAGTCGGCTAGCGCCGCCGACACATCACGCGTATTCAACGTGTCAGCGCGTAGACGCGCGACGGCGGCGTCGATGTCCGCGAGGCGCTGCGTGGCGGTGTCGATCTGCCGGGAAACCTCGACGATTCGAGCGGGGTCGACGTCGCTTCCAGCCAGTTCCGCACGGAGCCGCGTTACGCCGCGTTCGACGGTGCGTCGTTCACCGCCGAGGCGTTCGAGCTGCTCTTCGCGCTGACGCTTGCACTCGCCGACGGTGGCCTTAATCAGCCCGGGGTCGCGACCGATGGCGCGGACTTCGTCGACGACGATGCGCTCGATCTCGCTGGCGGGCACACTGCGGGTCGGACACGCGGATCGGCCGCGCTTGCATGCAGTCGTGCACTGGTAGTAGCGATACCTTTTCGCACCGCACCCGGTAAAGGTGTGATACATGGCACGGTCGCAGTGCTTGCAACGAAGGAGACCACGAAGCAGAGCGCCATGCTTGTTCCGCTGCTCCGGCCCGCCGCGCCCATTGGATTTGAGCAGGCGCTGCACGCGGTCAAAGAGGCCCGGCAGGACGATTGCCTCATGCTGCCCGTCATACACAGCGCCGTGATGCTTGATTTTTCCAATCACGATCGGGTTCGTGAGAAGCGCGTGCAATCTCGTCTTATCGAACGGCTGCCCACCGCGTTGCCGTCCGTCGCGAGTCTGCCAAGTCTTACAGCGCCAACCGCGACGCTCGAGTTCTTCTACGACGGCCAGAAGCGATTTGAGTTCGGTGTACAGCTGGAAGATCTGTAGCGTACGTGATGCTTCGACAGGATTGACGACCAATCGCGGGCTCGCACCGCTGCGATCCACATCAAAGCCAAGCGCCGGGGTTCCACCGGTCCATCCACCCCGCTGGCGCGTGAGCGCGAGCTTGTCGCGAATTCGCTCCGAAATCACTTCACGCTCGTACTGGGCAAAAGACAACAACATGTGCAGCGTCAATCGTCCCATCGGCGTCGCGGTGTCGAACGACTGCGTGACCGAAACGATCGCTACCCCGTGCTGATCGAAGAGCTTGATAAGATCGGCAAAGTCCAGCAGCGAGCGGCTCAGTCGATCGATTTTGTTGACGAGGATGATGTCGATCTTGTCGGCACTGACATCTGCCAGCAGACGTTTCATTCCGGGCCGATCGGTGTTCGCACCGGAATAGCCGCCGTCGCTGTACACGTCGGGCAACGCAACCCAACCCTGCGATGCTTGGCTCGCGATGTACGCTTGTGCGGCTGCCAGTTGCGCGTCCAACGAATTGAAGGCCTGCGCGAGTCCCTCTTCGTGGCTTTTGCGCACATAGATCGCGCAGCGCTTCCGGGGTGGGCTCTCGCTCGACTTGGCTTGAGTGCGCTTCACCGCTTCGCCTCCAGGCCGAAGAAGCGAAAGCCGTTCATATGCGAACCGGTGACGGCCTTGGCCACAGCGGACAGCGACGTGTATCGCTCGCCCTCGAATTCGAATCCGTCGTGCAACACGGTGACGGTCAAGGTCCGGCCTTTGTATTCCCGCGTAATTGCCACCCCGACCGGCGGCAAGCGCGGGTCGTTTCGAGCGATCGTGACAAGAGGTGGGACGGGGGCGGTCGCGAGTCGCTCGCGCGGCGGCGTCACGCGCGCTTCCGCCGGATCGGCGAGTTTCGCGGCCCGGGCCAGCGCACGTTCGCTCAAGCCGCCTTCTTCGTTCGCTTGCATGCGCCACGAAATTTTCCGCACCAAGTATGCTTTGTGTCGGCTGCGCGGCTGTTCGCCGAAGACCCCGGCATATCGCTGCTGCAACTCGCCGACGGTCAGTTGCTCGAGCATCGCCATTTCACGTTTCACATTCATGTATCTTCTCCATCGACCTCGGTCGCTAACCCCGCGGTCGAAGGCACACTGAGCGGCCTCGGGCGAACACGTTCAAGCCCATCTGCGGAGGTATTTGCCGCATCCGGCGAGGTGTTTGCGCCTAACGATGTTGCGTTGGCCCGGCCACGAATGATGGCGCGTGCGAGCAGCACTGCGATTTCGGAGAACCCGTCGACAGGCTCGTGACACTCGGCTCGACGCGGCGATGGGCGTGGTGTTCTCACTTGGCGACCCCTTTGACTTCGGCAAGGAGCCGGTCGAGTTGGTCGCGCAAATCGGTCAGCAACCGAATCGCGTCTTCCCGTTCTTGCGGAGTCCACTCCGTGATCGTGCCTAATTCATGCTCGTTCGCGTATTCGATTTCGTCCTTGACACGCTCGACGATCCGCGCGGCGAACGACTGGAACAGCGGCGGCGCGCTGGGTGTCTGCTTGTCGACCGGCGTCTCAGGCTTCGGCTGCGCCCGTTTGGGCCGTTCCTGCTTTCGAAGGATTTTT
>JBJXFK010000028.1:0-14772 GCA_046155505.1 Phycisphaerae bacterium
CACGGTTTCGGCGACTTCGGTAAGATTCACATGGCCCTCCTTGGCCAAATGGCTCGTTTGAAACCCGAAGCTATTGAAACCGAGGATCGGGCCTTTGTCATTTACCCACAAACCTGACGCCGACCCGGGGACCCTCCTCACGCAACTTTCACTTGTATCACCGCCGCCCGGCTGTAGGATGGTTATAGCATCTCGACGTTTCACGCGACTCTCTGGTTCTGGGAAAGGAGATCTATCGTGACAGCTTCCAAACGACGATTCGGATTTGGCGTGCTCGCCGCATGGCTTATGCCCATGCTGGCGCTCGCTCAATTCCCTTCCGACGTGGTCGGATTCAATCAGGCGCCGATCGACGACCCCGTCGGCGGGCAGGACACGTTCCGCATACCCGAACACTCGGGCACCACGCAGCAGTTCATCGTGCTCAACACCAGCGGCCTGAACAACAACTCCGCGTTTCGCGCGTCGGGCTTGCAGACCGAGGGCGATGCGGCCCTGTCCGTGCTGTTCCGCTGGAGCGACCCGCTCGCCGCCGACGGCTGGATGCGGCTGACCACGTTTGATGCGCAAGTTCGCCCCAACCCGACGCTCGACACGCGCGGCAAGGTGCGTTTCAAGGTCACCAATCGCAGCGAGTTTTTCGCCGGAACGATCGGCCTGGCACTCGGCATTCGCGAGACCGGCGTCACCGGCGTGCCGCAGCTTCTCAACGGCGGTGCGACCGGCCCCCTCGAGTGGGCCGGCGTGAGCACCACGCCCAACGGCATTACCGGCGGCGCGGACAACATCGTCAATACGACCGCGAGCGGCGACGACGTGCAGGTGCATCCTGTCGGATTCGACCTCGTGGCGAACAACATTCCGGCCGGAACGGCGGTCATCGGCGTCGGCTCGAACAACGTGCTCGACACCGTCGCGAGCGGCGATGATCAGATTCGTCGCGGCTACAAAATGGGTGGGACGAACAACGAGACGCGCATCCCGATTCCGGTCATTCAACTCGCACCGTCGCCGACTGCGTATGCAGTCGAGTGGAATCTGCTCACCGGCACGGTCATGGTCGATGGCGTGCCGCAGGGCGGCGGCTATGCCCCGTTCACCGGCAACGGCATCGCCGACGCGCCGAATTTCCGCGGCGTGCTCGAGCACATCGCGGTCGTGAAGGGCACGGGCGACACGGCCACGCAGATCGAATTCGCGATTGACGAGTTGCAGTTCGAGGCGACGGTCGCCGACCCGGTCCTGCCGCCGGTGATCGACGGCCCGGTGGTCGATACCGATACGAGCGTGATCGTGATTTGCGACATGGACGCGACCAATGCCAAGCTGTTCCGCAATGCGGCCCAGGTCGGCTCGGTCACGCCGCTCGCGGGTGTCGCGACGTTCAACGCTCTGACGCTGGCGGTTGGCGATCAACTGACGGCGACGCAGACGGTGAACGCGATCACCAGCGCGCAATCGTCGCCGCTCACGGTTTTCGCGGCGGGCACGGCTCTGGCCGACAATTTTGACGACTATGTGAATCAGGCCGACTTGGAAGGCACCTGGTCGCTCGACATCGCGAATACTCGCAAGCCGCTGCTGTCGCAGGGCGGCGCGTCGTCGTGCGAGAATTTCCTGAACGAGGACTATGACGCCGGCGCGGGCGTTGCGAAGCTGTACTACAACCTCGGCTCGATCAACGGCAGCGATGCCACGCCGCTGTGGGTCAGCTATCGCTTCCGCCATGACAGCAATAACACCAACGCACGCATGCGTGTGGAGCTTTCGGCGGGCCTGACGCCGAGCGACGGCGCGGTCGGCTATGCGTTCAGCAACGGCGTCGCGGGTTTGTTCCCGGCGCAGTACACGTCGCTGATGTACACCTCGGGTGCCGCGATCACCGGCTATTCGGCTGATTATTTCGCGTATGACTATGCACTCACCGGCGTCAATCGCACGCCGGGCATTTGGCATCTGATGCAGATCGAGGTGCGGTCGAATGTGGTGAACTTCTACATCGACGGCGCGCTGGCGAACCCGATCGATCCGGCTGACGGCGTGACGCCGCTCTATCCGACGGGCGTGCCGCGCTCGAACACGGGCGATTACCAGTACCTCATCTTCGGCCTCGGTTTCTCAAACAACGGCCCGGCGATGCAGTACGACGACGTGTCGGTGACGTTCGGTAACACGGCGCTGCCGTTCGGCAATCCGAACGCGGTCGCGTCGCCGAGCATCAGCGGCTCGCCCTCGCCGACTGCGACGGTGGTCAATCTGACCGGCGTTGATAACGCGGCCCAGAATGCCAAGGTGTATGCGAACGAAGTGCTGATCGGCACGGCCAATGGTCCGTTCGTCGGCAACGCCGCCGCAGTGACGGTGACGGCCCTCGCCAATGGCGCGGTGCTGAACGCGACACAGACGGTCGGCGGCACCGAGAGCTGCTTCTCGGCCGGCGTAACGGTCATCGTTCCCGCGCCGTCGCTCGAGCCGATCATCGAGCCGGGGCAGTCGTCGATCGAGGTGCGTGACATTTCCGAGGGCAGCGCATCGCTGATTTCAGTCTATCGCGACATCGGCGGCGGCGTGCTCACGCTGATTGGCAGCGCGGCCAGTCCGCTCACCGATCGATTCCTCGTCCCGGTCAGTCCGGCGGTTGAGGATGGTTGGCAGATTGTCGCGACGCAGACGATTTCGGGCGTCGAGAGTGCGCCGTCGGTCGCGGTGACGGTCGCATCGGCCGGCATCATGAACGAGTGGGTCGAGACCACGTCGATGCCGCAGGGCCTCACTGGTCAGCAAGTGGTCGTGCTCAACGGCTACATTTATGTGATCGGCGGTCGTTCGAATCTCGCCGGTCAGACGACCGCACGCAACGTCGTGTACGTCGCGCGGATTAACAACGACGGCACGCTCGGCACATGGGCCGAGACGGCGACGCTGCCGGCGATTCGCTCGCACGGCGGAGCGGCGGCGTACAACGGTCGCATCTATTACTGGGGCGGTTGGACGACAAGTTTCGCCACGACCAACAGCAGCTACTACGCGGTGCAGAACCCGGACGGGACGTTGCAAGCGTGGCAGACCTCGGTCAATTCGCTGCCGAACAATCTCAACGGCGGCATTCAGATGGACGCCTGCGGTCGCGGGCCGATGATCATGGGCGACACGCTCTATCAGATCAGCGGCGAGTGGCAGCTTGGTGCGGCGTTCGGCCTGACTTCGAATTGTTACTACTCGAAGATTCAGCCGAATGGCGACTATGGTCCGTGGGTCGAGACCACCAACGTCGGTACGCCTGCGGTCGGCGGCTGCTGGTTCCACGGCGTTGCGACGGCGACCGGCAACGGCGGACAGAAGTGGGCGTATCGCCTCGGCGGAAATTACAGCGGCACGAACGAGTCGGCCTGCTTCCGCGCTCCGATCAATCCTGACGGTAGCCTCGGCGCGTGGGTGAGCGATTCGCCGCTGCCGGGCGGGCGTTATGAGCACGCCGTCGCCGTCGCCGATGGCAAGTACATCTTTGTCATCAACGGCGTCAGCAACCCCGGTAACTCGACGATCCAGCGCACGGTTTTCGTGTGCGAGATCGATCCAGATACCGGAGCGCTGTCTGATTGGCAGACCGGCTTGCAGTATCCCGAGACGGTCGCCGGGCGCAACGCCGGCGTCGCCTATCAAGCGGGCGGCAACTGGTACGTGTGCGTCACCGGCGGCGGCCCGTTCGCGGGCGGCGTGGGTGGCCGCACGCCGAAGGTGTACATCAATCGCCTGAATCTCGGCGCTCCGCCGTGTCCGGGCGATGTGAACGGTGACCGCAACGTGAATCTGACCGACCTTGCGACGCTGCTGGCGAACTTCGGCACGTCATCGGGCGCGGCTCGCGAGGACGGCGATCTGGACAACGACGGCGACGTCGACCTGACCGATCTGGCGAGTTTGCTGGCGGTGTTTGGGACGACGTGTCCGTAGGCGTCGATTGACCCAGTAGCGATCGGGCCTCCGTGCCCGACGGCGAATCGCGCAGCGATTCAAAACCGAGCCCCGCGCGTCAGCAAGCGGGTTTCGCGCGATCGCGCGAAACCCCTCCCTCACGGTCGGGGCTCGGTTTCGGCTCGCTGCACGAGCCGCCGTCGGACGCGGAGGGCCGATCGCTAGGGCGCGTTTGCGAAGCACCGCTTCGGCACCTCGAAGCAATCGAGAGTTAGCAGATGGACCATTCGGCGAATGTCGCCGAGTGGTCCGTTGCGTTTTGGCAGATGCATCGCGTCGCCGGACCATCGAAGATCGGTATCGTCGCCGAACCCGGGCTTGGTATGATTTGAAAAGGAGATGCGCGTGTGGACTCGCAACTGAGCCAAGTTGAAGCGGACCCCGCAAAGTGCCATGGTCGCCCTGTAATACGCGGCACGCGCGTTCCAGTTTCAATCCTCGCGGGAAGTGTGACTGGCGGAATGACGATTGAGGAGGTTGCCCGCGAGTACGATGTGACGGTAGATGATGTGCGAGTCGCCCAGCGGTTCGTCGATTCGGCGTCACGATCGGCCGAGTGAGGGATGGGTCATGTTCCACGATCAGGAAATCGCGTTCACGGTTTCGAATGGCGTGCTGCGCCCCGACGGTTCGCTGAATCTGCCGGACGGCACGCGCGGGATCGCGATCATTCGCGAACTCGCGAATCAAACACCGCCGATGTCGCGTGCGGAAGCCCTTGCGGAGATTCGTCGATTCGGCGACGAAGCCGTGTTGCGGACGAATGGAACGCGATTCTCACGCGACGAGCTGCATGACCGCGGCTGAAATGAACGCCTGATTCACTCGATCAATGCTGACATCGATTTCCGGTACTCCTGCCTTTCGATGCCCGCACATTTGCCCCATTTGAATTTTCACCCCCGCCCGCCCGTCCATCCCCCGGCGATCGCGTGAATCGCTCAGATCGCCGCGCCGGCCTGACTTCCGGCTTGCGGCGATATGCTACGCGGCCTGCTTCGCAGTGACGCCCCTGCGCTGCTGCAAACAGCACTGAGCCGCGTGATTATCGGTTTCCGGCGGCGCGGCCGGCGGCGGGACAAACCTTGCCCGCTTCCCGGTGTCAGACAGGACAGGTATCCAGTGACGCCCAAAGGCTCAGTGACGCAGCAGATCCCCGACGAGGAACTGGTACGCAGAACCTGCGCCGGGCAGCGTGAGGCATTTGATGAGCTGGTCGAGCGATATCAGCGGCGGGCGACCTCGGTTTCGTACCGGCTGCTCGGCAACTTGCACGACGCACTCGAAGTGGTGCAGGACGCCTTTATCCGCGCGTATCGCGGATTGGAATCGCTCGAAGACCGGCCGCGTTTTGGTTCGTGGCTGCTGCGAATCGTCACCAATCTGTCGCTCAACTTCCGCCGCGATCGTGCGGCGGGCGGGCCGCGGCTGACGCTTGACGATTGCATCAAGGATGACGACTCGCCCGATCGACGGGCGATGCTCAGCGATTCGGATTCGTCGGACCAGCGACCCGGAGCGATGCTCGCGGCCGAGGAACTGGCCGAGATCGTGCAAAAGGCGATGGCCGAACTTCCCGATCAACAGCGACTGGCCCTGGTGCTGTTCAGCATCGAGCAGATGCCGCAAAAGGAAGTGGCCCAGATCATGGGTTGCAGCGTGGAAGCGGTAAAGTGGCATGTGTTTCAGGCACGCAAAAAACTGAAAGACCGGCTCGGCGACTATATGTGATCGCCGCCGGTTCGCGGCGATAGGTGAACGACGTGACGCACGAGGCATTCGAAAACCTGATCAGCGATTGGCTCGACAGCCGCGATGACGTGGCGCGGGCCAAGCTGGATGCGCTCGTTGCCGAGTCGCCGGAGCTGCGCAGCGTGCTGGACGAATGGCTGCGGCTCGACGCCTTACTGCACGAGGCGTCGCCGCGAATTGATGTCGCCGTCGCGTGGCCCATGCTGCGGGCGCGAATTTCGCACGCGGTTGATGAGGCCGTCGTCGCCGATCTGCGCGCCGGCGGAATCGATCGGTTGCTGCGCGCGAGCGATCCGCTGGAAGAACGAATCGATTGGTCGCGCTTGCACGAACGAATTTCGTCAAAGGTGCATCAGGAAGCCGATCGCCGCGATTCATCGCAGCAGTCGACCATCCGCCGTGTGCTTGCGCTGGTCGCTACGAGCGTCGCGGCTGCGGCGATGCTGGTCGTGTTCGTTTCGCCGCGCGGGACGGTCGGTCCCACGGGCGGCGACATGAATGCTTCGTTCGTTCGTGTGATTGTTCAGCCCGAGCCGACCCCTGCCCCGCGCACGGATGCGCACGTGCGGGTGGTGATCGTCGATGACGCGCCCAGCGGCGCGACAGCGACGCTCGCGGCGGCGGGCGAGATTTTTCTGATGATCGATCCGATCGCACCGGCGTTCGGCGATCTCGGCGCGCCCGGCGCGCCGCTCGGCCTCAACTAGGAATCGACATGAAGCCCAACCACGTCCGATTCACGATCCTGGCCATCACGCTGCTCGCCGGCGCGTGGCTGCCGACGGCTTCGGCCCAATTGCCGCGCGAGCTGATCGAGGAAGCCCTCGACCAGAACATCGCTGAACTCGACATTCCGACGACCACGCTTGCCGAAGCACTGATGACGTTGGCCGACAAGACCGGCTTGCAATTCGGCCTCACCGATGACGTGCTTGCGCTCATGCCGCGCGGCGATCAGACGAGAATCGCGATCTCGATCAAACACTCGTCCGTTCGCGAAGCGGTGGGGCAGGTGTTCGAGGGTCTCGGCCTGCGGATGAGCATTGACGGCGACAAGATCGTCCTCGACGCCGCCGAGTTTGTGTTGCGTGTCGGGCGTTCCCTGACCACCGCGGAATTGCAGACGATTCAGTTGCTCGCCTCCGGCTCGTGGAGCAAGATCGCCGCAGGCCGCGATGCCCCGCGCATCGACGTGCGCAGCGGCGGCAATCCGAGCGATGAGCTCGCCCGCAAGGTGACGAGCGCGGTCGAGCGCTCACAGCATCCGATGGCGACGCGGCAGTTCGACGATGCGGGCGCGCAGCTCGGATTGACGTGGCGCATCGACGGCAATGTCGTGATTTTTGAAACGCGCCGCGATGAGATTCGCCGACGCCTCGATCGGCTGGTCGATCTCACGTATCAGCGCGAGCCGCTGGATCGCGTGCTGGTCGACTTGGCGAGGCGCGCGGATGTGACGATGCAGTTCGAGCCGGGCGTGTTGCAGCGTGTCGTGGCCCGCGAGCGGAGCGTCGATCTGCTGCAACGCGGCACCAGTATTCGCCAAACGCTCGAACGCATCTGCGGCAGCACGGGCCTCGCGTATGAAGTTCTGGATGACGGCGTTCGGGTGTACCTGCCGAGTTCATCGCCCGCGGGCCAGCCGACGACCGCGCAGCTCGCACGGGTCTCGATCGAGGTGCGCCCGGGCGTCCACATCGACGTGTTCGTCCCGCTGGACCAGCTTCCGTCGGACCTCCGCAGCGAGGCGGAACGCAAGATCCGCGAATTGCTCGCCGTCCCGGCGGCCGCGAAGCCGTAGGTCGCGGCGTTGTGGAGCCGCCGCCCTCGGCTGCTTTCTTCAACATCCGAACCCCGAGCGCGAGCGACCGGGGTAAAACGCGGTGACGCACGCGTGTTCGGCGCTGAGAACCGCTCGCTCCCGCACGTTACCCCACTCGCTTGCGCTCGGGGTTCGGATTCGTGCGCGAGCGACCGTCGAGCACTGAGGCCCGATCGCTACTCATACAGCGGCTGAAACGAACACCTCACCGCGCCGTCGCGGCGCTGCGACTCGCTGCAATGCAGCGGCACGATTTGCACCTCGCGCCCCAGCGCCGCCCGGACGGCCCGCATCGCCGCCTCATCCAGCGGCGTGTACAACCCGCCAACCGTCGGCATGAGAAATCGCCCGCGATCGTGAATGCCGTTCAGATAGTTGATGCTGCGCTCGCCGCTCGCGATGCTCGGAATTTTCACGATCGTCCAGCCGAGCGCTTCGACGCGTTTCACCAACTCGGCACGATCGGCCATTTGTCGCTGCAGTGCGCGTACATAGATCGTGTCTTCAATCTCCGGCACCTCGTCCGGCACGATGCTCGCGGCCGCGAGCAAATCGAGCGCGAGTAGATATCGCTGAAAATTGCCCACGCCACTGTCGGCGGGGCCCACGCTGAACCAGTCGGCAACGCGCTGCGGATATTGCCCGAAATTCGTCGCAAGGCGTGCGGTCATCGGCCCGGCGAAGTTGAGCAGGTCAACATCGCGCTGCTTCTGGAGCAAGTCGCGCGCCGCGGCCAACTCGGCATCGGTGATCACGCCATGCTTCATAAACGTGCCCAAACCGATTGAGATCACAATTCGCGCCGCCGCAACCGGATCACTGACCAGCGCGACCGTGCGATCGGCGAGCGTTCGCACGCTCACCTCGTAGTCGATGTGGTACGACGCGGCGGGTAATACGACCACGCGTGCGACGCCAAATTCGACCTTGAACGCATCGAGCACATGCGCCTCGCGCAAACCCAGCGACGTGTTTCGCCACATTTCCGCCTCGCCTACGAGCAGCGTGCGGCCTGGCGCGCCAACGTCTCCGACGACGATCAGATTACCGCCCTGAAAGTGCAGCGGCGATTGAATCACGGTTTGGCCGGACTGGCGCATGTCGCGCTGGATCAGCGTTTCGCCGGGGACGAAGATTGCCGCCTCTTCGCCACGGCTGGCGAAGCGCGGGACGACCGACACCCGTCGCGCGATCGCGCCGGCTGCGTCGAGTTCGAACGCTGTGCGAGCGTTGTCTTGCGCCCATTGCGCGACGGGCAGGGGCGACGGGACGATGGTGCATTGCAATCGCGCGGGCATGGGGCGCGAAGCGAGTTGCGCGAGCAGGCCGGCGACGTGCCGCGTTTCGATGTGGATCGACAATTCGCCGGGCTGCACGCGCTGCAAGACGTGGCGCAGCAAATCGAGCGAGCCGCCGTCGCCGGGGGCCAGCCAATCATCGCCGCGCGTGAGTTGAGCGCGCAGACCGACAAGTTTGCGTTCGCCGCTGTCGGGTGCGAGCATGAGACGCATGTCAGCATCACCGCCCGAGGCGGCTCCGCGTGACGCGGACGGGCGGAACTGGAAGCGCCAGTCGGCGAAGTTCTTTTCCCGTGTCGCGCGATAGTTCTGCTTGAGATCCTCCGCGATGCGGCGAACGACTTGCTCCGCGCTCATCGGCGCATCGCCGCCGGGCGCGATGAAGTGTTCGAGCAGATCGACCGGCACGCCGACCTGGCGAAGGAAGTCGAGTTCCGGCCCGCTCGCGGCGAGAAATCGATCGATTCCCGAAGCATCGATCGCGCCGGCGAGCGTCGTCAGCAAGCCGAGTTTGGCGAGACTCTGTGCGACATAGTCGCCCACGGCGCACTCGACGATTTGTTCGGGCGGCGCGGGAAGCAACGGCCAGCGAGTTGCCGGATCATCGGACAAGTTCGCGCGAAACGCGCGGATCGCCGGCCGGCCCTCGCTCAGCGAGCACCAGTATTCGAGCTGCTCGTCACTCATCGCGATCGGCAACGTGCGCACATTGCCGAGCGACGACGCGGAGGCGCTGCTGCTTGCCGGTTGCGAAGCGCTTGTCGAGCGAGACGTGCTGGTAGGTCGAGTCGCCGGCAGACCGGCAATCACGATTCGAAACTGCTGCTCATACGCGACGCGCAGCTTGCGATCGGCGACGCGGCGGACGAATTCGTCGGGAAGGTGGTATTGCGCGATCGAAAAGCGGCCCGCCGGCTGCGCGAGCAACGCGGCACGGAACTCGTCCTCATAGGATGGCGTTGGCGCGGGCGCTGACGTCGGTGCCGATGTCGGCACTTGTGCCCGCGTGAGCGCGACGGCCAGCAATGCCGCGAGCCGCGCGAGTACATGAATCGATCTCATCAAGCGGTACGTCCTTGCCCGATCGGCGGGGCATTGCGCCGAGCGTTCGCGCCCTGCCTTGCCAGAGCGGCGGCGATTCGGTCACGGGGAGCATCGGCCTCCGGCCGGTGCATGCCCCGTGTTTGCGCACCGGCGGGACGCCGATGCTCGCCGATTGCTCAGGCGCAACATGTTGAAGTCACGACGCTAACAACCAGCACCAAACTGGGCCAGCAGTGTCGACAGATCGGTCAGTTCGATGCAGCCGCTGTTGTCGAGATCGCGCAGGAACGAGTAATTCGCATCGCCGCGACAGGCACCGAACGACGCGAGCAGCGCCGACAAGTCAGTGAGATTCACCGCACAATCGCCATTGATGTCGCCGATGAGCGTTCGCGTGACGACTTGGATGGAAACGCTGACGTTCGACGAAGTCGCACCGGTGATGTTCTCGTCGCTTACCTGAATCGTGCCGACGGCGTTGTTAGTAGTCTCGGCCTGAGCGGTCGTGTCAAACGTCAGCGTCACGGTCCCCGCAGCCGCGCCGATCGACGTCGGCAGCACGCCGCTCGTGCCGAACGGCGACGCCAGGCCGCTGATCGAATCAACGTCGAGCAAGGCTTGCTGGGCCGTGAATCCGAAATTGCTGACGGCGACCGGAAGGTTGCGTGTGCCGCTGTCGGCGACAAACACGCGCTCGATCGTCAATGCATCAACATCAATCACAGCATCGAGCGACGCATTCGACGCGCGCACCACCGTGCCGGTGAGGGTCAGCGGTGCGGCCGGAAGTTCGGCGGCCTGACTCGTACTCGACATCGTCACGCTTCCGTTGAGCGGGCCGACGACGGACGTATTCACGGCGAAGTTTCGAAGCACCGCAGCACCGAGCGCGTTGGCGATGCCGTTCTGCACGCCGGAAAGCGCACCGCTGCCTGTCGCTGCGAAATCGAGTTCATCACCGCCCGCCGCCACGAGCACGCTGACCGAATTGGTCACGCTAAGTTGTGTATTGATCGCGGCGTTTTGAATCACGCGACCGACGTTCGCGGGCAAAAGCGACGCGAGCATCTTCGCCGGCATCTGATATTCGCAAATCAGCGGGCAATGATCCGACGCACCGGTGATGTTGTCGGCAAGTGTGTTGGATCGCGGGATGTCGGCCGGATAATACGTGTTGTTTCCATCGCCGAGGGCGAGGTTGTAGTGCAGCCCGTCGTTGCCGAACGTGCGATAGCTGCCCGCGATCCGCGACAGGCCTTCGCCGTCGTTGAATGCGCTTGTCGCGACCTGAAAATCAAAGCGATCATCGAGTCCGCCGTTGACCATCGGCGAAGGGCAGGTCATGCAGGGCGATTGCGTGTGCTTGATCGCGTTGCCGCTGCCCGCCCACGAACCCGTGCCGAGCGGATCGATCGCCTGTCCGTTGCCCGCGCCGATAAACGTCTGATACGCGGCTTCACTGTTCGAATACACATTCCAGTCGCCGGCATAGATGATGTGTACGCCGCTACCGAGCGCGTCGGCGTTGGCTCGGATCGCCTGCGCGCCGACATTTCGTTCGGCGGCGTCAGCGGCGGTGTTGCTGGCTTTCAGGTGCGAGCTGTAAACGTAGAATCGCGCCTGCGGTGAGGTGTATCCGACCAGTCGCAGTAGCCAGCGATCGGTATTGCGTCCGCCGCCGGTGGGGATGTCGATGTGCCCCGCGATGTCTTCGCTGAGCGTGTCGGTGCGATAGTAGAGGGCTTGGGCCCCGCTGGCTCCGTCCTCGCTTGCGCTGCCGGTGAAGACGGCCCTGGCGTAGGTTACGCCGCCGGGTGCGTTAGCGTTCAAAAGCGTGAGCAGGGGGGTCGAGTCGGCCTGATCGACCTCTTGGAAAATGTAAACATGCGGGGCGACCGCGTAGCCGGGCTTATCGTCGGCGTTCAGGGCCTCGATCACGGCGTCGAGCTTGGTAAGATCGCCATCGCGGCCGGCTACGTTGTAGGTGACGACGCGGAGTTGGGCCTGGGCCGAGTCGACGACGGCTGCCGAGAATCCGACCATGAGCGCGATACGCGACGCGAATTTCTGCACGATCCCCACCCCTTGAATGGCTGCGTCGCCGACCTGCCATTCGTCACGGCGTCGACCCGCAATTTCTGGAAGGTGGACAGTATAACGGAGAGGAATGATGACTCCCGGCGAAATTTTCGGCGCGAAATGAGGGCAAGTGACGCTTATCTTGTTAGTCTGGTAGCGGCGGCGGCTGGTGGCGCGATAGGAGAGCCGTCAGACAGTTGGCTGATAAGTGCAGCGGCGGGAGCGATTTCGGGCGAAATTTCGACGCGATAACTCGTTACGGGCAAGAATTTTACGGAAATTCGAGAAAATATGCCCGCGTGAGTGGAAAACCGAGTGGTCGCCTGCCTAGTATTCCAGTGGATTCCTTCCTTTTCCGGGGAGCCAAAAGGATAGGGAGGAAGCACCGGAACTTGTCTCGATACCTTTCAGGGGAGCCAAAGGAAGGAAGACAGACAAGCCTGGACCGAAGAGTGACCGACGGGTTGCTCTTCGGTCTCTTTTTTGTCAAGAGCGAATTGGTTATCGGACCAATCGTGCAAAATGCAAAGTGCAAAGTGCAAAGTGCAACGTGCGCATCTCGCGGCTCGCTACCCGCGCGGCAGTTCCCCGTTTCCCGTTTCCCATTTCCCGTTCCCCAACGTCACTCCAGAAACAACGCAAGCGAGGCCGATCACTCGGCCTCGCTTGCGAAAGCGTCGCAACTCAATTGTGCGCAGCAGCTTAGTACCCGCGATCGCGCCCGCCTGCCGATCCGCCGCCGCGGTATCCACCACCCGCGCGACCCCCGCCCCCGCCCCGAACACCGCCGCCGCCACCTTCCGTGGCGCGGGCCTCGTTCACCGTGAGCCGACGACCATCGAGGTTCTCTCCGTTCAGCCCGGCGATCGCGGCATCAGCATGGGTATCGTCCTCCATCTCCACAAACGCGAACCCGCGCGACTGCCCGGTTTGGCGGTCCTTGATGATCGCCACGCTCCGCACCGCCCCAAACGGTGCGAACGCGCCCTGAATCGCCTGCTCGGTGGTGTTGAACGCCAAATTCCCGACGTAGATCTTCTTCACGATGTGCGCCCCTGACGGTGACACCGCACCCAGGCCGTTACCTCTCGGCCCGGGGCGAGTGATCGGATGACGAATTGGGTCGCGGAACAGTCGAAGCGGAAGTGCCAGACGACGATTCCAAGTCGCATACCCACAAAAACATATCCCGCCCACAAGCGCGGGTCAATTCAAATACGGTTTGCGGGTGCGGTTTTCATCGAAATCTCGCGCGTTGGAGCGCAGTGTCGCGCGTCGTGCTCTATGTGCGTGCAAATGCATGCAAATTCGGAAGCAATCTCGCAGCGTGCTGAAACACGACATCCTGAAAACCCAAACGCCGATACACATGCGCAACCTGTTGCGGCCACGAGCGTTCCGCCTTGATCAGGCGATAGTCGCTCTGCAAATCCCAGCGCAAGCGCGGCAGCCCGAGCGGCACAGGAAAGTCCGAGCCGAACAGAAAACGCCCGTGCAGGTCGGTCCGCTGCGCAATCTGCCGCAAAAAACCGACCTTGCCGAACGTCGTCAAGGCCGACAAGTCGGCGTACAGCGGCGCGTCGGCGAAATCGGTTTCGAGTGCATGGAGCAGCGCGTGCATCGGCTTGCGATCTCCCCACGGCACGATCGGCGTTGCAACATGGGCGACAATCACCGGCGGCATCTCACGCGCGCGATGCATTTTGTTAAGAACGCGCAAAGCCGGGGCGATGTCGCGATACTCCGGCCGCTGCGATTTCAACGTGAACTCTTCGTTGTAGTGAACGAGCACCGGCAGGCCGAGTTCATGGCAGACGCGCAGGACCGCGATCGTGCGTGGGTCTTCGATGTTGATGTTCTGATGCAGCGGCAGCCACTTGATCAGGCACGCGCCGGCGGCGAACACCTCGCGCACACAATCGACCGCATTTTCGCGATAGGGATGGATCGACGCGCCGAACAGAAACCGATCGGGTCGGCGACGGCATGCATCGCGAATCAGCGTGTTCGAGGTGTAGATGTCGCTGCCGAACTGTCGCGAATGCGTCGGCAGCGGCGGGCGGGTGCCGTCGTCGTTGTGATAGGCGTCGAACGCGAGGAGTACAAAGCGCTCGATGGGGCCAGGCGACAGCAGGTGCTCTTCGTGAACCCGATCGAGGTGGCGATCAAGCTCTGCGCCGGCCGGGATCGACGTCGGAATCTTTAGCAGCCAGCGCAGGCCGCGCCACTTGAGCTGCGAGACGATGCGCGGCGCGACGCACGAGTCAAAGCCGAACGCGCCGGGTGCATCGCGCGCCTCGAACGAAAATCGCGGCACGTCGCTCGGCAGTCGCCGCGCGGTGTACGTGTAGTGGCAGTGGACATCGATGATCATTCCGTTCCTACCGGCGTGCGGATCGCGACATGGAGCACCGCGGCCCGCCGCGGCTTCTACTTGGGGAACAATGGAACAATGGAACAAAGGAACAAGGGAACAGTACCGTGGCGCACCGCGGCCCTCCGCGGTTTCCTCGGACGCACACGCATGCCGACGCGAACGGCCGTCGGCATGGCACCCGAGATTGTGGAGCTGCCGCCCTCGGCTGCTTTCTTCGCCGTTGATTTTGTTCACCTTCGATCCCGACTCGCATCACCGTCCGCCTCGCCTCCTTCCGCCCACGCACGTAAATCGTCCGCAACACTCATCGGTGCCGCGTGCGCGCTGCGCAACTCGCGCATGTCGCGCTCTCGGCGAGCGACCAGTCGCGGCAACACCAACGCGACCAAGAGCCCGACGCCGACGATGCTGATCCACCAGCCGGT
>JBJXFK010000029.1:0-3386 GCA_046155505.1 Phycisphaerae bacterium
CTCGAAGCCCGAGCGATCGGCCACTGCTGAACGTTGATCTGAAAAGAAAGCGTACTTGGTCAGGGCGGCGAACGCCAGCGTTTTTTTGGCGGGTGAGCCACGAAGTCCGGGCCAACGTGATTCTGCATTCCGGGGGGCGAGTACGCCGCAAGTCGGATTCGCTCGTGTCGAAGTTGCAGCCGCCGACAATGCTCGTGTACCCGACGGTTTGGGGTGCGTGACAGATTCGGCGGGTCGCCAAGTGTCGCCCCGGCAGGGCACTGTTTCTCGCCCCGGCGGGGCGATCGATTGTCGCCACGGGTGGAGTCGGCTTTGCCGACGGAACCCGTGGAAATCGGCGTGGAAGCACGCCCGCCCCGGCAGGGGCGGAGGATACGCCGAACGGTGGGCCGGTTCGCAGCTCCAGCTCTTGCAATCTGCTCGCATTGACCGGCGAGCAACTGAAGTCGCTTGGGGCGCGGACGCACGCACGCCCGCTCCTCCGCCCCCTTCGGGACGGGGAGCCGCACGCACCGCGCCCGCGGGTTCCGCGGCGGTCGGCTTCGCCGCGCCGCCGCTCCACCCGTGGCTACATTCCGCCGCCCCTCCTTGGGCCAACAGAACCCTGCCTAGAGTATCACGCACGCGGCGGTTTGTGCATTGCCCACGATTGCTTTGCCCGTGCGGGGCCGCGCGGTATGTTGGATCGATGAAGCGCGCGATGTCAGGCGACGATCGACGGCGGGCGAAAGCGGGCGCGGCGCCGCGGCAAACAGCGGCCGGCGGTTGGCCGCTGGTTGTCGTTCTCGCCGCGTTTGCGGTGCATTTCTATTTCTTCAGTCATCAGATCAACGATGACGCTTTCATCACCTTTCGCTACAGCCTGAATCTCGCCGAGGGTCGCGGGGCGATCTTCAATGAGGGCGAGTATGTCGAGGGCTATAGCAATTTCTTGCTGATGTTAATCGTCGCGGCGGCGATCAAAGTCGGCGGGCCGGAGGCGGCGATGCCGACGGCGAAGGCGATCAGCTTTGTGGCGGCGATCGTCGCGCTAATAGCGAGTGCGGGGCTCTGTCGCGCATGGCTTCGGCGGAGCGGGTTCGATGAGATCGCGGCGCGACGTTCGGCATGGATTGCGCCGGCGATGGTCGTGGCGAGCAGCGCGTTTGCGATGAACTGCACGACAGGGCTGGAGACCGCCCTGTTTTCGGCGTGTTTGCCCGGCGGATTGTGGTTGCATGAACGGGCGGTGGAGCGCGGTCGATGGTGCGGAAGCGGGGCGGCGTTTGGTTTGGCCGCGCTGACGCGGCCCGAGGGTGTGATGGTGTTCGGTGTGTTCATCGCGGCCCGTGTGGTGGGCATGTTGGTGAATGGAGCACAGCGGCCCTCCGCGGTTTATGGAGGACAGCGGCCCCCCGCTGTCGACGCCGCGACGAACGAAGAACGCAGCCGGGCGCGGCTGCGCTCCAACGAAAACAGCCGAGGGCGGCTGTCTTCCATGTTGCTCGATGTCCTCGTCGGCTGTGCGATGATCGCCGCGCATCTCGCGTTTCGACGGATGTACTACGGCGAGTGGGTGCCGAATACGTACTTCGCAAAGGTGGGCGGATTTGACTGGGGCACGGCTCCGGTGGCGTATCTGGCGGAGTTTTTTGGGTATTCGCTGCTGGGCGTGTTGCCGCTGCTGGCGTTTGTGCCGTTGGTGATGCGCGGGTGCGGCTCGAGCGCGGCGGTGCTGCCGGCGCTCCTTGTCGTCCTCGCGACGGTCGCGGGTGTGGTGCGGACGGGGTCGGATTGGATGCCGGGGTCGCGGTTGCTGGTGCCGTATTTGCCGGTGTGGACGGCGCTGGTAGTGACCGGGCTGGCGATGGCGGCGCGGGCGAGGCGCAATGGAGCACCGCGGCCCTCCGCGGTTCTTGGCGAGGATGGAGCACCGCGGCCCTCCGCGGTTCTTGTGGAGCAGCCGCCCTCCATTGCGATCGTCGGCGCGATTCTGGTGCTCGTGATCTTCGCCGTTCAGACGCCGCTGCGAGGGTGGCTGTTTGAGTATGTGAGCGTGCGCGCGGTCGGGTACGAGAATGGGCACGCGGGCGTGGGGCGGCATTTGCGTGCGAGTGCGAACCCGGGCGAGACGGTGGCGCTGATGGACATCGGGATCATCGGCTTCATGAATCCCGAGCTGCGCGTGCTCGACATCTCGGGGCTGACGGATCGCCATATCGCGAAGTCGCCGGGGGTGTTTCTGCGCAAGGAGTACGATGTTGCGTACGCACTTGACCACAATCCCGCGTATTTCGTCATCGCACTTCTCGCATCAGGAACGCCGCACGGCATCGACCTCGTCACACTGCGGCCGTGGTTGCCGATTGAGGTGACGTTGCTCGACCATCCAAAATTTGTGGCCCATTACATTCGCCCGCGCGCGGTTGCGGCCAAGATGTCGCCGCTCGATCAGCTCGCCGCGATTTGCGGGGCCGAGCGGGTGTTTGAGCATGACTATCCCGATGAGTTTCACTATTTTCTCGCGGTGTATCGGTTTGATCCGGTGGCGCGGGATATGTTGACGCCGGCCCACGCGGAGCAGTCGCGGGCGGAGACGCCCGCAGTACATCAGAACGAGCCCGAAGCACATAGCACAGGCTCGCTACGCGAGCCGGCGTCGATGCCGACCTCGGCGCTGTTTGCGCCGACGTCGTTCTCGTTCGCGTCGGTCGCGAGCACGCAGCCGGTGGAGTTGCCGGATATGAATCTGACGCCGCTGGAGGCATTGCGGCGGGCAGGGACCGCGAGCGAAAAGTTCTGCCCGATCTGCAAGAAGGGGCATCCGGGGGCGTTTGTGCATGGGCCGGAACGAAATTGAGCGAGCGATGAACAAGCCGGGTGCCGGGTTCCATGCCGGGTGCCATGCCGACACCGGTACTCCGGAGTCGGCATGTCTTCAATTTCCGTCCGCATTGTGCATTCATCATTCTGCATTTCCCACCGCCCTCACCAAACCCGCTCAATTCCGCTCAAACCCGCTCACCTCCCACACGCCACCCCACGCAAACTTGCCCGGTGCCCCTCCGCGCACCAATACTTCCCCCGAGTACTCACCGCGCGCCGGTCGACCGCCGCGCGGCCGTGCATCGCCGCCCGATCACCGGCGATGCGCAACCCAGCACCGGCACCGTGCCGGCGCGAATCGAAATCACCAGTGCGGACGTTGCCTGGCTTGTCTTATCTTCACTAGGCACTAGACACTAGGCACTAGCCACTCTTCGGAGGGCCTGGACAAAAACCAACACAGTGCGTGACCGGCGAGTGTGTGTAGCACCGGCTATCAGCCGGTGTCGTGTGGCACGGACTATTAGTCCGTGTTGTGCGGCACTAACGATCAGTCGGCGCTTCAAGCACTCGCACGAGGC
>JBJXFK010000031.1:0-43378 GCA_046155505.1 Phycisphaerae bacterium
TCTTTTTTCCCCCTTCGTGCCTTCGTGCCTCCGTGCCTTCGTGCCTTTCTCCCACAATCGCAATCAGCCCCTCCGCATACTCCGCCACGTCCGCAACATAGAGAATGCAATCCCCCTTCTTCGCCCGTCGCCGACCGACGGTGATCAGGCGCGACAGGCGGCCATACGCGGCCCGATCGGGCGCGAGCAGAACAATCGGCGGGCCGTCGAGCGGCGTGATTTCGCTGCCGATGATCAGGTGCATGTTGTGCTGCTTGGCGGCGATGTGGGCCCGCACGACGCCGGCGAGCGAATTGCGGTCGGTGATCGCGATCGAGCGATAGCCGAGCCGGGCGGCCTGCTCGACCAGTTCTTCCGGATGCGACGCACCGCGCAGGAACGAGAAGTTGGAGAGGCAGTGGAGTTCGGCGTAGCGGCGCGGCGGCGTTCCGCGATTCTGGGCATCCGCGCTGTCGAACGCGCCGATTTTGGATTTTGGATTTTGGATTTTGGATTGGGATGTGGCGCCGCCGACCTTTCGCGGATGCTCGTGCGGCTTTTCGAAAGGTGCTTCGGGCATGGGTGATCCGCGCAGCGCTGGGCGAAACCGAGACGGTTCGTTTTCGAACTGCATGCCGATACGCCGCCCGGCGTACCGAGGCATTTTTCAGGCCGGCATCGCCGCGCCGGCCCCGGTCCAGTATACCTATCAAAAACCGAACTGTCTGCCTGAATTGGGACTGATTCGCCGATTCGAACCCGACGTGCTAGCGAGGTGTTCGTCAGCATTCACCGGGCTCGGTGGCGCGTTCGTATTCGAATTTGCGAGAGAGAGTGCTTGCGTGAAACGCCGCAAGGTCGCTGATCAGGTCAGCAATCCGCCCAGATACTCGCTTGATCCACGCAGCGGGGTTTTGAGAAAATACTGAATCGGATACAAATCGCGCTCCGTCGTCGATAGCGCGGCAATCAACTGCGTTCGAACCGAGATTGGAAACCGCGAACGCTGCTTGCGGGCTTCGGACGCAGAGAGCAGCGGGAGCACCAGATAGCGGGGATGCAGGATGGCACCGGGCGTAATTGAAGGGATCTTATCGACAGTCGTGACATCCATGAACCCGAACAGGACGCGATCCGACGCCGTCACAAAGCGTGCCGACACCAATAACGAGTACCTGCCGCGCGGAATCGTTGCACCAACGACCGGCTTGACCCAAGTTTCGTCCGGCACTTCATCGTCCGAATCGGCGAACGACCAAATGGGATGCTCCGCGAAATCGCGTCGTTTGAGTGAAGTGACCGGTTTGAAACGCATGAATGTCCTCGGCGTACGAAGCCCATACAACCAAATACATGAACGAGACGTACTGCGCAGTCAATTCACTCACGGTACCGTAGCATCAACCAAAGTAAGTCGGAACAACCCGCGCTCGCCGCAAAAGCCAAGTTGCCGATAGAAGCGCAATCACTGCGGTATACTACCGTTCATGTAAGGCGCTCCCGGTTCCGCCAAAAAGGCGTCGTATGCGAATTCTGATCATCGGCGACATCGTCGGCCGCCCCGGCAAGCACGCATGCAGCGTGTTCGTGCCGCGATATATCCGCGATAAACAGGTCGATTTCGTCGTCGCCAATGCCGAAAACGCCGCCGCCGGCAGCGGACTGACCCCCGCGATGTTCAGCAAGCTGCTGCATCAGGGCATCGACGTCTGCACGATGGGCGATCACATCTACAAGCGGCTCGAGATCGTGCAGGCCCTCGAAAGTTCCGAACGAATCGTCAAGCCCGCCAACCTGCCGCCCGAGTCGGCGGGGCGCGAATTTACGATCGTCCAATCGCGCGGCGGCGTGCCCGTGGCGGTCATTTCGCTGCTGGGCCGCACGTACATGAACACGAGGAGCGATTGTCCGTATCACGCCGTCGATCGCGTGCTCGAAAAAATCTCGTCCGAGGTGAAGATCATTATCGTCGATATGCACGCCGAGACGACCAGCGAGAAGGTCGCCCTCGGCTGGTACCTCGACGGGCGCGTAACCGCGGTCGTTGGCACGCACACGCATATCCCAACCGCCGACGAACGCATCCTGCCGCGCGGCACGGCGTATATCACCGATCTGGGCATGACCGGGCCGTATGACTCGGTGCTGGGCCGCGATCGCGACAACGTGATCCGCGTGCTGGTGAGCGGCATGCCCTATCCCTATGACGTGGCCCGCGAGAATGTGCACATGAGCGGCGTGCTGGTCGAGGTGGATTCGACGACGGGGCAGGCGACACGGATCGAGCGTGTCTGGGAGCACGACGTCGAGGCGCCGAGCGATCGCGGGCCGGAATAAGGGAGTGGCCGTGGGTCGGTGGGGCCAAGGGGTCAAGCGAAAAGGCTCACGGCACGAATCGCCTTTACGCGAGTGCGCGATTCACTGCTTTGGCTGATTATGAATGTAGTGATCATGCTGGGAGGCGAAATCGCTCGGAAGACCACTGATCGTCCCCGCGAACTTTCGCAGTGCCGCGCGTGAGGCTTCGACGATCTGCTGCGGCGTTCGACGCGACGTCGCCGGTGCTTTCTTCGAACGCGATTTCTTCATTCACTTCCCCCGCAGGAAACTTCACGAATTGTACCGAGGTCGCCGCCCCTGCGTCGTCTTCACTCGACCCCTTGGCCCCTCGGGCCCTGCCTCTCCAGCCTTTTTCCGATAAACTCCCTCATCGCGCGGCGCCACGCCGCCCAGTGAGGGCTCTATTGTGAGCAGAAGACGAGTCGTCATCACCGGTCTCGGGCCGGTCACGCCGCTTGGCATAGGCGTCGCCGATTTCTGGAACGCCTTGCTGGAGGGCCGCAGCGCCGTCCGCCGCATTCAGGCGTTCGACCCCGGCAAATTCCGCGAGCAGTGCGGCAGCGAGATCGACAATCTGAAACTCGCCAACTACGTGCCCAAAGCCGCTCGAAAGAGCGAAAAGATCATGGCCCGCGACATCATCCTCGCCGTCGCGGCGGCTCATCAGGCGATCACCGACGCCGGCCTGCGAACCAAGTGCCTGATCGAGCGCGGCGACACGACCGAGGCGGTCAACGTCGACAGCACGCGCATGGGCGCAAACATCGGTGCCGGCTTGATTTGCGCCGATCTGTCCGAACTCGCCGGAGCGCTCGCGTCGGCCGTCGAAGGCGGCCAGTTCAGCCTCGCCAAGTGGGGCACGGCGGGAATGGAGAATCTCACGCCACTGTGGCTGCTCAAATTTTTGCCGAACATGCTCGCCTGCCATGTGACCATCGTGCATGACTGTCAGGGGCCGAGCAACACAATCACCTGCGGCGAGGCAAGCAGCCATCTCGCGATCGGCGAGGCGTTTCGGACCATCGAGCGCGGCACGGCGGATGTTTGCATCTGCGGCGGGGCCGAGAGCAAGGCCAACCCGATGGCGCTGCTGCGGCAATCGCTCGGCGGGCGGCTCAGCAAAGCGGCGGATTCGCCCGCGACGGCATGTAAGCCGTTCGCCGCGACGCGCGACGGCACGGTCACGAGCGAGGGCGGCGGGCTGGTGATTCTCGAATCGCTCGAACACGCCAAGGCGCGCGGGGCACGCATCTATGCCGAGATCGCTGGTTTTGGCGCGGGTAACGACGCCGTCCGCCCGACGCACCCGCCCACGCCGCGCGCCGACGGCAGCGGCGTAACCCTGGCGGTGCAAAAGGCGTTGAAGGATGCCGGAATCGCGGCGTCGCAGGTCGATCTGTTCGCCTCCGCCGCGTGCGGCTTGAAGGAGCACGACGCGATCGAAGCGACCGCGATCCGCACACTGCTCGGCGATCGGGTGGCGAGCACGCCCGTGCTCAATATTCGCGGCGGGCTGGGCAATAACGGTGCGGGTAGCGGCGCGATCGACTTCATCGCGACGACGCTGGCGCTGTTCAACAACACCGTGCCGCATGCGATCAACAGCGACCCGACAGAAGCGGGGCTGGGAATCAAAGTCGTCACCGGCAAGCCGGTGGATGCGAAGGTGGATGCGGCGGTGTCTGTGTCGTACGCGCTCAGCGGCGGACAGAATGCGGCGATCGTGATCAAGCGGTATCGGGATTGAATTGAAGAGGGTTTCAACACAGAGGCACAGAGGGCACAGAGAAGAGAATCCGGTTCATTTGGTTGGTTGAGATGAACCCAATACAGACGAATCAACCTGAAGCGCCGCGCGATCCGCTTACTGCGGCCGTGATCGGCGCGGCAATTGAAGTTCACAAGGTGCTCGGGCCGGGATTGCTGGAGTCGGCGTATGAGACTTGCCTCTGTCACGAATTGTCGTTGCGATCGGTATCGTTCGAACGTCAGGTCGCATTGCCGGTGCCGTACAAAGGGCTCAAACTCGACGCCGCCTATCGGCTGGACCTGGTGGTCGAACGAGCTCTGATTGTCGAATTGAAAGCCGTTGAACGTATCGAGGAGATTCACAAGGCGCAGTTGTTGACGTACATGCGATTGAGCGGTCTGCGGAAGGGCCTCATTCTAAATTTCTACGTGCCGTACTTGCGGGATGGAATTGTCCGAATGGTGCTCTAGCTAGGTCGCATCGAAGGGTTCGGCGAAACAATGCAGTTGGGCTCTTCTCTGTGCTCTCTGCGCCTCTGTGTTTAGTCCTCTTCTCTTTGAGGATCGTCCAATGAAGCGACGTGTGGTGATTACGGGAATGGGTTGGGTCACGCCTCTCGGTACCGAGATTGACGCCGTTTGGAAGCGTCTCCTCAACTGCGAGAGCGGCGTGACCGCGACCGGGATTTTTGACGCGCGGACATTCCCGACGCAGTTTTCGTCACAGGTCAAAAATTACGACCTGCGCAAATTCCTCGGCGATCGCTATGACGATCACAAGGATTGCAGCCGACAAGTGGCTTTCGCGCTCGGCGCGGCTGAGATGGCGTGGAAATCCGCGAATCTCGGCGACGGCGGCGGACTCGAACCGGCCCAGGTCGGCGTCTACCTCGGCGGCGGCGAAGGCCCGATCGATTTCGAAAATTTCGTCGCGGCGGCGACCGCCGGCTGGAATCCGGAAAAAAACGAACTCGACACGCAGCGCTGGGCCGAAGTCGCGTATAAACGCCTGACGATGGTGAAGGAGTACGAGCAGGACCCCAACTGCGCCGCCGGGCATCTGGCCTATCGCTTCAACGCCCGCGGGCCGAATCTAAATACGCTCACTGCGTGCGCCGCCAGCACGCAGGCGATGGGCGAAGCCACCGAACTCATCCGCCGCGGCGATGCCGATGTCATGATCTCCGGCGGTGCGCACAGCATGATTCACCCGCTCGGCGTCACCGGCTTCAACCGCCTGACCGCGCTCAGTACGCGCAACGATTCGCCGACGACCGCGTCGCGACCGTTCGATCGCACGCGCGACGGGTTCGTGCTGGGCGAGGGTTCGGGCATGTTGATTCTTGAAGAATTTGAGCACGCCAAGCGGCGTGGTGCGAAGATGCTGGCCGAAGTCGTTGGGTTCGGCTCGACCGCCGATGCGTTCCGCGTGACCGACATTCACGATCAGGCCCGCGGCAGCAGCGCGGCAATGCGTGGCGCGATCGAGGCCGCCGGCCTGTCGCCGACGGATATCCACTACATCAGCGCTCACGGCACGGGTACGTCGGAAAACGACAAGCTCGAAACGCTGGGGATCAAGCGCGTCTTCGGCGATCACGCCAAGAACGTGCCGATCAGCAGCATCAAGAGCATGATGGGCCACCTGGTTGCGGCGGCGGGCGCGGTCGAGTTGATCACATGCGTGCTCGCGATTCGCGATCAAGTCCTGCCGCCGACCAGCAACTTCAGCGAGCCGGACCCGAATTGCGATCTGGATTACATCGTGAACAAGTCCCGTCCCGCGCGCGTGGTGAACACACTCAGCAACAGCTTCGGCTTCGGCGGGCAGAATGACACGTTAGTGGTGACGGCAGTGTAGAGTGGGCACCGCCCTCGTGCTGACCGCAGTGTAGGGTGGGCACCGCCCACCATTCGCCGCGATCGTCTCACGCGATCCGCGAATGGCAAGCGGTGCCCACAGTCGTATTCGATCGTTTCGCACGATCGCGAAATGTTGGGCGATGCCCAACCTACTTCTTGCTGACCATGTTCTCGATCGCGTCAAGGCGTGCTTTTAGCGCGAGATTCTCGCGCTCCAGCGACTCCAGGCGCGAAACGTCGGCTGCCGGCGCTTGCGGCTTCGCGTTGCCGCCGTACCAGCCGGTGCGAACCAGCACGGTGATCAGGCCGGTACCGTCGGCGTTGAAATCTTCCATCGCGATACCGATCGACATACCCGGCTCGGTTTGTCGCATCGCCGCGCCGCGCGTGGTGGCCGACGAGGTGACGCGATCGCCGGCCTTGATCGGGCCGTTGCTGGTGTCGACTTTGCACGGCACGCGACCGAGCAGCGCCACCGGTCGCCACGTTTGGCGCATTTTCTCTTCGAGCAGGATGCCGATTCGGCCGACTTCCGCTGAGTCGCCGCGCAGCATCGCCGCATCGCGCAGCGCCGCAAGCTCCGGATCGGCGTTGTCGATGGCGTCGATTCCCATGCCGCAGGTAAACGCGGGGTTAGTTGAAACGACGCCGAGAAGCATGTCTTCGCCAGCGCCCGTCGAAAGGCGAACATGCTCATTCAGGCCTTCACCGACGGCGAGACACACCACGTCTCCGGGCTGCATGGCTAAATCGGCGGCGACGGGCTTGAACGCCTCGGCGAAGTCGAACGCATCGGTGGCAACGCCGTTATCGAGTTCAAGATTCGCCTCGTCCGTGCTCTGCATCCGCAGCAGCGGCGTGCCGAAGATGTCCGCCGCGTTGGCGTTGATGCTGAACACGCCGGCGTTCGGGCCGGAATCGTTGTTGTCGGTGTCGATACGAATGGTGATGCCGCCGACCGACTGCACGTCGGCGAAATTGTCCGGGTCGTTGACGGTCAGGTTGCCGTCGCACTGAAATGCGTCGCTGACCACAAATTTGTCGGCGGAGTCGTCCCAGCGGAACGACTCGCCCGTGTCGCTGGCGTCTTCGCGGAAAAAGATCGTCGCATCGCCTTCGGCGGCGTTCGACCGCATCAGGATGTTACCGCTGGCGATGATGCTGCTCAGACACTCGATGTCGTCGGTCACCAGCACGTCGCCGGTGTTGTTCATCCCTGCGGAAACGGGAGTGCCCGAGCCGAACGCGCTATACAGCTCCGAGACGGCCGAAATCGATCCGATCTGAATCGGGCCGGAAAATGCGACCGAATCGGAGAATTCGAATCGATCGTCGGAATCGTCCCAGGTGATCGACTCGCCCGTCGCTGACCCGCCGTTGAAAAAGCGGATGGCTTGATCACCCTCGGGCCCGGTGTCCGGCTTCATGTTCAAGAAGCCCTGGAGCGCGGTCACGTCGCTGATCGTATCGCCGAGCTGCAGCACCATGTTCGCGCCAGCGATCGTCAGGTTTGCGGGGCTGCCGCCAACGATGATCGTGCGTTCATCCTCGAACGTGAGCGAACCCGCGATGTTCAAAGTCGAGTTGGCCGAGATCGTTAGTTGCGGCCCGCCGAAGGTGTCGGACACGTCGCGGCGCAGCCAGCCGGACGATGAAATACCATTCAACGATCCGGCATCGAGCGCGAAACCGACCGAGACGATCTGCTGTCGCGGCAAGAGCACCTGGCCGCCCACTTCGGTCTGAACGTAAACCGCGGAATAATCGCGGAACACCGGGCCGAGGAACGCATAAATGCCAGGCCCCGAGCCGTCGACGACCGCACCTCCGCCGAGCAGCGTGGTGAACAGGCCGTCGCTCACTTGGACGGCGTTTGCGCCGCTCTTGGTGTCGACGATGATTTCGTCGCCGCCGACCGGGGCGCTGAACAGGCGGAACACCATGTTCTGCGGACCGTTCACGGGCGTGCCGTTGTTGTCGAGCGAGCCTTGAAAGCTGATCAGCCCCGGCGGTGCGGCAGCGAGTGCGAGTGTGGCAGAGGCACCGGCGGCAGAAACTGCGAGAAATCGCTTCACGATGAACCCTCCGTCGCGATGACGAATGCTATGGACCGGCCCGGCACTTCAAGCCCGACTTGACGCGCGCGATTGCCGAACGAGCGAGAATTTGACTGGTGACACAATAGACGAATCCCCCGTGTCGCCAATAGAAAAATCGCAATCGGCGTCCGATACAGCCGCCGGAAACGAAAAACGTGTTATCGGCGGGTTCGCTCGCGCACTCGATCGGATTGGCCGTGCGCTCCATCACTTCGCCTGATAACCCCCGTATAATGCCCCGCCTATGTTCGAATCCCTGAGCAATCGACTGAGCAACGTCATCCGCAACCTGCGCGGTCGCGGCAAGATCTCTGAAGCCAACGTGCGCGAGGCGATGGAGGACGTACGCACGGCCCTGCTGGAAGCCGACGTACACCTCGACGTCGCTCGCAAGTTCGTCGAAACCTGCGTACAGAAGGCGATCGGCCTCGAAGTCATCAATACGCTCAAACCCGAGCAGGTGATGATCAAGGTCGTGCATGACGAACTCGTCGCGCTCATGGGGCCGATCGAGAATCGCATCCCGTTTGTCGCCGACCCGCCGACGGTCATTTTGATGAGCGGCTTGCAGGGTTCGGGCAAGACCACCACCTGCGCCAAGCTCGCCCGCTACTGCATGTCGCGCGGCAAGAAGCCCATGATGGTCGCGGCCGATTTGAAGCGGCCGGCTGCGATCGATCAGCTCGAGGTGCTGGGTAAGCAGGTCGAAGTTCCCGTGTATGCCGAACGGGGACACCAGAACGCTGTCGCAGTCTGTCGCAACGCCCTTCGCGAGGCACGAAAGCTGAATCGCGACGTGGTGATTCTCGACACCGCTGGCCGCCTCGCGATCGACGAAGAGTTGATGAGCGAGCTGAAACAGGTTGCGAACGCCACGCAGCCGCACCAGATTTATCTCGTCATCGACTCAATGACCGGCCAGGACGCGGTCAACACGGCCAAGCGATTCGACGAATTGCTCGAACTCGACGGCGTCATCCTCACCAAGTTCGATTCCGACACGCGCGGCGGTGCGGCGCTCAGCGTCAAGGCCATCACCGGCAAGCCGATCAAGTTCATCGGCGTGGGTGAAAAACTCGACGCGATCGAGGAGTTTCACCCGGATCGCATCGCGGGCCGCATTCTGGGCATGGGCGACGTCGTTTCGCTGGTCGAAAAGGCGCAGCAGACATTTGACGCCGACGAGACGGCCAAGGCCCAGGAGAAAATGGCCAGAGGCTCCTTCGGCTTCGACGATTTCCTGAAGCAGATGGAAATGATCCGCAAGATGGGGCCGTTGAAAAGCATCATGAAGATGATCCCCGGCATGGGCGACGCGCTCGGTCAGATGGAAATGCCGGAAGAGGATCTCGATCGTTTTCGCGGCATCATCCAGAGCATGACGACCAAAGAGCGCCGCAATCCGGACATCATCGAAGCGTCGCGCCGTCGACGAATCGCGCGCGGCAGCGGCGTGCAGCCGCAGGAGGTCGCGGCGCTGGTCAAGAGCTTCACGCAGATGCGCGGCATGATGAAACAAATGGCCGGCGCGGGGATGGGCGATCGCATGCGCATGGCGCAAGGCCTGGGCAACATGGGCGCGATGGGCGGCGGCGGCGCGATGCCGAAACTGAAGGGCAGCACCGTGCGGTTTGATCCCAAGCAGCGCGACAAGAAACGCAAGCGAAGGCGCTGATGCGCTGGGCGTGGGCGATCGCTATCGTCGTGTGCGGCGCGGTCGCGAGCAGCGGCGTGCCGATCCTCTCGGTACTGGCGGCGTACATTCTCATGTGCTACTTGCCCGGGCGCGTTGTGATCGACTTGTGCGGCATCGCGCGCGGGTGGGATCGATCGGCTCGTGGAGCGCTCAGCCTTGCGTTCTCGCTTGCGATCACGCCGGTGTTGCTGAATCCGATTTGGCATGTGACGAATGAGCGCGGATGGGTGATCGGCGCATTTGCACTGGCGGTGTTCGCGCTCGGCCTTGCAGTTGCGAGGTTAGCGGCGGCGTTTTCTGGCAGCGCTTGCGATGCGCCGGACGCTGAGAGAACCGCTCCCTTACGGTCGGGGCTCGGTTTTGGCTCGCTGCGCGAGCCGGCGTCGGGCACGGAGGCCCGAACACTACGGGCGGCGTCGGATTGCGAGGTTCGGCTTCACGAAACTTGGCGCTCGTGGTTGGTGGCGAAAGCAATCCTGCTCGTCATTTTGCTCGGATGTGTCGGAACCTATTTTCCGAACGATCTCGGCGGCGGGCCGGTGCCGTCGCTCGTGCATGATTACATCAAGCATCACGCGGTACTGCTGGAGATGCAGTCGCACGCGCTGCCGCTCGGTAATCCGTTCTTCGCGAGTGCGGCGGGCGAGCCAGTCTACTATTACCACTTCTTCTATCTGATCCCCGCAACGATCCGCGCTGTAGCACCTGACGTACCAATTTCGCTCGCCTTCGGCCTGCAAAGCACGCTCGTCGCGATTAGCGTCGCGGCGATGGCGTATCTGCTGGCCAAGCGCGTCTACGGCGGCGAGGGCCCGGCGCTGCTTGCGGCGATGCTCGCGACCATCGTCGGCGGCCTCGACATCATCCCGCTGATCATCAAGCAAATGCCTGCGATCACGCTCGACGCCTGGGCTGACACACTCGTTCGCATCCACGCGCTGCTGACGCAAATGGTTTGGACGCCGCAGAATGTGAGCGGGATTTTGATCCTGCTGGTCGCGGCGTTCGTCTTGTCGTCACGCGGGCTTTGGCGCGGCTGGCTGATTCTCGGGCCGATACTCGGTGCATCGCTGATTGGCTCAACCGTTTGGGTGGCGGCGGCGGTGTTGCCGGCCCTTTTCCTGCTTGTGTTGACGAAGGTGGGTGAAGGCACGAAGGCACGAAGGCACGAAGGCACGGAGGCGAATGGGGGCGACTCGCTGCGCGAGCCGGCGTCGGGCACGGAGGCCCAATCGCTACCACCCGCGTCGGGTGCATCTTCAGTCCAAAATCCAATCCCGGCGGGCCGGGACAAAATCCAAAATCGCCTCGTCGGCGCAGCGGCAGTCGCGGCGCTCACGCTCCTCCTCTTCCTGCCTTCGCTCCTCGGCTACATGGAGACTTCACGCCGGCACGGTAAGGGTCTGACCACCGAGTGGCCGCATCAGGAGAACGCGCTGCTCGGGCAGTTCGCTCCGCCCGGCGTGCTCGCCAATCTGCTCGACCTGCCGTGGGTGCTGGCGATCGAGCTGGGGGCGCTAGCGATCTTCCCGCTGCTGCGACCGCGGGCGATTTTCTCGCGTGCGTGGAACGACACGGGCATGCGGCTCATCCTGCTCTCGGCGGTTGTCTCGCTCGCTGCGTTCGTCACCGTGCGCAGCTTTTTCACGTATAACGACTTCGGCCAGAAAGTCATCTTCGCGGCCATGATCGCCGGCGTTTTGCTCGCTGCGGGCGTGGTCGAGCCGTCGCTCAGGCGGCCGACGCTGCTCAACCCGCTCGGGTTCGCGTTGCCCGGCGAATGGTCGCGCGCACGCCGACTCGCAATCAGCACGCTGATGACGCTCATCATCGTCGCCAGCCTGCCGGTGAGCCTCTTTCAAACACCAGTCGCCGCGATTCGACGATTCGTCCCAGACGCCGGCCCGCTCGCGCGCGTCTCGTCGCCCATCGCACGCCAGGCCGCACGCGAAGGTGGCGGCCTGTGCTTCTTGCGCGACCAGACGCCACATGACGCCATTGTCCAGGCACACTGGGACGCGCCGCGCATCGAGTTGATGCAAATGGTCGACCGCCGCGTCGGCGTTTTGGTGTTGCAGGAAGACACGCACGTCTTCCAAGGCCGCAGCGCGGCAATGCAGGAGCACGCGGTCGCGAGCTTGAAAACCGCCGTCGAACGTGGCGATGCTGCCATGCTGCATTCCGTGCTTCGCGGCCTCGCTGTCACGCACGTTTTCATCGGCGAGACCGAGCAAGTGCAATGGACCCGCCTTGATCGCTTCGCCGACGAACGCTTCTTCGACACCGTATTCGATGACGGCACCTGTCGCGTGATCGCCGTGCGCCACGATCACGCTGCGACGCAGCAAGCGGATCGCTAACTCGCCGCGAGCGCGAGCGCCGCGGTTCCCGCGCGATGCGAAACCAGCGAGTCGAGCCCTTCGATCAAGTCCTCGATCAGATCATCCGCATCTTCAATCCCCGGCGACAGTCGCACGAGCGAATCGGATAGACCGAGCCGTTCGCGTACTTCAGCGGGGATCGATTTGTGCGTCATCGCGGCCGGGTGACAGACCAGCGATTTCACGCCGCCCAGGCTCTCGCCCAGCACGAAGTAGCGCAGCGACGACACGAACTTGCGAACCGCGTCGATGTCGGCGTCCAGCTCGATCGACACGATGCCGCCGAAGCCGGTCATCTGTCGCCGTGCGATGTCATGCCCCGGATGCGTCGCGAGTCCGGGAAAGTGCACGGCGCGAACCGCCGGATGATCGACCAGTGCCCGCGCGATGCGGTCCGCATTTTCCGCATGCTTGCGAACGCGCAGTTCGAGCGTCTTCACGCCACGCAGCGTGAGCCAGCAATCGAACGGCCCCGGCACCGCGCCGCAGGCGTTTTGCAGGAACTTGATCGGCGCGAACAGCTCGGGATCGTTCGCCAGCACCGCACCCTGAATCACGTCCGAATGGCCCGCGAGATACTTGGTCACGCTATGTACGACGATGTCTGCGCCGAGCTCCAGCGGCAACTGAAACACCGGCGTCGCAAATGTGTTGTCCACCACCAGCTTTGCCGCCGACCGATGCGTGAGCGCCGCGATTGCGGCGATGTCGTAAATCAGCAGCCGCGGATTGGTCGGCGTTTCGAGCCAGACCAGTTTGGTGTGTGTGTTGATCGCCCGCTCGACGGCGTTAAGATCGCTGAAATCAACCTGCCGCACGACGACGCCTTTGGGCTGAAACACTTGATGCAGCAGCCGATAGGTGCCGCCGTACACGTCGGTCGGCACGATGATTTCGTCCTGCGGACCGAGAAAAGCCTGCAAAATCGCATTCTCGGCGGCGAGGCCCGACGCATAGACCGCGCAGTAACGCGCACCCTCGAGGCCGGCGAGCACCTGTTCGAGTCGCTGGCGGGTCGGGTTGTTGGTGCGGGCATAGTCATAGCCCTGATGCTCGCCCGGAGCTTCCTGCTCGAAGGTCGAGGTTTGATAGATCGGCGCGCAGACCGACCCGGTGAGTGGGTCGCTTTCCTGGAAAAGGTGGACGGCTTTGGTGGCAAATTTCATTGATAGTTCCTGGTTGTTAGTGCCTAGTGCTCAGTGTTCAGTTCGTAGGGTGGGCATCGCCCACCATTCGTCGCCCGCTGCAGCATCTCAACGCTCGGTGGTCAACGCACGTATTGCGAAGACCTTGCAATCCAGCGTCGCTTCGACTTCGGCGATCGCGCCGCGCAGCGCCTGCGTGTCGCACGGGCGAGTCAGCGTGTACAGCCGATCTACACCCGCCGCGTGCCGCAGGCCGAATAGCCCGCGCGGCTGCACGCCGTGCGACGAGAGGATCGACCCGACCGCTTCCAGCCGCGCGCGACCCGGCACAAACTCGATTCGCACAAACCACCCGGTCGTCGCCGTCCGCACGGCCCGACGTGAGAGCGGCGAATAGGCCGGCACCCGTCGCGGCGTCGCGGCATCGAGTAGGTCATCGACGATTGTGCCCGCCGTCACATCCGGCCCCGCGCCGGGACCAGTGAAGCACAGGTTGCCGATCTGCGGCCCGGCCAGTGTGATGCCGTTTTGCTGATCCTCGAGCGCGGCGAGCGCGTGATTCGCCGGCACAAACGCCGGTCCGACGAACGCATCCACCGCGTCGTCGCCGATGCCCGCGGCGGCGATCGGCTTGATCACGCCGCCGAAAATCCGCGCCTGGGCCAGATCGTCAGGCGTGAGTTGCTCGATGCCGGCGGTTTCGATCGACTCGCGCGACACGCCGCCGATGCCTAGGTGTTGCAGCAGCACGCATAGTTTCTCGCAAGCGTCGCGCCCGCTCAGATCAAAACTCGGATCGGGTTCCGCCAGGCCAAGCTCGATCGCGCGTGCAACAGCCGCATCGAGCGTGACGCCGTCATTGGCTATTCGCGTCAGCACATAGTTGCTCGTCCCGTTGACAATGCCGACGAGCTTCTCGACCCGCGCGGCGAGCGGACGATCGCGCAGCGTGTTCAACACCGGCACACCCGCCAGCGCGCTGGCTTCGCAACGCAGCGTCGCGCCGGAGTGGGCGGCGATGCGAAGCAGTTCCTCGCCGTGCGCCGCGATGAGTGATTTATTCGCCGTGACCACCGATGTGCCGACCGCGAGCAGCTTGCGCACGATCGAGTACGCCGGCTCGACGCCGCCAAGCACTTCGACGACCACATCGAATTCGTGCGCGAGAAACGCGGCCGGCGTCGTGACCAGTTGCGTCGCCGTCGTGATGCCGGCTCGCTTGCGGAGCGAATCGCGGACGAGCGCGACGGTCAGTTTCACGTCGATGCCGCGCTCGCGCAGCAGGTCGCGCGATTGCGTGATCAGCTTCGCGACGGCCTGACCGACCGTGCCGACGCCGAGCAGGCCGACGCCGACGGTGCGAATCGCCGGGCGATGGGCGTCGATCGTTGCGGCAGATGCGGTTCGTCGCGGCCGAGTGATGTTTGCGGTCGCGGGTTCTTCGAGCAGTGCGGCCATGTGAGCGGCTCCTTTCAGCTTGATCGCCGCGAGCGCTCCGGCCCGGGCGATGCACGTCGTCGGGCGAGCTTGCCCGGCGACTCGGTCGGCGCGCGGAATCTGCGCGACGACCGCGTGCGGTCGAATTTTGTGTGCGATGCACAGGCATCACACGCGCTTCGACAAGTGTGGGAGCTGCAGATCCAGGATCGGCGGGAAAAGTGCGAAGTGCAGGGTTCAGGGTTCAGGGTTCAGTGTTCAGTGTTTGGGGTTCGGGGTGAAACGAGCGCGACGCGTTCAATTCGCACTAGGAACTAGACACTAGGCACTAGGCACCAGGCACTTTCCCCACGTGCTGAAACGAAAAAAGCCTCTTCCGCTACGGAAGAGGCTTGTGGTGAACGACTTGTGTGAGCACCGTTATCTCTCCCGCTTCTCGCGGGCAGGATTTAGCACCTTGGAGCAACGACCGCTCCCGGTTGCTGTAGCTTCGACGGGCCTGATCCCTCAGCTACTCTGGATAAAGGCAGCTTCACTTGTCAAACATCTAGTACGACAAGTATCAACGCGCTTGCGGCGAAAGTCAAGTACCGGCGCGAATTCGTCAAGATTCTTGAGTCGGTGACGAGGCGGGCAAGCGCCTCGCAACTTTCAACGTGCGGGTGTGTGCGATGCGTTGGGGTGAGCGCGGTCACCCGCTTGCGCGTCGCGTTCGGATGCTCTTCGAAGCGGGTTGGTATTCTGCATTCTTCGTTCTTCATTCTGCATTCGCGCGCGACCCCGCTTCGCTCGCGCTCGGGGTTCGGAACAGCTCGCTGCGCTCGCATTCACTCGGTTGCGCGTCGCGTTCGGATGGTCGTCGAGCGGACTCAAGCTTCTGCATTCTGCATTCCTCATTCTGCATTCGCACGTTTCCGCGCTCGCTCGCGCTCGGGGTTCGGACGGACTCCCGTCCCAACTCGCTACTCGATATTCGCTACTCGCTACTCTAAATCAGCGACCGGAACCCAAAATTGATCACGTAAAGCTGATTGATCACGATGTTCAGGAAAAAGTCGAGCACAAGAATCGCGATAAAACTCGCCACAAACGAATCGGTACACGCTCGGCCCACGCCCTCTGCACCTGCCCGACAGTTGAACCCCTTGTAGCAACTGATCAGCCCGATCGCTGCGCCAAAGAACAGCGACTTGGTCATCCCGTTGGCCACATCCCAGAACTCGACCACGTCCGCCGTGTAGCGCCAATACGGCTCCGACTCGCCGCCGTACACAAACGCGAAAATCACCCACGCGCCGAACGCACCCAGCAGCGCTGCATAGCACGTCAAGAGTGGCGTCAGCACCACGCACGCGATGAACCGCGGCGTCACCAAGAATCGCACCGGATCAGCACCCATCGATCGCAGCGCCAGAATCTGCTCGGTCACGTTCATCGTGCCCAGTTCGGCGGTCAGCGCCCCGCCCACTCGCCCGGCCAGCATCACGCCCGCCAGCACCGGACCAAGCTCGGACGCGAGCGTCGTATTCACGATCGCACCGAGCCGATCGCTCAGCCCCGCCGCGTCGAACTGCTGCCATCCCTGCACGATCAGCACCATGCCGACGAACGCGCCGGTGAGCATGATCACCGGCACCGAGGTCGTGCCGATCGCGTAACACTGCGGCATCAGCCGTGACCAGCCGCGCGACGAGACCAACTCGACCGGCAGATACAAAATCGCCTGCAGCGCGAACATCCAGAAGCGGCCGAAGCCGGCGACGAATTCGACGATCGACCCGCCAATTCCTGCGATGGTCCGCGTGATTGCACTGGTTTTTGCCAAGCGCGAGCGTCCTTGCGTCCGCCGCGACCGCCGCGACGAGACTGAAAGCGTAACGGCGAACCGCAGCGAATTCGACCGCTCGCGGAGTAAGATCGCGGCATGAACCCCGCCGCCCCGTTCGACGCGCGATGGATCAGCGAGCGACATCTCCGCCTCGCCGGCCCGCCGCTGCGCGATGCGGCGATGATTCACGCATGCTGCGCGGCGTTGCGGCGGGCGGCGATTCCGGGCCTCGTCGATCTCGCGGCGGCGCACTCGTCAATTTTGATCGAGTTCGATTTTGGCGCAGTGGACGCCGATGACGCCGCGCCCGAGTTCGCCGAAGCCGCCGCGCTGGCCGCGCTGCGCGATATCGAACAGACCGCTGCGCCCGTCGGCGAAACGATCGTGATCCCGGTCTGCTTTGCACCGCAGTTCGCACCCGACCTCGCCGAGAGCGCCGCTCGAGCGCAGCTCTCGATCGACGCGTTCATCGGCGCGTTCGTGAGCGCGGCCTACGCGGTGCGATTTCTCGGCTTTGCGCCGGGATTCGCCTACCTCGACGGCTTGCCGACGCCGCTCGCTACGCCTCGCCACGACTCGCCGCGGCCGCGCGTCGCCGCGGGCAGCGTCGGCATCGCCGGCAATCAGACCGGCATCTATCCGCACGATTCTCCCGGCGGGTGGCAACTCATCGGGCGCACGCCGCTGCGCATGTTCAACGTCGACCGCCCGCGTGCGGCGCTCTTGCAAGCCGGCGATCGCATGCGTTTTGTCGTCATTTCGGCCGACGAGTTTGATCGCATGTCGCGGGAGCCGGCATGAACGCGTCGATTGAGCACCGCGCTGCCGCGGCAATTCGCGTCATCGAGCCGGGGATGCTCACGACTGTGCAGGATCTCGGTCGCGTTGGACATCGCAGCGACGCGGTCGTCACCGGCGGCGCGGCCGATCGGCTCGCGCTGCGACTCGGCAATCGACTGCTGGGAAACGTCGAGAGTGCGGCGGCGCTCGAACTGACACACACCGGCTGCACGCTGGAAGCACTCACGGCGATTCGCGTACTCATCGCGGGAGAATGTGACGTTTCAGTCGAAACGCGCGGCACGCGAAGCGCTCGAAGTTGCTGGCGCGTCATCGATCTCGGCGCGCGCGATTCGTTGATCGTCGCAGCGATGCGACGCGGCGCGCGAGCGTGCGTCTGCATCGGCGGCGGAATCGACGTGCCGCCGATTCTGGGCAGCCGGTCGACGCACCTCGCTGCGGGGTTTGGCGGACTTGCGGGCCGTGCGCTGCGGCGTGGTGACGAACTTGTAATCGGGGATCACAATGCGACACCAAGCGATGAATCGAACTGCGAGCCGGCACGCGCGCTTCACGAGAGCGTCGCGTTTCGAACCACCCTGCGCTGCATCGACAGCGCACACACCGACGATTTCGGCCCAGAGGCAATCCAAGCGCTCTACGCTTGCGAGTTTGCGGTGTCGAATCAGAGTGATCGTCGTGGCGTGCGGCTTGTCGGTTCGATCGTCGCGCGAGCCGGCGATGGCACACTGCCCAGCGAAGGAATGATGCCCGGCGCGATTCAAATTCCGCCATCCGGCGAGCCGATCATCCTGGGCGTCGATCACCCGGCGACCGGCGGATATCCGCTCATTGCGTGCGTAATCGAGGCGGATCATGCAGCGATCGCGCAACTTCGCCCGCGCGATCGGGTTCGGTTTCAACGCGTTGCAATCGATGGCGCGCGCAACGCGACGCGCGAATTGGAAGCGCAAATTCGCCGATTCGGTATGTAATCTCGCCGATCGAAATGCGCACCACAGCGGTCACGAATTGCTGCGCAGCAGCCGCAGACCGTTTAGCACGACCAGCACCGTGCTGCCCTCATGCCCCACCACCGCCAGCGGCAACGTCAGCACGCCGGTAAGCGTCAGCAACACAAGCACCGCGATCACCGCGAACGCAAAAGTCAAACTCTGCTGAATCGTCGCCCGGCTGCGCCGGGCGATCTCAACAGCATCGGCTAGTCGATTCAAATCGTCGCGCATCAGCACGACATCGGCGGTTTCGAGCGCCACATCGCTGCCGCCGTGGCCCATCGCCACGCCAACAGTTGCCGCCGCGAGTGCGGGTGCGTCGTTCACGCCGTCGCCGACCATTGCCACGCCGCCGTGCTCGGCCAGTTCACGAACATGGCGCAGTTTGTCTTCGGGCAGCAATGACGCGCGCACTTCGTCGATACCGAGCGCAGCCGCCACGCGCCGCGCCGGCCCCTCGTGATCGCCGGTCAGCATCACGACGCGCCGCACGCCCATCGCGTGAATGCGACGCAGTGCCTCGGCCGCGCCGGGCCGAATCTCGTCCGCGAGCGTGATCACGCCCATCGGCCCGCCCTCGCGCCAGACCAGCAGGTAGGTTTGACCATCTTTGTCCTTGGCAAAACTCCGCAACTCCGCCGGCAGCGCGATCCCCAACTCATCGAACAGCGCCGCACGTCCGGCCACGCATCGCCGCCCATTGATCACACCGACGACGCCGTAGCCGGGACGGTTCACGAAATCTCGCACTTCGACAGGCTGCACGCCGCGCGTGGCTGCCTCGGCCACCACCGCCTTGGCCAGCGGGTGTTCGCTGTGCGCTTCGACACTTGCGGCAACGAGCAGCAATTCCGCCTCCGTCCCCGACGTAGCCCGCACCTGCGTCACGCGCGGCTTGCCGAGCGTCAGCGTGCCGGTCTTGTCGAGCGCGAGCGTGTCGATGTTCGACAGCCGCTCCAGATGAGCACCGCCCTTGAACAGCACACCGATCCGCGCCCCGCGCGTCACCGCCGCCAGCACCGCCACCGGCGACGCGAGCACCACCGCACATGGCGACGCGGCAACGAGCAGAATCATCCCGATTTGAATTGCGTGCGCGACACCGACGCCTGCGATCGCATAGCCCGCAATCGTTAGCGCGCACACGCCGAGTACCGTCAGCACATAGGGCGTTTGCCAGCGCTCGATGACGCGCTGCGCCGCAGCCTTGTTTTCCTGGGCTGACTCGACGAGCGCGACGATTCGCGCGATCGCCGACTCGGCTGCGGGGCGGGTCATGCGCACAATGATCGAACCATCGAGATTGATGGTCCCCGCAAACACGGTGTGCCCGATCGACTTGGCGACTGCCGCACTTTCGCCGGTGAGCACAGATTCGTCGACGGTCGTCTGGCCATCGTCGATCGCGCCGTCCACCGGGAATCGCTCGCCGGGCCGTACGCGCAGACGATCGCCCACATTGACGCGTTCGATCGCGATCGTCGTTTCGATTTCGCCGCGCAACACATGTGCGGTCGCCGGGCGCAGGCCCATCAGCGCGCGAATGCCGCCGCGTGTGCGCTCGATGGCGTAGCGTTCAAGCGCGTCGCTCAGCGAGAACAAAAAGAGCAGCAGCGCGCCCTCATCCCAATAGCCGAGCGCCGCCGACACGACAGCGGCGAAGATCATCAGGAAGTTGATGTCGGGCATGCCCTCGCGCAGCGAACGCACCGCCTCGACGGTCGTTCGCAATCCGCCGAGCAGGTAGGCCAGCGTGATCGCCGCCGCCGCCGCACGCGAGTGACCGGCGTTCATCAGTGCGTAGCCGACAATTCCGAGCACGCCGCAGCCCGCAGTCAGCATGAACCGATCGCGCGGACGGGCTTCCCCGCTGAACGCCGACGTGACTCGCGCGAAAGTTTGCGGCAAGCCGCTGCTCCTGGATTCGATCTTGATTGCCGCGTCCACGACCACACCTCTCTACCACAAACATGTTCGCGCTGGGCGCGATCGCCAACCAAAATCGCCCGATCGCGCTAAAATGCTGCTTGAGATGCCAAACAGCTTCGGCATGACCCAAACGCGAGCTTGACGATGCCTGCAACAGAAGATGCCGCGAATCAACCGCGCAATCCCGAGAATCGACTCAGGATCGACTATCGCGACGTCCCGGCGCCGCGCTCGCCCGGACCTATCATCGACGCGCACACGCATGTCTATGCAGGCCCGCAAGCCGACTTGTTCTTCGAATCCGCGCGGCTCTATGGCGTGACGCACGTGATGAGCATGTCGCCGCTGGTCGATGTGCCGGAATTGCGCGAGCGCTTCGGCGACGAGTTGTCGTTCATCGCCATTCCGAATTGGAAGAAGATGAACGCGAGCGACGATTCGCGGCGGGAGTGGATGGCCGACCTGACCACGTTTCGGCAAACGCACGGGGCCAAACTGTGCAAATTCTGGATGGCCCCGCAAATGCGCGAGCGGCACGGGTGGACCGTCGATCATCCGTTCTTGCGGCCGATCGTCGATCACTCCGTCGCGCTGGGCTACAACTTCCTGATTCACGTCGCCGATCCGACGGTCTGGTTCGCGCCCGGAAAGCAATACGCCGACGCGAGCAAATTCGGCACCAAGGCGGATCAGTATCCGCAACTCGAGTGGCTATGCGAGTATGTCGCGCCGCGTATCGTCATCGCGGCACACATGGGCGGCAATATCGAGGATCCCGAGTTCCTTCAAAGCCTGCTCGATCGGCATGCGAATTTGCGGCTCGACAGCAGCGCGACCAAGTGGATCGTGCGCGAGGTCGCGCGAGAGCCCGAGCGCGTGCGAGAATTCATCGAGCGAAACGCCGATCGCATCGTCTTCGGCAGCGACGTCGTGGCAAGCACGAATTTCACGCGGTTCGACCACTTCGCGAGCCGCTATTGGGCGCATCGCATGATGTGGGAAAGCGACTATCGCGGCGAGAGCCCGATCGAAGACCCGGACGCCGACCCGCCGCTCCTGGCGGGCCTTTCGCTTTCTCCGCCGACACTGCGAAAGCTGTACGATGAGAACATGCACGCACTGGGATTCGCGGGCCGTTGACCTCGTGGCGATCTTGCGTATGAATACGAATGAGCACGCGGCGGGCCGGGCGATTGATCGCCCCGCTCGCCGCGTGCTTGATTCGAGTCGCTGGGCGCTTGCTCACGCGGCGTTCGCTCGGCGTCAGGCTGCCGACATCTCGGCCAGCGCGAAGTCCTTGTTGCCCGTGCCGGCCAGCAGATCGACGAACTGATCCAGCCCGCCGCGGAATTGCCGCTGGGCCCAGGCCGCGTCGATGTCGGCCACGCGCCCAACCGCCTTGCGCAGGATCGGCTCGCAGCCCGGCACGAACAGCTCGCTGCGCAGCTCGAACTCGCCCACGTTCAAGAAGCGGAAAATCAGCAGCATGTAGGCGTTCTCGACCAGCTCGAATTTGAACGAGCGGCGACCGCTCTCGTGCAGCGGCATGCTGGTGCGAAAGCCGTGCTCGCGCACAAACGCGGCGACTTCGTCGAAGACCGACACAATGTGCGTGTCGATGGCTTCCTCGAAGCGCAGCGCGCAGCGTTGCTGCGCCTGGCCGAGCTTGTCGAGGAATGACTTTTTCCACTGGCCCTGTTCGGGGCCGCGATTGCCGTTGGTGCCGTTGCCGTTGTTGCCGTCGGGTGCCATGACGCCTCACTCCATCACGCAGCGGGCAGCGCGGCCGGCATACGGCCGATGCGCTTCGAGGCCCGCGTTGCACGCAGGGTTGTCCCAGGAGAAATGTAGAAAATGTGCGGCATGCGCGGCGAAAAATTCACGCGGGAATGCGAGATGACCGAGCGGCGAGATCGGCAACATGCGACGCGTGGCGCTGCAGCGGCGTTCGGCGATGGTCTTATGAGACGCGCAGGTGTTGCACGGCGGCGGCGGCGCGAAAACGCACATGATGAAACACGCGACGCCACCCCAAGTGGAGCGGCGTCGCGTGCCATGTACGAATCGAACTCACCGTTGCTGTTCGGTGCCGAAACTATCGCGATGAGCGCTCCGCACGCCGCCCGGCATTTCGCGAACGCACCATGCCGATGATCGACAGCGCCAGCAGGCTGACCGCTGCCGCTGGGCATGCGCCACTTGCCGCCGGCGCGGGCGAGGTGACCTGATCATCGTCGTCACCACTGTTGGTGTTGACGTTCGTTGTCGGAATGGTCGGTGCCGGCGTCGTGTTGGTATTCTCGTTCACAGTCGGCGTCGGCGTCACCACTGGCGGCGGCGTGACCACGGGCGGAACAACCGGCGCGCCGGTCGGCGTCGGGTCGCACGCGTTGCCGAGGCCGTCACGATCGCTGTCGAACTGATTGAGGTTCGAGACGAACGGACAGTTATCGCACGCATCGCCAAGCGAGTCGCCGTCACTATCACGTTGGTCGGCATTCGCGACGAACAGGCAATTATCGCAGGCGTTGCCGACGCCGTCGCCGTCAAGATCGGCCTGATCCTGATTGGCGACCGTCGGGCAATTGTCGCACGGATTGCCGCGACCGTCGTTGTCGTCGTCGCGCTGGTCGGTATTCACAATGCCGTTGCACAGGTCGCACGCGTCGCCCACCCCGTCGCCGTCAGCATCGGCCTGATTGGCATTGGCGATCGTGGCACAGTTGTCGCATGCATCGCCAAGGCCGTCGTTGTCGCCGTCAGCCTGGCTCGGGTTGAACGTCGCGGGGCAGTTGTCGCAGGCCGTGCCCTTCGCGTCGCCGTCACCGTCGGCCTGGTCTGCGTTCGACGCGGCCGGACAGTTGTCGCAGGTGTTGATGAGCAGGTCGCCATCGGCGTCGGCCTGGCACTCGTCAAGCTCGCCGTTGTTGTCGCAATCCGGTGCGCCGGCCTCGATCTCCTCTTCGTCGAGCACGTCGTTCATGTTGCAGTCGCCGTCGCACTCATCGGGAGTGCCGTTGCTGTTCGTATCGAGAGAGGTTCCGTCGCGAATGTCGCAGAAATCGAGCACGCCGTTGAGGTTGCAGTCGCGCCCGGTGCCGTTCGAGATTTCGGTGACGTCGTTGATGTCATTGTCGTTGCAGTCGCGGTAATTGGTGGACGCACGATATGCCGCGACCGCGGGAGAGGTCTGGCCGATCGTCAGGGCGTTGAACTCGTTGGCCGTGCCGGTCGGCTGGCCGTCGAAGCTGACGCTCGGGTTCGAGAAGTACTCAATCTCCTCGCCCGGCGGGTAGGACATCAAGGTGATTCGCAGCCGCCCGCTGTTGCCGAAATAGCGCCAACCGAACGACGCCGGGCCGAAACAACCGCTTCCGTCGCCGGCATTGGGGCGATCGTGGCAACAGCCGAAGTTGTGGCCGAATTCGTGGGCGAGCGTGGTCGGGCCGCAGTCCGCGACCGTGAGGCTGTAGCCAAAGAATGCCTGACCGCCGAAGAAGAGATAGCCGAGGCCGCACACGTCCGTGCTCTGTCCAACAATGAGGGCCACGAGATCCGCGCCGCGCTCTTCGCGCAGTCGGCCGACTTCGCTGCTGGGGTCTTCGCCCTGCGTTCGCAGGGCGGACAGGTCAACGCCGGAATTTCCGGTCTCGGGCAACGCGATCTGCTCGACGCCGACGAGCCGCAGCGTGGACGAAACCTGGCTGCGTGTGAAGTATGAGTTCACATCGTCCACCCATGTGGAAAGGATGTTCTCCGCCGCCGCTTCGCCGCCGAAGCGCGCGGCCGCGTTGGTGGTGAAGACAATCAGCACATCCACCGGAGCTGCGCCGGCGGGCGGCTCGTGATTCGGCCCGCGCGGCGTGACACCGCCGCCGTGACCCATCGCCGGAAGATCCTCGCTCGACACGCCGCAACGGCCGCGGCCGCCATCATCCATCTCGGCAATCCGGTGCAATCCGCCATCGAGCGGTCGAATGCTGGTTGCCCGACGAGCGACGTAGAAGTCGGCGAAAATCTCGTCGCCGCGGCGAACGAGGATCATGCGGCCGCGCGGCGGCCCTTCGATCGCGCCGCTGACGCGCGTCACGCCCTGCTCAGTGGTCACGCGTTCGATGGTCACCTGCTCCACGCGGTCGGGGAACAGTTCCATTGCGAGCGTCTGCCCAACTTGAAATTCGTCGACCGGAAGCGCGGCGGCGTCGAGCCGCACGGCGCGATGCCGCAACACGTCGGCGGCAACCGGGGCGGACGACTCGGCGGCGGAAACGCGGAAGAGGGCCGCGCCGTCGCCCGTCGGAACCTGGGCGAAAGCGACGGTTGTCACAAAACACGATGCAAAAGCTGCCCAGCGCAGACGCATACAGACTCCTTGCGATCCAAGTCGGGTGAGGCGAAAGCCATGCTGTATTCAAATCGCCCAACGCCCGGCGGAAGCGAGAGTTCCGCAATGATGTTCAGTGTCGCTGGAACGAGGGGCATATGTCAACCCAAATCCGCGTGAAGTAAATGTGATCGTGCGGTGAAACACGGATGTTGAATGTTGCAAGCAAAGTCGCGGGGGGGCGCGCAGATCGGCATACGCCCTTTGGTCGGCGATGAAATCGACAGCGCCGTTGGCGCGCAAAGGTGCCAAAAGCGACAAGATCGGCCATGTGCCGCGCGACCCGATCAGCGTGTTATCGGCAGTGCCACTTTGCACGCCATCTGGTTGGTCATCACGCGCTGCGTCAGGTAATCCACGAACGTCGCCCGCACGGTGATTTCCGCAGTGCGCGGCGGGCCGCCCTTCCACGGGCATTTGATCGTGTAGTGATAGGTATTGAACTTGCCGTACCACGCCTTCGACGACTCGTCGGCCGGCAGCGTGCTGGTACCCACGATCGCGCCGCCATCGCCGAGATCGAACAACTCAATGCGAATGTCGCCGGCGACCTTGATCGCGTCGCCGTCGCGATCGCGCGGCTGTAGGTAGACGACGATACCGTCGTCGCCGGGCTTGCCGTCTTCGTTGTAGCCGCCGGTGAGTCGGACGAATTCGATGGTGTCGGGGTAGAAGATGCGTTGCAGGTCGTCGGGCTTGATGGCGCGAGCGACGCGAAGTTGCTCGTTGAGTTGCTGGATCGTCAGGTCTTTGGCCTGCACGGTGCGGTCACGATCGGCGAGTTGCTCGGTCAGGCGGACATTCTCGCGTCGCAGATCGACGCTCCCGGAATTCTGGCAGCCGACCGCGAGCGGAAGCGCGGCGATCACGATGGCGAGGATCGTTCTCATGCCGCGCAATGTACCGCCGGGCGACGGCGTTGTGTCACTGTGCTTGACGCAGAATCGCAGCGGCGACCTGCTCGGGTGTATCGACGATACAGGTCGCGCCGGCGGCGAGCAGATCGTCACGCGTGCGAAAGCCCCACGTAACGGCGACGCATTCACACCCCGCGTTGCGAGCCGTCAGCACGTCAGTAGGCGTATCGCCGACGAGACACACCTGCGCCGGCGTAATGTTCAGTGCGGTACACATCTCGTGGACATGCTGTGGGCTGGGCTTGCGATGCTCTTCGCGGACGTAGCCCTGAATCAGTCGAAACGTCTCGCTCGGCCAGAACGCGCGCACCATGCGCGTCGTCATGTCGTGCGGCTTGTTGGACAAAACGCCGAGCGTCAGGCCGAGTGCCGCGAGTTGATCGACCAATTGCGGCACGCCGGCGTAGGGCCGCGAGTGTCGCATCGAGCGGGTGCGATAGCGGGCACGAGCGAGCTCGATCAGTCGCGGGACGAGATGCGGCGCGATGCCGCCGATGGCGCGCTGGCAGAGCGCGGGAACGCCTTCGCCGACCATGTAGCGGAAATCGGCGATGGGTCGCGTCGGCAAGCCGAGCAGCTCGATGCACTCATTGAGCGACTCGGCGATGTCCTGCAAGGAGTCGACGAGCGTGCCGTCGAGGTCGAAGATGATGAGGCGATAGCGGTCGGTCGACCAGGTTGTCATCTTGATCGGCTCGCCGCGCTCGATGGCATCATTGAGCTCCTGAAGGCCGCGAACGATCTCGGCGCCCAGGTTTGTTGAGCCCCGCCGCATCTTTCTGTCCATGCGTTTGTTCTCCGCGAGCGAGCCGCCGACCTTCGCGAGTTCGGCGAGCGGCTGACAATCTTCGGCGATTCGGTGTCGCCGCCGATCTCACCGAAGCGGGCACGAACCCCCTCACAAACGATCCGATAACTTATTACAGCGAAACGCTTTATGCTCCGCGACGGTGTTTGGGCCTCTCGCCCAAGCTGCACGCGGTCCCCCCCTCACGGGACACGCATCCTTCCGCCGATCTCAACGTATAATATCTGGTGGTTTCGGCTTCGCTCGGCGTGCGGGGCACCGCCGGGTGGTGCGACAGGAGTTTCTGAAATGTGCAGTCAGCGTTTCGCGCGCGGCGTTCTCGCCGTCGCGCTGGCGATGAGTTTCGTATGCGCCGCAGCGGCGCAGTCGGGCGACAAGAACGAGCCGCGCGTCAACGGCTACAACGCCGTGATCGACAACGCCGACTTGTTGATCGACAACTACGCGCGCTTCATGTCTCGCAAGTACAGCCTGACCGACGATCAGGACGGCTTCACGCGGCAACTGCTGCGCGAGCGAGCGAACGCGTTTCTCGACTCGCACGAGAGCGACCTGCGCGACTTGTTCGAGCAGCTTTTTCAGGTGCGCGCCGGCGGCGACATCAGCACCGACGGGATCATGGGCTGGGCTAAGCGCGCCGGACCGCTCTATGAAGAAGCCAAAAAGCTGATCGAGCAGGGCAACACTGACTTTCGCGAAATCCTCAACGAGGACCAGAAGAAAATCCACGATGAAGACCTGAAGACGATGACCGAGAGTTTCTCGACCACTGACCAGATGCTAACACGTATGTCGACGGGCGAGATGACGGTCGAGGAGTTCCGCAATCCGCGCACTGGTCGTCGGCCCAAGCGCACAACCGCCCCGCCGCCGCCGCCGCAGATTGTCGAATCCGAGCCGGGCGCGAACGATCACGCCGCCGCTTCGGGTGGTGGCGAGCAACCGGGCATGGTGGTTTCTACGGACGGGCCGAACGGGCCGCAAGGGGCAACGCCGCAGCCGATGCCCGGCGACTCGGCCAAGCCGCAGGTCGCCGTGCCGCCGCAACAGGAACAGCCCGTTGGCGATCCGGAAGCGGAAAAGAACGGCACCGACCAGCAGCCGCCCGAGCAACCGGTTGAGCATCAGCCGCAACCGATGGACCCGGGCGCGCAGCCGCCGCCGGAACAGCCGCAGCACGATCCAGGGCAGCCGCAACCCGATCAGCCGATTCGACCGGATCGATCAAGCAAGGGTCGCCCGCAGCCGGGGCTCGGCGGCAAGAACTTTGAGACCGAGTGGGAGAAGTACACCAAGGACTTCATTGCCAAGTACGAGTTGAACGAAGAACAGCGGCAGAAGGCGCTGACCATTCTCAAGGATTGCCAGGACAACGCCACCAAGGTCGCGGTCGGCAAGAAGACTGAGCTGGAAGAAATCGAGAAGCGCGAGAACGAATTGAAGACTTCGCAGGACGCTGGAAAGTCGAAGGAACTTGGCGAGTTGACCAAACGCCGTGACGCCGCACTGAAGCCGATCGGCGACATCTTCGAGAACCAGCTCAAGCCGCGGCTCGATCGCTTGCCCACGCGGGCCCAGCGCAAGGCGGCGGACGACGCGGCGAAGAAGCCGGCGACGCCGACCTCGAAACCGGCCAAGGACGCCGCCAAGCCGGCGAGCGCAAAGCCTGCCGGTAAGCCGGCGGACAAGCCGGGAGATAAGCCGACGGACAAGCCGGGCGGCAAGCCGTAGGGTGCGTGCGGAGCTGGACCGATCCGAACCCCGAGCGCGAGCGAGCGGGGTAATGTACTCGGCAAACAAGCGCAGCCGATGGAAAAACAGCCGAGGACGGCAGCTTCAAAAGCGAACCGCGGAGGACCGCGGCGCTTCAGGATTCGGGGCCACGTCGGCGAGAATTGCACTTGCGACACGTTCCCGGACTGGGTATTTCAATCGCCGTGCGGCTTCGTCCGATGATTCGGATAGCTGCCGTAGCGACGACGGGCGCAATTTCCGCCCCTTGTCGTCGCGCGTCGGCGAGCGCTTACCAAGGAGTCTGGCATGCACAGCAGCAAGCGGCGCGGTCAACTGGCGAAGGCGATCCTGGCGGTCAGTGGCAGCGCCTTTGTTCTCGAAGGATGCGACCCGACGGCGCGTGACTCAGTCATCGCCGGCGTCGAGGGCGGAACAACGTCGTTCCTGGCGGGCATCATCACGGCATTTTTTGACACCATTCGCGCCAACGCCGAGGAGGACGCCGACGCGACCACGGTCATGGCTGACCCAATCGCGACGGACGAACCACTCCGCTTCGCGTAGCGAACAGTGACCGCAAGACTATCCACGACGGCAGTTGCGCGCGACGATCGCGCGCTTCCGCCGTCGTTTTTTTATTCCGCTCCCACGCGCGCCAAGACTCGCATCGTCTCGGATTGCGGAAACACGAAAGCCCTCGCACCTTGCCTTGCGGCGTAGTGCGAGGGCCTTGCTCAGGAGAATCGTGTGTCGCGCGGCTTGCCGTTGCGCGAATCACTCGGCGTGAATATTGTCCACCGGCGCGGTGATGACCAGCATAGACCCGGCCTGATCGCGAATCTCGACCTTCACGCGGCCGAGCGACTTCATCTTGTCCCGTTCTGCTTCATTGCCGACGTACATCACGCGGCCCTGAATGCGGCGATCACCCGAAAAGAACTGCTTTTGCAGGCGCTTTTTCACGGGCGTGCTGGTGCGCTGACCGTCGTCGTCCCAAGCCGACCAAACGGGAACAGCGCCGGGATCCTTGATGCGAACGCGCGTGCCGGCGGAAACGAATTTTGCGGAAGCAGCCATCATGGACAAAGATCCTCCCTTTGTCGAAACATCGAGAAACACATCATCGTCGTTGGGTGATAGATGCACCTGTCGGCCTGCGAATTACAGGCGACTGCGGCGCATGCGAGTGAACGCCCTACCCGAGGTCGCGGAATATTAGCAATGTGCAAAGCGCCGGGCAACAGAATTTTCACGTTGAGCGAAAAAAGTGTCGGTGTGGGCCGTCGCCGCGTTCGAGTAAGCGGTTTCCGCACATCAAATTCGTGCCGCGCGACGGGTTTGCCCGCCAGCGGGTAAGATCATCCGCGAAAATAGATCGAGTTGCGAAGCAGGTGCGAGGCGAATTGTGAGACGAGAAGGTGTTGTGGTCGTCGTCCGAGAGGGCGATCGATTTCTGATGATCAAACGCGCCCCGAACATCCTCGCCGGTGGGGCATGGTGCTTCGTTGGCGGCGGGATCGAGCCCGGCGAGCCGCAACAGGAAGCGGTCGTGCGCGAGTTTCGGGAAGAGGTCGGCGGCGTTGTGCTCCCGCTGCGCAAGGTGTGGGAGTATCACCGCCCGGACGGTAACCTGTTGCTGCATTGGTGGTTAGCTGACTTGGTCGAGTCAGAGCTGTTGCCCAACCCTCACGAGGTCGCCGAGTTGCGTTGGTGTACGCTGGCCGAGATCGCCGCGCTGCCCCATGTGCTGGAAAGCAATCGGCAGTTCCTGGCCGAACATGAGACGTGGCTGAAGGCGGATTGATCGAGACCGATTCGAGCTGGACGGGCATGCGGCTCCGCCGCGCGACTCCGAACCCCTGAACCCTGAACCCCGAACCCTGATCACCCCCGGAATTCCGCAATCACGGTTGCGTCAGCCCTTGCGTGGTGTATCCTATTGCCCTTGAACGATCTGTGCGAACCCGAGACTGGCGAGGGGCGCTTGACTCGCTGAGTCGGTCGGGGTTTCGCGCGCTTCTGCACGCCCGAAAGCACGGCGCGCTTTGAAACGCGTTGCCGTGCCCGGTGATTTTGTCACCGGTGTGGTCGAGAGCGGGGCGAGCAAGCGCAGCGGCGGAGAACTGGATGGCGACAACGGTCCTACGGGTACATCAGCTTGCGAAAGACCTTGGTGTTGATAGCAAAGACATCATTGCCAAGTGCAAGGCCGAAGGCATTGAGCTGAAGAACCACATGGCGCCGATTTCGGCCGGGTTGTCCGAGTCGATTCGCGAATGGTTCAGCGTGACCGCTGACATCACGTCGGTCGAGTCCGCCGCACCGGTCGATATCGAAGTGCTCGCCAAGCGTCGAAAGAAAGCCCCCGCCCAAATCGGCGCATCGGGCGAGTCGGACGCACACGACGAGTCGCACGCGGTCGGACTGGCCGAGCCGCACGACGAGGCCGATGAGGCGCACGTCGGCGATTCGACCTCGACATCGACATCGATGACGCCGATTGCGGAAGCCGAGCCGCAGCCGAGCCGCGATGAAATCGCGCCGTCGGTAATCACGATGGATGCCGAGGTTGTGTCGCCCACCGTGGCGGCACCCGAGCCGGTAGCCGACGTGCCGCCGATGCGCGTGACCGAGGCACCGAGCGGCGCGCCCGCGCCGGTCGGCGAGACGATTGTCGCGCCTGCGCGACCCTCGATCGCGGCACCGACTACGATTGCGGCGAAGGCGTCGCCAGCCCCGATGACGCCACCGTCGCGCATCGAGCCGCCCGCGCCCGTGAAACCCGTCGCACCGCACAAGCCGGTCACGCCTGCCGGTCCGCAGCTCGTGCCCAAGCCGGCCGCGCTGCAAGGTCCGCGCGTCGTGCGCATCGAAGCGCCCGAGCCGGTCTCCAAGCCGCGCCCGCGTCCCGCACCCTATGAGCGCGGCCCCGGCGGCGGTTACCAGCGCCCGGCCGCCGGCCCCGGCGCACCGCAGACCGACAGCGGTCCGCCGCGCGGCCCCAAGGTCGTTCCGAAAACCAAGGCCGAGGAAGAACGCGAAAAGGCGCGCACCGCACGCTCGCCGCGCCGCCACGACCGCGGCGAAGAAGTCACCGAGCGGCTCAAGGAATGGCGCGATCAGGACGTGATCGAGCGCATGGAGCGGCTCGCCCATGCGTCGGGCCAGGGTCTGCGCGCTCGCCGTCATGCCGAGGCGCGGCGCCAGGCATCGCAGAGCTCGTCTGGCGGCCCCGGCAAGCCGAGCGATATCAAGATCGTGGTGCCGATCGCGCTGCGCGAGTTCTGCTCGGCCATCGGCACGACGTTCAACGCGCTCTCGCGCAAATTGATCGAATCGACCGGCAATCTCTATCGCATCACCGACATGATCGACGCCGAGACGGTCGAGATGCTCGCGCTCGAATTCGGTGCGGCGGTCCAAATCGAGAAGGCCAAAACCGCGCTCGAAAAATTCGAACACGTAGTCGAGACGCGCGAGCGCAAGAATCCCAAGCCGCGACCGCCGGTCGTGGCCATGCTCGGTCACGTCGATCACGGCAAAACGTCGCTGCTCGATGCGATTCGTCGCACGACCGTGGCCAAGGGCGAGGCTGGCGGCATCACGCAGCGCATCGGTGCCTATCGCATCGACCGCGGCGAATGGCACGTTACGTTCCTCGATACGCCCGGTCACCAGGCATTTACGGCGATGCGCGCCCGCGGTGCGAATCTGACCGACGTCGTGGTGCTGGTCGTCGCGGCCGATGACGGCGTCATGCCGCAGACGGTCGAAGCGATCAACCACGCCAAGGCGGCGGGCGTACACATCGTCATCGCGATGAACAAGATCGACATGCCCGGCGTCGACATGAACCGCGTCTACGGTCAGCTCGCCGAGCAGAACCTCATTCCGACCGAATGGGGCGGCACTGTCGACGTGATCAAAACCAGCGCGACCAAGGGTGAGGGTATCGACGACCTGATCGCCCACCTGAGCACGCTTACCGAACTCATGGATCTCAAGGCCGACCCCGATGTTTCGGCCGTCGGCTCCGTTATCGAGTCGCACATGCAGGAAGGTCGCGGCGTCGCGGCTCAGATTCTCATTCGCGAAGGCACGCTCAAGGTCGGCCAGCACGTCGTCTGCGGCGCGGGCTTTGGCCGCGTGCGTTCGCTGATCGACGATCGCGGCAATCGCATGCAATCCGCCGGGCCGGCCACGCCGGTCGAAGTCGGCGGTCTCGACACGCTGCCGCAAGCGGGCGACAAGCTCTACGCTGTTCCCGACGCGGCGACGGCCAAGGAAATCGCCGCCGAAGTCGCCGAACGCCGCAAGGTCGAAGCGCGGCTGGCGACGCGCAAGCCGGCGACGCTCGAAGATTTGCTGGCGGGTGCGGGTGCCGACGAGCTGCCCGAACTAAACCTAATCATCAAGGCGGACGGCCAGAGCCGTATCGACGTGATGAAGGCCGAGCTGGGCAAGCTGCCGACGAGCAAGGCCAAGCTGCGAATTCTGCACACCGGCGTCGGCGCGATCAGCGAGGCGGACGTCGAGCTGGCCAAGGCATCGCGGGCGGTCGTATTCGGCTTCGACGTGATCGCCGAAGACCGGGCCCAGGCCGAGGCCGACTCGGGCGGCGTGCAGGTGCGTGTCTATCGCGTCATTTACGAACTCATCGACGACGTGCGCAAGGCGATGGAGGGCCTGCTCGAGCCGGAATACAAGCACGAGCTGCGGGCCAAGGTCGAAGTGCGTCAGGTGTACAGCATCACCAAGGTTGGCTCGGTTGCGGGTTGCAACGTGCTCGACGGCGTGATTCACCGCAATCACAAGGTGCGTCTGGTGCGCGACGGGCGCATCGTGCTCGACGGTTCGGGCCTGCAATCGCTCAAGCGGTTCAAGGACGACGCCAAGGAAGTTCGCGCGGGCATGGATTGCGGTATCAAGATCGAAAATTTCGACGATGTGAAGCCCGGCGACATCATCGAAGCTTACGAAGTGGTCGAGAAGCGCCAGTCGCTCGAATAGGCGACCCGCAATCGATCACGGGCGCGCGAGCTGCGGCTCGCGCTGCGTGAAATGGTCATTGGTGTGCTGACGGTGCGACTGGCGATTTTCGAAGCGCTGTCGCTAAAGGACAAAAGGCGGGTTACCAAGAGCCTGAAAGATCGGCTGTCGCATCGACACAATGTGTCGGTGGCCGAGATCGACGACCTCGATCATCGGCAGGCGGCGACGATCGGCGTGGCGATGATCTCGAACGACGAAAGATTTTTGGAGAGCGCGCTCTCCAAAATCGTCGACGAGATCGGGCGGTTTCATCGGGCATCGATGATCGACTACGACATCGAAATGATGTGATCCGTGCGCACGGTCGCCGGGCGAGTGTTGAGCGAAATCGGCCGGCCAGGCCGCAAAAGGGATAGCATTCAGACGTGTCCAGACGAACGCTTCGAATCGCCAATGTCGTCCGTGACGTGATCGCCGAGGGGCTGCAACGCCGCATCAGCGACCCGCGCATCTGCCCCTTCACGTCCGTGACGCGGGTCGAGGTGAGCGACGATCTGGGCGTAGCCGACGTACACGTGAGCGTCATGGCGACCGAGGTCAAGCAAAAGCTCTGCCTCGCCGGCCTGGAGGCCGCGACCGGGCGTTTTCGCTCCTGGGTGGGAGAGGCGCTTTCGACGCGGACATTACCGATGCTGCGCTTCCACCTCGATCAATCGCTGCAGCGCGGCATGGCCACGGTGCAGATTCTGGATGAGCTGGCCCGCGAACGCGCCGAGCGTGAGGCGGCTGCCGGCGCGGTCACGGCCGAAGGCGACGCCGCGGACGCGGGCGACGAAATTGACGACGACAGCCACTCGGATGAGCCGTCCGACACGGACGACTCGAACGAAGGGAAGCGATAAATGAAGGGCGCGACACTGTGCGCAAAGCGGCTCTCGACGCTGTTCAAGAGCTTGAAGGCCAAGCTCGGCAAGGTCACCCGGCCGGCGAGTACCGACCCGATCACGCAGATCGTGCTCGGAATTTTCTCGCGCGACATGCCCGAGGCCAAGGCGCGCGAGGTGCTCGACCGCCTGCGTGAAAACGTGGTCGATTACAACGAGCTGCGCGTCATTCCGCCGGGCGAGATGTCCGACACGGTCGGCGACTATCCCGAAGTGCGCACCAAGTGCGAGGATCTGACCCGCGCGCTCAACAAGATTTTCGCCTGGGAACACACCGTGTCGATGGACCGCCTCGGCGACGCGGCCAAGACCGAGGTGTTCAACTATTTGAGCAACATCCCGGGCCTGGAGGCCTACACCCGCGCCCGCGTGCGGCTGCTGGGCTTCAACCATCACGCGATTCCGCTCGACGAGGCGATGTTCGCGTACGCCAAGCAGGAGGAGATCGTCGACCCCAAATCGACGATCGACGAGGCGCAGTCGTTCCTCGAACGCAACATTGAAGAGGAAGACGCACTCGATTTCGTTGCACTGCTGAAGAAGCAGGCCTGGAGCGACCTGGCGACCGCCGTGCGCAAGGGACAGGTCGAGCACATTCGCAGCGTGCCGCCCGATCGCACGTCGCGCAACATGCTGCGGCTGATTCAGTCGGGCGGCCACCTGCCGGAGGCCGAGCCGGAAATCGACGAATTGGTCGAAGGCGAAGAGTTGGTCGTGCCGCGCGAAGAGCCGATCGAGGAAGCCGGCGCGGACGGAGACGCCGGCGGCAAGAAGTCCGGCAAGCCAAAGTCCAAGTCGGGCAAGCCGGAGAAATCGGACGCCAAGAGTGCCAAGTCCGCCAAAGGCGAAAAACCGTCCAAGCCGGTTGAGAAGAAGAGCGCGAAGGCGACGGCGAAGGCCAAGTAAGTCCGACCGCGATACGCTTTGCGGTATAGTGCGCCGGTCGTCGGATCGGGCCGACCGCGTGCGGCCCGTCGCGGCGAATCCGCGCTCGTGAGGCCGGTGCCGACATGCTGCATGCCGCCCGAATTTCCACCCGTTTTGCCGTGATCGTCGCATCGACCGCCTTCGCGACGGCTTCGCTTCTCGCACAACCCGCCGCGACGCAAGCGCCGGCGTCGCAGCCGCGCAGCGAGCGGGAATTGCAGCCGCTCATCGGCATTCCGCGCGCCGAAGTACCCGCATCGTCGCCGACCAGCAACGAACCGACCGCCGAACTCCGCACGCTGTTCGAAACCGCCCGCGCACGCATCGAAGACGACAACATTCCCGAAGCGATCGATCGACTGAAAGAGGCGTCGGCCAAGTCGCTCGGCAAAGCCTATTACGACCTCGAATATCTGTCGGCACTCATCGCGATTCGCGTGAACGATCTCGACGCGGCCCTCACGCACGCACGCCGTGCGGCGGAGCTGCGGCCGGCGAGCATCGACGCCAACTATGTGATGGGCGAGTTGCTCACCACGCGCGGACAATTCGGCGAGGCGATTGGCTACCTGCGCGGTGCGACCGACGCCGCCCGTGAATTGTCGAACGGCAAGCGTACGCTGTCATGGATGAAGCTGGCCGCGTGCCTGGCGCAAGAGGGTTATCTACTCGCCGCGAGCGAGGCGTTCGCGAAGTTTGATCAAGCGATCTGGGTGGACAATCCCGAGCATCGCAATCTGCCCGAAATTCAAGGCTGGCTCGAAGAGCAGCCGCGCGGTGCGTTCGAAGATCGGGTTGAGTTGGCCGGTCGGCTGTCGCGACCGCAGGATGCGCTGCGTGTCACGAGTGAGGCGCTCGATCGCTGGCCCGATGACGTGTACGTCGCGCGCATGCACGGCTATGTGCTGATCGACGCAAAGAAGCCGGCCGACGCGCTCGCGCTGGCGAAGCAGTGGATTTACAAGCCGGGCGGCATTCCCGGCGTCGTCTCGCTGGCCATCGACGCGGCGGTTGAGGCGGGCGAGTTTGATCGCTGGATCGCGTCGGTGCAGGAAGAAATTCGCGGCGGTCGCTCGTTCGAACTGGGGCAGGCGATCGTGCCGCGACTGCTGGGCAGTAAGCGCTATGACGCAACGGTCGGCGTGGCCGAGGCGCTCATCGCACGCGAGCGCGACGTCGACGCGATGCAGTGGACGGCGTCATTTGCCGAGTGGCGCAGCGGGAAGCGGGCCGCAGCGGTGGAGCGAGTCGCGACGTGGCTTGTGTGTCGACCAAAAGGCAGCGAACCGTCGCCGCGATTGGTCGAGCACTGGATGTCGGCCATGCACGCCAGCCCCGGCGAAGTGGCCGCGATCGTGAGTGAGTTTCGGCAGCGCGGCGAGCGCTCGGCGGCGCGCGATTTTGTGCTGGCGCTGGCGGCGATGGGTTCGAATCAGTTCGCGCTGGCCGACGGGCTGCTGAAAACCGCGCTGGAGCAGGACCAGGCATTTCTGCCGGCGCGCGTCGCGCAGATTCAAATCATGCTTGCCGGATATGACTGGGACGCGGCCCGGGCGGCGGCGCAGAAGTTGCAAAAAGAGCATCCCGATTCGGCGGCGGTATCGCTGTGTGTTGCGATGGCCCTCGACGGCCTCGATGAAAACGACGACGCGCGCAGCGCGTTTCAGCGGGCGATTCGACAGCAGCCCAAGGATCTCTCCTATCCGCTCGCCGCGGCGCAGCATTGTCGCCGCGTGGGGGACAAGCTCGGCGCGCAGCGTTTCTTCGGCGAGGCGCTGGCGATTGATGCGAACGACGCGGCGGCGCTGGAAGGACTACTCGAAACCTACCTGCGCGATCACAAGGTCCCGCTCGCACGCGAACTGTTTCGCCAAATCGAACGCAGCGGCGGCGAGAGCCGATTCGTGCGGCGGCTCTCACTCATGTATCGCTTCCGTGACCGCATTTTCGTGCCGTCGTATTTGAATGAACTGCGCTCGCTGCTGGTCAGCGATCCGGCGGATGTGCGCTCGGGCCGCACGCTGGCGGAGGGGCTGATCGGCATGGACCAGATCGCCGACGCCGAGGCGGTGTTGAAGCAGGTCTTGGCGGTCGCGCCGGACGATTATCAATCGCTGCTGATCTCGTCAACGTTGGCGACGCGGCAGTTGCAGTTTGAGCGGGCCGTGGAAACGCTTGAAACCCTCGTCAAGCGATATCCGAATCGGATCGCGGTGCTGGCATTGTTGGCGGATGCGTATCTCGCGGATTTCAGGTCGAAGGAAGCGCGGCTGACGATTCAACGGTTGATCGAGCGGGCCGAACCGGAGCAGCGCGACGGCCTGATCGCGCGACTGGTCGAAACGTATCGCACGTTCGGCGACTATGACGCCGGGCTCGAGTATATCGAAGAGCGTCTGAAGCCCAACCCGCTTGATGAGCGCTGGCAGCGCGAGAGGCTGAACCTGCTGGTGCTGGCCGAGCGCTGCGACGAGGCGATTCAAATCGCCGGCAAGGCGCTGGAGCAAAACGCGGCCGCCGAGTCGTTGCGCACGCAGTTCCTCGGCGTGGCGTGGGAGTGCAAGCAGTATCGCGCGGCGGAGGAAAAGTTGCGCGCGTGGATGGCCGCGGCGACCGACAAGGCACCAATCGTCGATTGGTTGATCGACACGCTGGTGCGCGACGGTCGCGGCGACGAGGCGATCAAATTGATCGACGAGCAGCCCGCGCGGAGTTTGCGCGAGGCACAGTTGCATCGCTACTGGCGCGGCAAATCCGAAGAGGCCCGCGGGCAGCGCGACTTGGCGATCAAGGAATTCGTTGCGCTGCTCAACGAACGCGGCACCGATGCGAGCATCCGCCGCGCTGTGATCGCCGAACTAATCGACGTTTATGCCCGCGCCGGACAGGCAGACGAGGCGCTCGGCCTGGTCGACGAGTATGTCGGGGCGCTGCCGGCGGATGCCATCGCGCAGGTAAAGCTTCGCGTGCGGCGACAAATCTTGCAGAACGCCGGTCGCGAAGCGGAGTACACGCTCGTGCTGGAGCAACTCTACGCCATCGATCCGCAGGATGCGGGCATGAACAACGACCTCGGCTACACCTGGGTTGATCAAAATCTGCACGTTGAAAAGGCCATGTCAATGATCCGCATGGCCGTCGCCGATCAGCCGCTGAATGCCGCGTTCATCGACAGCCTCGGCTGGGCGCATTACAAGTTGGGACAGTTCGAGGAGGCGCGCAAGTGGCTCTCGCGCGCGGTGAGCTTGCCGGCGGGGCAGGATCCGGTGCTATTCGATCACGCCGCCGATGCCGAGTTTCGGCTTGGTGATTCTGCCGCAGCGGCGAAGCACTGGACCAAGTCGGCCGAGATCGCCGAGAAGGAACTGAAAGAGTCGCGGCAGCCGTTGCCCGATCGCGAGAAATTGCTGACCAGCGTTCGCGGCAAACTCGCAGCGGTCGAGCGCGGCGAAAAGCCATCGCTCGCGCCAACGGTCGCCGAACATTCGGCCGGGAAGAAATAGCGCATGAAGCCGATCGACGTCGCACGACAGGTGATTTCCGACGAGGCCGCGGCGCTGCAGCAATTCGCCGCGAATCTCGGCGAGCAGTTCGGCGCGATCGTCGATCTACTGCTGCGTCCCGGCACGCAAGTGATCGTTAGCGGCGTCGGCAAGAGCGGCAATATCGCCCAGAAAATCGCCGCGTCGCTGACCAGCACCGGCACACCGGCGACGTTCATGCACCCGGTCGAGGCGCTGCATGGTGACCTCGGCATCGTCAGCGATCGGCATTGCCTGATCGCCCTCTCGCGCAGCGGCAACACTGAAGAGGTGCTGCGCTTCGTCACGCACTTTCGCCGCCTCGGCGGGCCGGTGATCGGCGTGACGCAGGGGCGCGAGTCGCGGCTGGTCGAACTGAGCCATCACGCGATCGTGCTGCCCGACGTGCCCGAGGCCGGGCCCCTTTCGCTCGCGCCGACGACGAGTTGCATCATGCAGCTCGCGGCGGGCGATGCGCTGGCGATGGCCCTGCTGCACGCGCGCGGATTCAAGCCCGAGGATTTCGCGCAATATCACCCCGAGGGCACGCTTGGCCGGCGACTGCTGCTGCGGGCGGGCGACTTGATGTCCGCCGGCGACAAGCTGCCGATTGTGCGCGCGTCGCAGACATTCGCCGAATTGGTGGTCGAGGCCAATCGCAAGGCGCTCGGCCTGGCGCTCATCGTCGAAGCCGACGGCAGCCTGTTGGGCACATTTACAGACGGCGACCTGCGGCGAATCTTCGAGCGGGTCGAAAACCCGCGTTCGATGGACGCCCGCACGGCCTATCAGCGCAGCCGCCGCTCGCCAGGCGCCCCGGCGGTGCGATCGTCGACGGTATCGCCCGAGCATCTGGCCGTCGACTGTCTGCAAATCATGCGCGACAGTCAGATCACAAGTCTCGTGGTGCTCTCGGCGGATCATCGTCCGGTGGGGCTGCTGCGGCTGCTGGATTTGCTGAATGCGGGGTTGTAGAGGGTTCAGGGTTCGGGGTTCAGTTCAAAGTGGCCAGTGCAAAATGTAGAGCGCAAAGTGAAGCGGCCGCGATGCGGAAGCATTGCCGTCATTCCGAACTTTGAACTCTGAACTTTGCACTTTTCACGCTCGGGCTACGCCCGTCTGCCCGTTCGCGTTACCCTACCCGCTCTGTTTCACTCAGCCGTCAGCGGGGGCCGCCGTGACGCTTTTGGATATCGTGTACGACTATTCGCGCTATGGCGCAATCGCGTTCGCCGCGTCGCTCGCGCTCACGCCGGTGATGATCCGCGTCGCCAACAAATACGGCGTCATGGACATGCCCGATCGATTGCTCAAGCCGCACGCGCGGCCGACGCCCTATCTGGGCGGCGTGGCAATCGGGCTGGGCTGGACGATCGCGCTGCTTGCCTCACTCATGCTGGGCAACCTGCCCGTGCCCAATGGCGTCATCTTTCTCGTCGGCGGTGTCGGCATGATGATGCTCGGCCTGCTTGATGATCTGCGCGACCTGTCGCCCAAGCTGCGGCTCGGCGCAGGGGCGGCGATCATCGCAATGGTGTTCATCACGACGCAAGCTGGATTCCAGCTCGTCCACGGCCTGCTCGGGATTGTCGGTCTGCATGACCTCCTGCCCGAGCCGATCGAGAAAACGCTCTCGGTTCTGCTCGCGGTCTTTATCGTGCTCGGCGCGTGCAACTCAACCAACCTGATCGATGGACTCGACGGACTTTGCTCGGGCGTGACGGCGATCATCTCGCTCGGCTTTTTCCTGCTGGCGGCGCATCTGGCGACATTTCGGCCGGCCGAGGAAGGCCACTATGTGCGCATCGTCATGGCCATGGCCATGCTCGGCGCGACGCTCGGCTTTCTGCCGATGAACTTCAACCCGGCCCGCATCTTCATGGGCGACACGGGCAGCGTGCTGCTGGGCTACAACTGCGGCATGCTGATTGTGCTCTTCGGCGAGTGGTGTAATTTCCGCTGGGTGTTCGGCGCGCTGATGATCTTCGCGTTGCCGGTGTTCGATACGGCCCTCGCCATGTTCCGACGCTGGCGCAGCGGCAAGCCGATCTTCAAGGGCGACCGCAGCCACTTTTATGATCAGCTCGTGCAGCGCGGCTTCACGGTCAAGCAGGCCGTGCTGACGTGCTACGGGATGACGGTGTTCTACGGCCTGGTCGGCCTGGCGGTGATGACGCTGCGCCTGCGGTTCGCGATGCCGGTGTTCATCGGCGTATGCGCCGGCTCGGCGGCGATCGCGTGGTGGTCGGGCATGACCCACCCGGAACGCAATCCGCGCACACGCGGCGGAAGCGAACCGCGTACCGCGCGAATGCCGTAGGGTGGGCATCGCCCACCATTTCACGCGTTTGCGCACACGGCGGCGAATGTTGGGCGATGCCCAACCTACGCGCTAGGATCTCGCGATGCTCGAATTCTCGGCGGTTGGCGGCGTTGTCGGTGCTGTGCTTCTGGCGTGCGCGGTTGTGTTCGCCAGGCAGGGTCGCGTGACCGTTGCGCGAGCGATGGTCTTGGGACTGGCGATTGCCGGAGTCGTGGGCTTGGCGATCGGCGGCGGCCTGATGGCGCTCGGCTTGCTCGAAAAACGCACGTCACTTGCAATCTATCTCTGGGCGAGCGCGATCGGTCTGGCACTGGGGGCTTGGCGCGGTCATGTTGCCGAGCGCAGGCTCGGACTCTGCCCGTCGCAGCGGCGTGGAGAGTGTCCTTCGCCCGGCGCGCCGGCCAGTGCAAACTCGAACGCAAATAAGGGGTGAACCATGCGAATGACAACGATTAACGTGTTGGCCGCCGTGCTGCTAGGCGCGCTCGCGGGCTGCGGGCCGGGCCGGGTTGGCGACGGCTTTGTGCTCGAACCCGAGAAATTCGATCAACAGTACGTCGCGTTCATGCGGCATGAGCGTCCGATGGTCATCCTCGATGTGCGGCCGCGCGATCGTTTTGAGGCGGGCCGCGTGAAGGGTGCCGTCTGGGTGGACAACGCCGAATGGACGCGCCTCTCGCGCGAGAACGGCGGTCTCGGCGACGCTGCGGCGTGGCGACAGCGCATCGGCACGCTCGGAATCGAGGATGACACGCCGGTTTTGATCTACGACGGCGGCGAGCTGAAGGAGGCGAGCCGCGTCTGGTTCATACTGCAACTCGCGGGCTGCGAAAACGTCGCCATTCTCAACGGCGGCTATCCGGCGATCCGCGAAATGCTACCGGGGCGAATCGCGCAGCGCGAGCGAGCCGCGCCCGCGACGCGGCGGTTCGAGATCGATGACGACGCCGAGCCGACGGTCGCACTGGCCGAAAAAGATCGCGTGCGCAGCGTCGTCGAGACCGGCACCGCCGCGGTGATCGACGGTCGTACGCCGAACGAATATAGCGGCAAGGACACGCGCAACAACCCGCGCGCCGGACACCTGCCCGGCGCGGCGAGCGTGCCGCACGAGTCACTGATGGCCGACGACGGGCGGTTGCGAGCGGTGCGCGAACTGCGTCAGGCATTCAAGCAGGCCGGCCTAGACGATGACGACCGCGAGATCGTCGTGCATTGTGACGGCGGCGGGCGGGCGGCACTGGTCGCGCTGGCCGCGGCACGCTGCGGCTATGACCATGTGGCGAATTACTACATGAGCTTTGGCGAGTGGGCGGGCGACGACACGTGCCCGCTGGTGTCGCCGCAAAACGCAGAGTGAGAAGTGCAGAGTTCAACGTGAAGCACGCGGGAAGACAACCCCGCGCGCGGGCGGTTTCACTCAACCGCGGTTCAGCGAGACGTGCACGCTGAACGGGCCCAAATCGCTCTCATACGGGATGCGAACCCAGGTCGATTTGCTGGGGTAGCAGACGCGATAGTTGTAGCCTTCGATCACCGTCGGCAGCGACAGGCTCGGCGGCGGCTCGATGCCGAGCTTTGACTTGGCCGAACCGCCGACCATGTTGGCGAGCTCGGCCATCGCGTCACAGACTTCGTCGGTGATCGCCGCAAACTCGCATCCCAGCATGCTCGCCGCGCAGCGCATCGCCGTCTCGGCCGGAAAGCCGAGCACGATTACGCCGGTGACCGGGCCGGTGATTCCGACCATTGCGGCGATGCCGTTGCCGGACGGCGGATGGCGATCGAGTTCGAGGCCGCTACGGTGCGGCCTGGCCCCGACCATTGTGCTGAGCACCGACACGACGCAGCGGTCAATCAGGTCGAGCGTGGCGGCATCGAGCGCTCCGAGCTGCGCAACTTGCGACATACGACGGATCCTTTTGCGTGCGGCTCTGCGTGCGCTCACGCGGTGACACGCGAAGCGCACCACCTTGAATCGTTCGAACGCGGGCAACGCATGAGGTTGCGGACTGGGTGAACACGGGGGCCGAAAATGTGCGCGGCGGCGCACATACTCGCGGCTTGTGCCGACGCGCGAAAATTGCGTCCCGCTTGTAGAGTACGAGCCGAGTTGCGTGCGGTCGCCTGCTGGTCCGTTCGCGAAGGCGCGGTAGCGATCGGCCCTCTGTGGCCGACGCCGTGTAGCGCGTGCGTATCACGCCCGCCGTCGGCCACAGAGGGCCGATCGCTACTATTCTGATGAACAGTCGAGCGCTCGCAGAGCCGGGAGACGCTTACGCATGGCCATCGAAAAAGTCGCCATCATCGGAATGGATTGCTGGGAGCCAAGCCTGGTCTTCGACCGCTGGCGCGACCTGCTGCCCAACATGCAGAAACTGATGCAGCATGGCCGCTGGGGCAATCTCGAAAGCTGCATGCCGCCGATCACCGTCCCCGCCTGGACCTGTATGGCCACAAGCAAAGACCCCGGCACGCTCGGCGTCTACGGCTTTCGAAATCGCAAGGACCATTCGTATGACGGTCTCGACATCGCGACAAATCTAAGCATCAAAGAATGCCGCGTGTGGGACATTCTCGGCGACG
>JBJXFK010000034.1:0-11243 GCA_046155505.1 Phycisphaerae bacterium
TGGGTCACAAGTGCGGCTTCGTCGATATCGAAGGCAAGGTGGTCGTCGGCTATGAGTACACCAATGCCGGAAACTTTTCGAGTGGACTCGCTTGCGTCGAGAAGGACGGCAAGTGGGGCTTCATCGACAAAACCGGCAAGATGATGATCAAGCCGCAATTTGACGAAGCGTCCGATTTTTCGGATGGGCTTGCCCGCGTGAAGTCGGGCGGCGACTGGGGCGGCAAGTATGGCTACATCGACACCCAGGGTAAATTCGCGATCAACCCGCGATTCAAGGAATGCGGGCACTTCAACGAAGGTCTCGCGCCGGCGAATATCGACGGCAAGTGGGGCTTTGTGAACAAGACCGGCGAGGTCGTCATTCAGCCGCAGTTCGCCGCGGCCGAGTCATTCTCCGGCAGCCTGGCGTGCGTCAAGGTCGGCAGCCAGTTCGGCTACTCCGAGAAATCGGGCCGCGTCGCGATCAACCCGACCTTTGATGATGCGCGGCCGTTCAGTGAAGACCTTGCCGCGGTGAAAGCCAAGGGCAAGTGGGGCTACGTTGACGGCGGCGGCAAAACGGTGATCGAGCCGCAGTTCGACGACGCCGGCGGTTTCAGCGACGGAATCGCGCGTGTGACGCTCGACGGCAAATCGGGCTGGATCGACAAGTCCGGCAAGTATGTCTGGGCGCTGTCGAAGTAACAAACGTTCTGGGCGACGAAACCCACGCGACGGATCACAAACGCGAAAGCCGATGCGATCCGTCGCGAGGTCGGCTTGTCAGTTCAAACTTCAAATGGGGATGCGTCATGCTATGGACCGTTGCGATGATACTCATCATCCTGTGGCTGCTCGGAATCGTCACGTCGTACACGATGAGCGGCTTCATTCATGCACTACTCGTGATTGCGATCGTCGTTGTACTGATCCAAGTCATCCAGGGGCGCCGCATATCACTGTAGCGCGGCCTGCTGCCGCACCGACTCGTAACATCTGATCGCGCGCTGGCGCGGTGAAATTAAGGACTCATGCAATGAACATCAAGTGTCGTTTCGATTTGAGCCGCGCGTTCGGCGGACTGCTGTGTGTGGGTGCGTTGCTGGCGGCCTCGGGCTGCGCGACGCTCGCCGGGCGCTGGTCCGGCGACGACCTGAAGCCTGAAATGGCCAGGGACCAGTTCAAGCTGCTGCGTCCGACCGAGCAATCGGGGCGGCTGGTCAGCGTCGAACTGCGCCTGCAAGACGACGGCAGTTACACGGCTGAGCTGAACTATGACGGGCGCATCGAGCAGTCGCTCGGCACATGGAAGGTCGACGACAACGGCTATCTCTCGTTCGTCGACAAGGACGGCAAGAGCTACGGCTATGCGATTCGGCGGCCGAATGGCGACACGCTCGAAATGCTCAAGGGCATCAAGGGCACCGATGCGACGTTGACACTCATCAAGCAGCGCTGAGTCGCGCGCCCGAGGTCATCGACAACAGTCGCTTCCGTCACGGAAACAGCGATCGCTGCGGGTGACGCAAGCCGCGCCACTTCGAACCTCAATGGAGCTGTGTCATGCTGTGGACAGTCGCGTCTGTGCTGGTCGTTTTGTGGCTGCTTGGATTGATCACATCCTACACCATGAACGGCTACATCCATATACTGTTCGCTCTAGCGATCATTGCCGCATTCCTGCAGATCACAGCAGGTAAACACACGGCGCGCTAGCGCGCGTGCGGGTCGGAGCGACAGTCGGCGTGTTCGCACGCGCCGGCGTCGCAAGGCCATCACACCCGAAGTGCTCAAGGGTCTCAAGGGCGGCGATGCGCGCTGACGCTCAACTCGCAACCTCTACCTGCATTTGAACGATGAACTCGATACAGCCGCATCCGGCGGACGGCGCAAGAGTCGTGGGGACGATGTACAGGTGCCCTCCGGACCGGCAAAGAAGCAACGATGCCAACCAGCGCTCGTTCGTCGGATGCGATGTTTACAGATCAAATCACCGTAGAACAAAATGCCAGCGGAGCCTGCCGATGCAAACGGAACTGCAAGTGCGATACCGTTCAGGAACAATCTGCACGACCGCCGGACGATTCGAGTTCGACGGATACGATGAAGCCACCTGGCAGCGTCCGAGTCGCAATGACGCACTGTTCATTGTGCTCAAGAGCGGTGATGAGTTTCCGCAGATCGGCCACGCATGTTGGTGGATTCCGTCGATTCAAGCGAAGCCGGAGACCGCTGCCGAGCAGCGCATGACATCGGAAGGCGCACCAACACCGCCCATCGCTGACGGCCCTGCCTGATCGCAGGAAACGCGGATCTGCACCGCCGCCCGCCCCGCTTGCGTGTATGCTCTCCCCCTGATTTCCGCCCGAGCGGTTCGGGTGTTTTTGAAGCGGGGGAGGCTGGGTCGATGCGTGTGCTTTCAGGCGTGCAGCCATCAGGAACGCTGCACATCGGCAACTATTTTGGAGCAATCAAGCAGCACCTCGAGGACCAGAATCAGCACGAGTGCTTTTTCTTCATCGCCAACTATCACACTCTCACTACCGTGCAGGACGCGGCGAAGCTGCGGCAACTGACGCTGGATGTGGCGATCGACTATCTGACGCTCGGCCTCGACCCGGCCAAGGCGGCACTGTTTCGCCAGAGCGACATTCCCGAAGTCACCGAGCTGGCGTGGATCCTCTCGACCGTCACGGGCAGAGGACTGCTCGAACGGGCACACTCGTACAAAGACAAAACCGCGCGCGGCATTGCGTCGTCGATGGGGCTGTTCTGTTACCCGGTGCTGATGGCGGCCGACATTCTGATCTACCACAGTGATCTGGTGCCGGTCGGTAAGGATCAGGTGCAGCACATCGAGATGACGCAGGACATGGCGGGGTATTTCAACAACACGTATGGCGAGGTGCTGCGCCGGCCCGAGCCGAAGCTGAACGAAACCGCGATCGTGCCCGGCATCGACGGGCAGAAGATGAGCAAAAGCTACGGCAATACGATCGACATTTTCGGCGATGCCAAAGAAATGAAGAAGCGGATCATGTCGATCAAGACCGATGCGACCCCGCTGGAAGCGCCGAAAGACCCAGACGCGCGCACCGAAATCTCGCTGATGAAGCTCTTCGCCACGCCCGAGGAGCACGCGGATTGGTGCAGCCGCTATCGCGCGGGCGGCGTCGGCTATGGTCATGCCAAAACGCGACTGGTCGAGCTGTACGAAGAATGGGCAACGCCGCGCCGCGAGCAGCGCGGCAAGTGGGTGGCGCGGCCGGACGATGTCGAGGATATACTGCGGGACGGCGCGAAACGCGCCCGCGTAGTGGCCGAAAAAGTGATGCACGAAGTCCGCGAGGCGTGCGGCATCGTGCGGGCGAAGGCTTGAATGGAAGAGGAACCACAGAGGCACAGAGACACAGAGGCGCACAGACGAAGAATTGAGATATTGGTCGAGTGCGCGAGCCGACCGGTCGACGCGCGATCGCGGTTCAGTGTGTGCGGACACGAGATGATGACCCGTCTTACTCTGTGCATCTCTGTGCCTCTGTGCCTCTGTGGTTCATCCTCTGAAGTGGCGGGGTAAGAGTGTCCGCTGAATATCGTGTCCAACTTGACATCTTCGCCGGCCCGCTGGATCTGTTGCTGTATCTGATCCGGCGCGACGAGCTGGATATTCAGGACGTGGCCCTGGCCAAGGTCACCGAGCAGTACGTCGCCTATGCGCGGCTAATGGAGGCGCTCGATCCCAATTCCGCCGGCGAGTTTCTCGTGCTCGCTTCGACGCTGGTCGAGATGAAATCGCGGGCAATTCTGCCGACGCCTCCGCTGGAAGTGGTCGATGACGATTCGCCCGATTCGCCGGGCGCGCTGATCCGCCAACTGCTCGAATACAAACGATTCAAAGACGCGGCTCGCACGCTCGGCTCGGCGGCGGACGAGCGGGCCCGGCGATTTGTGCGGCGTCCCGGCTCGCTGCCGCCCGAGTTGTTGGGCGTTGAGTTGGAAGAGGTCGAGGTCTGGGACCTGGTTTCGGCGTTCGGGCGCGTCATGTCGTCGATCGGGCAAGGGCCATCGACGCACAACGTGACGTATGACGACATGCCGATCGAGACACGCGTCACGCGGCTGGAAAAGATGCTAATCGATCGGGGTGCGACGCGTTTCGACGAACTGTTCAACGAGTCGTCGAGCAAGAGCGAAGTGGTCGGCACGTTTCTGGCGCTGCTCGAACTGATCCGCCGCCGCCGGGTGAAGGCGGAGCAGGAAGGCGTGTTCGGAAAAATCTATCTGGTGTTGCAGGAAGAGGTCGACGAAGAGCCGCAATCCGAAGAGGAAGCGGCGGCGCTGGCGGCGCCGGCGATGGCTGTCGCGGAGATCGCCGCGGCCCATGCGGATCACGAGTCGACGGAGGTGCGAGATGAGCAAGGCTAGCGAACGTCTGAAAGAACTCGGCATCACGCTGCCGCCCCCGCCAAGGCCGGTGGCCGCGTATATCCCCTTCGTCAAACATGGCGACGTGCTCTACCTGAGCGGGCAGATCCCGACGGTCGAAGGCAAAGTGCAGTTCGAGGGACAAGCCGGGTTCAAGAAGACGCTTGAAGAAGCGGCCCAGGCGGCGCGGCTGTGTACGATCAATGCGATCTCGGTCGCGGCTGACGGAGCGGGAGGAATCGATAACATCGCGCGCGTGCTGAAGGTCGTCGTATACGTCGCCTCGCACGAGGGCTTCACCGATCAGAGCAAGGTCGCCAACGGCGCGAGCGAGCTGCTCGTGCAGGTGTTTGGCGATGCGGGCAAGCACGCCCGCGCGGCGGTCGGCGTCGCCGAATTGCCGCTGAATTCGACGGTCGAGGTCGACGTGACGTTCGTCGTCAAGGCATAGGCATAGGCATCGTGCGCCGACGGCGATCCGCCGCCGCACGCCAAGCGCGAACAACATGGCAGATAGTCCCGAACAATCGACAGCGCTCGGAATCGACATCGGCGGACAGACCGTACGTCTCGCGATCGTCAATCCGAGCGGTCGCATCATCGCGCAGCGCAAGGCCCACACGCCCGAGGGCGGCCATCCGCGGCAACTGCTCGACATCATCGCCACCCTGGCCCGTGAACTGCCGCGCCCGACGTGTGCATACGCCGGGGTCGGGTTGCCCGGTCGGCTCGACTCGCGTTCGCGTATTGTCGAAGCCGCCGTCAATCTGCCTCGCCTCGAAGGCGTAAACGTGTACGACGGCATCATGCACGCCATCCAGCGACAGCTTGTGATTCGCAGCGACGTGGCGACCGCCGCATATGCCCAGTGGCGCGTGCTCGCCGACGCGCCGATGCGGTTCGTCTACCTCACGCTCGGCACCGGCGTCGGCGGCGTCGCAATCATTCAGGGCACGATCATGGACGCGCGCGAACGCGGCCCGGCACAGTTCGGACACCTGATCGTCGACACGTCCGACGACGCTCCCGAATGTCGCTGCGGCTCGCGCGGCTGCCTGGAAGCGTGCGTCAGCGGCCTGGCCGTCGCACAGACGGGAATTACGCCACGCGTGGTTACGCAACTGCGCGTCGGACTGACGCAGCTCGCACACTTGTGGGCGCCGCAGATGATCTCGGTCGGCGGCGGCGTCGTCGATCATCACGCAGAGTTGGTCGAGCGAGCCGCACGGCAATTGCGCGAGTACCAAGGTCGTCTGGTACCGCCGGATCTGACGATCGAGTGCGGCGTGCTGCCGTCGGACGAGGCCGGCGTCGTCGGCGCGGCGCTGCTGGCGCATGCGGCGGCGTGACGCATCGCGCAGTCGCCGCCGCGACGTTCGTCCGTGCCGCTACTCGCAGATCAAACCGAAGTTTCGCAGCACGTACGCCAGATCGGCGAGTCCGACGACGCCGTCGCGGTCAATGTCGGGCGGGAAGTTGCTCGGCACGTTCTCGCGGCCAAAGCTCGCTAGCACGACCGCGATGTCCGGCAGATCAACCCGCCCATCGCCACTTACGTCGCCCAGACACGCGCCGACGACGTTGACGAACGCGTTCAGCGTGAACACGTCGGTGCAACCGTCACTGATCACGCAGTCGTAACCGCCCTCTTCAAATGCGCTAAGACTCTGGATCGTCAACGTCGGCGTACCAACACCGGAGTAGACCTCGCTCTCGTCGATCGCACCGCTGCGGAATCGCCACTGATAGGTCAACTCACCCGCGCCGAGCGCGTCGCACGACAATTCGATCGTCTCATCCGGCTGCGCGTCGACCGATTCCGGCTCGACGACGATTTCGATCGCGGCCGCGCCACCGAGCGCCCAGAAATCGCCATAGAGCACATTCGGCTGCGTGTTTGTGTTCGCCCCGCCATGAATCAAAAGCTGTCCGGTTCGTCCGTCAAACGCCGCCGCGTGCGTGGTGCGCGACGCGGGCACAACGACGTCGCTGCGGCGTGTCCAGTTTGAGCCGTTCCAATCCCACGCCTGTTGCGGCTGAGTCGGCGGCAAATTGGCCTCGCGCCCGACGAGCACGCACACGCGGCGCGACGAGTCATAGTGAAACGAGAATCCGCTTTGCAGGAATCCCGGTCGCGGCTGGGTCTGCTCGGTGTTCACGAGCGTCCAGCGGTTGCCGAGCAGCTCGAAAAGCGTCGCGCTCGTCGCGCAGGCGACGATCACGCCGCGATCGGTGTCGACGGTGAGTACGGCGTCCTGCGGCGGCGGGGTGCCCGTCAGCGGCGGCGCGGTCCAGCTTGCACCATCCCACGCGAAGAGCAAGCCTGCATACACCATCACGCGTTGCCGCGTTGGGTCGTAAAATGCCGGGCATTGATTGTTGGCTGGCGGTCCGAACGTCGCGCCGTTCCAGCGCTGCGTCCACGATTGGCCGTCCCATTCCCACACTTCGCGCAAGCCGGCACCGGAAGTCGAACGGCCGTTCAACATGACCACGACATCGCGTTTTTCGTCGTACGCGAGCGACGCATCGAAGCGCGGCGCGGGCCCGGTGCCCATCGATGCATGCCGGCGCCACTGGCCGTCGTCCAGAATCCACGTATCGGAGGTCGCGCTCGCAAATGTCGTCGCGGTGCGTCCGCCAAACATGATGACATCGCCGCGACGACGATCGACCGCGATCGCGTGCTCGGCAAGCGGCGGCGGTCGCCGTCGCGGCGCAGTCGTCCAACTGACGCCATCCCATTCCCATTCGGCGTCAAGCCCGACAGATTGTTGATCTCGACCGCCGAACAGCACGACACGACTGCGCTGCGCGTCGAATGCCATCGAGAATTGGTCGATCGCGGTCGGACCGGCAGAGCTGCGCTGCGCCCAAGCCGTGCCGTCCCATTCCCATGTGCCGCAGGTGAGTTGGCCGCAGGGCGGACCGCCCCAAACCACGGCGACGTCGCGTGCGTCGTCATACGCAATGTTTCGAGGTAACTGCAGCGCGCTGATTCCGTCGCCGATGCGATTCCACGCGCTGCCGGTCCACTCGTGCATGCCGGACGGGCTGGCGATGACGATGCGATTGTGAGCACGATCGACAAACGCGTTCGAGACGAGCGTTGGCGGCGTGGTCGACTGCTCGAGTGCCTGCCACTGCGTGGCGTTCCAGAATTGCACCGGCACGTCGACACGTAGCAAAAGCATGCGTTGACTGATCGGATCGAAGAGCGTCGCGTGCCCGCTGACCGCCGACGGGCCGGTGTTGGTCAGCAGCGTCCACGCGCGGCCGTCCCACGACCAGGTCTGCTGCTGCGCGCCGGGGGCGAACCCTCCGACCATGAATACCGTCTGCGTCAGCGGGTTGTAACCGAGCGCCGCGTTGCTGCGCGCACCGGGGATCGAGCCGCTGCCGCGCAGTTGCCATGCGCCGTTGCGTCGGACCCAGGTTTGATCGTTGAACGAGTTCTGTGGCGTCTGGTCGATTCCGCCAAAGAGTACCAGCTCGCCGCGCAGCTCGTCGGAGCCGAGCGCGCTCGAGTTTCGGCGTTCAGGCAGTGCGTCGGGCGATGTCCATCCGTCGGCAACGTCGAGTTGCCAGTCATCGAACAGAGCCGCGAAATTTCCGCTGTCGCCACCGGTCGCGACGGCGCCGCCGACCAGAACGACGCCGAGCGCGGGATGATGCGCGATGCTCGATCGCCAGCGCGGCTGCGGGCCGAGCTGCGCGACCGCCTGCCAAGCGACGCCGTCCCAACTCCACGTGTCGCCGAGTAGTGTGTTCTGACCTGTGCGCCCGCCGAAGAGCAAAACGCGATTGCTCGACGGGTCGTAAGTCATTGCGCATCCGCCGCGAGCGCTCGGCCCAGCGGGGTCGGCGCGCGACCAACCCGCGCCGTTCCATTCGTGTACGCGACCGACCGGCTCGCTCGCTTGGTCGCTTCCGAAGAGGACGACGCGGCGACGAATCGGATCGAATGCCATCGCCGCGCCGGTGCGCGCCCCCGGACCGCCGGCGGTAAACGACGACCACGCAGTTCCATCAAACAGCCAAGTGATGTTGTCGAGTTGCGAGCCGCCGTGCATAACCATGCGATCGCGCACTGAGTCGTAAGCGGCGGCATGCCCGCGGCGCGGCGGGAACGGCCCGTCGGCAAGTTGCGCCCAGCCGCCAGCGTCGTAGGTCCAGACGTCGCTGCGTTCGCCGTCGGCGGTAAGGCCGCCGACGAGCACGACCTTGTCGATTCCGGCGTGATAGGCCATCGCGAACTGCTCGCGCGGCGACGGGCCGCTGGTCGCAGTTTGGCGCCAGCGCGTGCCGTCGTATTCCCAGGTGTCGCCGAGCAGTGGCGATGTATTCGTCTGGCGACCGCCGAAAGTCACCAGTACGCCGCGATCGGAATCGAATGCGACGGCATGGCCGTAACGCGGGCCGGGCGATCCTGGCGTAGTCCAGCCGCCGGGGCAGTCGGACCCTCCGAGCGCAAGAGGTGCACTCAGCAACAGTGTGCAGCAAGCGATTGCGATGGTGACAAACCGAGCGTGCGCGCCGCCGCGCGCGTGTGAGTTGAACATGTGCGCACCCTTCCTGGGTTGATGAAATCGTGATCAATCAGAAATGAAACCCACAACAGTGGACATCCATAGCATACAGCAACATGCGGCGGTTCTTTGCAAATTCTGTGTGAATTCGGGAATGAGCGCGGAGCGAAGGCGTTCGCGGGGATTGCTTGACGCGGCAATTACGCCCGTCTGCGCGGCCAGCGCCACTGCGCCGAGGGGGCGATCAGGCTTGAATGTCGAGCGATCCGCCGGTCGGCGACTCGCTCGCAGGTGTCTGCGCGACGATTGCGGCGGTGTCGACGTCATCGCCCGCGCGGCCCTGCCCACCGTTTCCCGTGCCGTCGGCGTCCGGGCGATTGTCGGCGTCGCCGGTCTGGATCGCGTTGATCAGGTCTTTGCCGAACGACGGGCCGCTCGCGCTTTGCGCCGCATCGGCCTTCGCACGTTCGACGGACGATTTTTGCTGCGCACCGCCGGTTTGCAGGATCGAGCCGAGCCAGGTAGGCGGAATGGCGGACATGGCACGCTCCTTCGCGACCGCGCGCGGCGCGGTCGCCGTGCGGTTACGCGAGAACATCCATCGACGGGCTTTCGATCAAGGTGGTGGTCGCGCACGCACCGAGTTCCTGGCGCAGGCGCAGGATGAGGGCCGAGTGCATCTGGCTGACGCGCGACTCGGACAGATCGAGCGTCGCGCCGATTTCCTTCATCGTCATTTGTTCATAGTAATATAGCAGCAGGATCAGTTTTTCGGCCCGCGACAGGTTGCGCGTAATGAATTCGCGCACGTCGGTCTTCTGCGCCTCGGTTACCGGGTCGATGCTGCGCTCATCGGGCAGGATCTCCATCTCGCCGCCTTCGCGATTCGACTCCGCGTCGCTGAAGCACTGCGAGAGCGAAACGACCGAGACGGCGGCGGCGTCTTTCTTGAGCTTATCGAAGTGTGCGCGAGACAATCGCAGCCGCTTGGCCAGTTCGTCGTCGCTGGGGAAACGGCCCAGCTCGACCTCGAGCGCGCGGCGCGATTCGTCGAGTTTGGCCGAGCGGTGTCGAACGAGCCGCGGCACCCAGTCCATGCCGCGCAGCTCGTCAAGAATCGCCCCGCGAATGCGCAGCGAGCAAAATGTCTCGAACTTCACGCCGCGCTCGAGATCGAACGAATCGACCGCATCAACCAGGCCGAAAATGCCGGCGCTCATCAGGTCGTCAACGTCGACTTCGTCGGGCAGTTTTGCTCCGATGCGCTCGGCCGTGAATCGCACGAGATAGAGATAATGTTCGACCAGCCGATTGCGAAGCGTCTCGTCGGCGTTCTTCTTGTATTCGCGCCAGGCCGCCATCAGCGATTCCTGGTCCGGAAAGCTGGTGGTCTTGGTCTCGCGGCTGACGCGGCGTGACCGAGAGCCGGCTGTTCGACCTCTCATGGACATCCCCCGTGGGCGACGTGCTCATCGCGTCACAACGGCAACTTGCGACGCTAGGCCGCCTCGCGTGCTTCCTGCGCTTCTTGCGCTACTTGCGCTACTTGCGCTTCCTCGATTTCGCGCGCCATGTTCGCCAGCGCTCGGGCGTGGGCAACATCGATCTCGTTCTTGCGCCGCATCAGGTGGTCGCGCAGCACGGCTTTGCTGATCGCACCCACCACTTGACCGAGCAGCATCGCTGTGACCATCGCCACGAGCGCCCGCGTCAGCACGGTCACCGACGAGTTCCCGCTCGCGATCCCGGCAAAGATCGTGACGGCGAAAGCAAAGAGCGCGAGCTGGGCACTGATACTGCCGACCATGGAACCTTCCAGTTTCATCTATCGGCAGGTGCGGCGCGCGGGCGTGTGAGCAATTGGTCAATTCGCGCAACGTCGGTCGTGTCGGATCGACGACTCGGACGCAGCGTCGGCGCGATAACACGCGCGCGGTCGCCGAAGCGTCGTCATTTTGCGAGAAGGGGTGAAATTTGCGCGAGTTTGGATTCCGGGACACGCGGCGCGACATAACAATGAGTTGAGCGGCACCGACACCGCCTGCTCGCAATCAAACAGTTATTGAACGTGACCGCTCATTGGTCGCCGGTCGACGCATGGCTCGCGCTTCGGGACCCCACACCTGAAGTTTTCCCTCCCCTTCCTCACAACAGGCGAGCATCGGACGACCGGCGACCGGTGAGCGGTGCCTTTCGACAGATTTTTTCTGATGCTTGCCTATATCATGCATGACGGAGTCCGCGACTTGCGCTGTCGCCTTGCTTCAAAGAAAAATGCCGCGGGCCGAAAGTCGTTTCCGACTTTCGG
>JBJXFK010000035.1:0-6402 GCA_046155505.1 Phycisphaerae bacterium
ACATCGACGCGGTCGAGGCGGCCGAGCGCCGGCAGAGTGTGCCGAAGGCGAAAGAGAAGGAGTATCGTCACCAGCTTGCTCAGAAGAAGCAGTATCGCGATCTGCTGGAAGAGATGATCGCCGCCGACGACGGTGCGGGCCGGTGGTACGAGCCGATCTATGCGTCGTACGTTTCGAAGAAAACCAGCGAGCAGGTTGATCTGCGCGTCGCGTACCTCGCCACGATGAACGGGATCCCGAAAGTCGGTCGAAAGGATGGCTGGTTCGTTCGCCTGATCGACTGGACCAATCCGCTCGACAAGCGGCTGCGCGGCATCTACGAAGGCAAGGGCGAGACGATTCCCGATGCGCTGGAAGCGGCGATCGAAGACTGGCGCGAAAACAACGAGTATTTCCATCCGGGCAACGTGCGGATCGAGGTGCCGCCGGATTCGACGTTGCGGCGGATCGACAAAAACGCCAGGCCGGCGCACTATCAGTTCGACACGCCCGGTGCGGGTTTCTGGGGCAAATTGCAGGAGTTTCTGGAGGCGATTGGGCTGGCGCTGACGATTGCGCTGATCGCGGTGGCAGCGATCGCGCCGATTCCGGGCAGTCAGATTGTCGCGGGCCTGATCTGGGCGTCGGTATTCACGAGCGCCGGCGCGGCAGCGATCAACATCGGTCGCCGCAAGCGCAACGGATTCGCCGATTCGAAGGATGACGCATTCGACGCGCTCACGATCGTCGCGTCGGTCTTCACGGCGGGCCGCGCGGGGCTCGCGCGAAACGCGATGCTATCGACGCGCGCCATCGGCGGTCAGTTGCAGAAGTTCGCGCTGCTCGGCGAAGTGACGGCCGAAGCGGTGCAGGGCATGATGATCGCCGTCGACAAGGCCAAAGAGCTCGACACGATCCTGAGTGATCCGACGCTGTCACCGAGCGAGCGTGTGGATCGCATGTTGTCGCTGGTGAAGCAGGCGGCCGCCACTGGGGCGCTGTCGTACATCAACGTGCGCGGTTCAAAGGCGAAGGGTCGCACCGAGACGCTGGTCGACGAGCCGACGCTCAAGCGCTTGAAGGATCCGAATCAGACGATCGACCTCGATCAGCTCAAGAAGCAGCGCGGCAACACGGCTGATGGCGAATCGCGGGTGAAAGTGCAGGACGAGCCGGAGCGTGCGCCGACGACGACGGAGAAAAAGAAGCCCGAAGGCGGCACGCGACCGCTCAAGCCCGGCCCGGTGAAGAAGCCGAAACGTGGCAAGCTCGACTTCACCGAGGCACCGCCGCCGCCGAAACGCGGAATGACGCACACGGACGATTTCGACTTTGAGGAAGCGGCTCTCGCGACGGATCGCATTTACCTATGCCGCGACTCGAATGAAGCCGCGTTGAAGCACATGCAGGACAAGACCAAAGGGCCCAAGCCCGAGGACTTGAAAGCCAAGACGCTCAAGAACGGTAAGAACGTCGGCCTGGCGGCGGCCAGCCCGACCGATCCGCGGCTGACCGAAATGCTCGCGGCGATGCCGTCGAAGAAAACCGGCAAGCCGCCGATGCCGTACGATGAGTTCGTCGAGACGCAGCTCAAGAAGAAGGGCTTCTGGGCCGACCCGAACGATGACTATGTCGTCAAGAGCGAGAAATACTCGGGCGGGTACTACAGCGATTACGACCTGCACGGCGTGTACGATAAGAAGGGCAATGACGTTTACAGCGAGGCAGTTCGCAAGGATCTCAACGATCGCATGGGTCGGGAAATGGTGCAACACGGCCCGCATGACGATTGGCCGAAGCGCAACCATCCCGAAGCGGGACCGAATCGCGGGCCGCAGCCGCCGGTGACGGCGTATGTGCCGATCAATGGCGAAGTGAAGAAGTTCCACCTGACCACGCGCGAAGAGATGAAGGCGTTTTACGAGGCGTGGGGGATTCCGTGGAGCAAGATTTATCCGGATCATTGAGAAGTGCCTAGTGCTTAGTGTCTAGTGCCTAGCGGGGAGTGCTCAGTGCGCGAGGTTCTGGGTTCAGGGGTCAGGGTTCAGAATGGTGTAGCGATCCGGCCTCCGTGCCCGACGGCGGCTCGCGAAGCGAGCCGAAACCGAGCCCCGTCCGTAAGGGAGGGGCTCAATCCGAACGCCGAGCGCAAGCGAACGGGGTCGGCTGGGAGCAGTGCAAAGTGGCGAGTGCAAAGTAAAGAGGGCACGCGCGATGGTGGATGCGGTCGGTTGCGCGGGGCTTTCACTTTGAACTTGATACTTTGAACTCGGTCTTGGAGCGTGTGCGATGATTGTGCCATTCAAGAAAGTTGAGCGCGATGAGGTTGTGCTGCTGCATGCTGAAGCATTGCAGCGCTATGCCGTGGCGCGCGAGAAGCTTGATCGCGATGCGGCTCGTTTGGCGATGGCCGAGGCGCAGAAGCTCGAGAAGGACTATTACGATCGCTTGCCGCGGCCGGTGCTGGCCGCGTGCCCGTTTTGCGACAAGCCGCTGCATCGTGCGTTCGATCCGTTCGGCCTCGACGGCATGTGGTGGGGCAAATCGGCGACGCCGCCGCAACCGCCGGCGTGTACGCATTTTTGTTTGCTGCGCGGTGCGGTGAATTTTCAGGGACTGCGGCCGCAAGCCGGCGCGGGCGAAGTGCGTCCCGGTCCGGAAGTGCCGTACGTCATTCCGCGCATCCTCAACATGCCCGAGATGGTGATGGTGATCGGCCGCGTAGAGATGTCGCCCGGCTACGTCGCGTATCCGCTGGCGTACTTTGCGAAGCGGCGTCCGCCGGTGCAGGAGTTGACCGCCGAATGGGCGCGTTCGATTCACTCATGGCGGCGCACGAGCGGCGAGGTGGGCTGGGAAGTGCCGAGCGACGTGTGGGACTTTGAGTTGCAGCCGTGGATCGACGCGGGCAAGGTGCGCTGGTGCGATCCCGCGTCGGCGAATCAGAAACTCGCGCCGACGGCGAGCGGCGATGCGACGGCGTGCCCATACGCGAGCCTGCCGGGTCGTCGCGGCGATATCGCGATCACGCTGTCCGAGTTTCGCGAGATCGGCGAGCCGGATGGTCAGCCGTTCATGCCGATTGACGATTGAAAGCAGAGATCGAAGAGAACGGCATGATTGTCGAAATTCGGTGGAGCGTCCGGTGACGGTGTAACGGTGGGCGATGCCCACCCTACGCGGCGAGCAGATCGCGGAGCTTTTGCATGCCGAGGCGGATGCGGGTCTTGATCGTGCCGAGCGGGATCGACAGCTTGCCGGCGATCTCTTCGTGCGTCATGCCGCCGTAGAACGCCAGCTCGATCGCCAGACGCTGCTCGTCCGGCAGCGTGCGAAGTGCCGTGCTGGCCCGCTGCGCCTCTTCGCTGCGGCTGGCATCGGCGACGGCGGTGTCGTCCTGCGGTGCGTCGTGATGTTCGACGGAGAGCGCCGCGTGTCGACCCGTGCGCCGCAGTTGATCAAGCCCGCGCGAACGCGCGACGAGTAGCAACCACGCCAGCGGCGAGCCGCGCGATTGGTCGTAGTTGGCCCGGCTGGTCCAAATGTAGAGGAACGTCTCCGGCATCGCGTCTTCGGCGACGCGCGCGTTGCGACAGAGCTTCATCAGCAGGCCGTAGACACGCGACGAATGGCGATCATAAAACTCAGCGAAACAGGCGCGGTCGCCGCTGGCGATTTGTGAAAGGAGCTGTTCATCAGACGCAGTCACGCGGGGGCCGCTCCGCAGGAACGAAGCTCGCCCTGTCGGTTGGGCGGGAGTCTCGTTCTGTCTCACGTTGCCTGAGATAGTAGTCTCACTTTTCAGCGTCGGCAAACCGGCCCAAATCGCGCACTTGCGCAAGCGCGGCGAACGACGAGGCATTAATACACTTCGTCCGAGAGTGACGAGACGATCAGCAGCGTACAACCCGTCTCGGTCCGTTGGATGCAATGGTGGCTATCCGGTTCGGCTCGTTGATAGTCGCCCTTCTTCATCACCATGTCGCCGACGTGCAATTCGCCTTCCAGCACCATGCACTCTTCCGGACCGTCGTGGCGATGGCGCGGCCAGCTCGTTCCCGGCTCCATCTTTACGACGGCGGTGAACTGATTGCGCTCTTGATCGATGAATAGTTTGCGTACGCGAACGCCGGGTACGCCGGTCTCGTCCCATGTGCCTTCGTTGGCGCGGACGGTATGCACCGTGTTGGTCGCCCGATCGGCATTCCAGGCCTTCCAGACTTGCGGGCTGTGCTGCGGAGCGCTGTCGATCAGGCGCAGCAGTTTGTCGCGCGAGGCCTTCGGCGCGGCGATTGAGTAGCCGCCGCCGAGCGTCGTGGCGACGTCGCTGTATTCGCCGAGGGCGGCGCGCACATCCGCATCGCCGGCAGCGAGACGCTGCTCGAACTCGGTGGTCTCGGCATCGGTCAGCGCGCCCGCGACATAGAGCGCCGCTTGTTCGTGGGGGTCATACGTGGGTTTATTCGCATTCACAATCGCAGTTCCCTTGCGGGCGCAAAGCGACCGCCTCGAGGATCGAACCTCTCGTCACGCCTCCATCATAACACTCGACCGACCGCCGGGGGAGCGCTGATTTTGGCGGACTAGGGCGTACCAATCACCATTCGCACCCACGTGGTCAGGGGAACGCCATCATCCGATGAGCTTTACGACCGCCCGCGTGGGGCAGATTCCCCACGGACGAGAAATTTTCAGATATTTCGGGGATTGGGGAATAGCCGCCGCCGCGATACCTGTTCTAACACGTTTGTTTCGCGGGCTTTAGCGTCAGGTCCGAGAAAACTGCGCGACTTGGCGTACTTGCCGGTCATTCGCGGCGGCGGAATAGCCAACCCTTGCGATAGAAGAAGCCGAGCAGTGCGACTGCGACCAGGCCCATGCCGGTCATCACCAGCGGATAGCCCGATTGCCAGCGCAACTCGGGCATATGCTCGAAGTTCATGCCATACACGCCGACGATGAAGGTCAGCGGGCCGAATATGGTCGAGATAATCGTCAGCACGCGCATGATTTCGTTCGTGTAGTTGCTCAATGTCGAGAGATGCACATCGGTCAACGACGAAGCCGTCTCGCGGTAGTTCTCCAGTAAATCGAGCAACTGAATCGTGTGATCCTGGCAATCGCGCAGGTAGATGCGCGTCTCGTCGGCGATCCACGGCGCGGGGTCGCGCATCAGCGTGTTGAGTGCGTCGCGCAGCGGCCACACCGCGCGGCGGACCATCTGCAAATCACGCTTCACGGCGAAAATACGCGGCATGAACGAGTGGCTCGGGCGGACGAGCGCTTCTTCCTCGAGGGCATCGAGCCGATCGCCGCACTGTTCGAGCAGCGGAAAATAGTTGTCGATGATGCCGTCGAGCACGGCGTACATCAGATAGTCGGGCGAGATGCGTCCGCGCGAGAAGCCGCAGCGAATGCGATTGCGCAGCGGGTCAAAGCAATCGCCGCCGGCCCGCTGCTGAAAGGTGATGACGAATCGCTTGCCGACGAAGATGCTGATTTGCTCGGTCTCGCAAACCGTGCCGGCGACCGGGGCGTGCGCGACGATGAAGTGTACGTCGCCATATTGCTCGGCCTTGGCCCGCTGGTGGACGTGAACCACGTCTTCGAGCGCGAGTCGGTGAAGGCCGAATATCAAACCGATGGCTTGCACGATCGTCGCATCGCCGAGGCCGTCGACGTTGACCCATGTGACCGGCCATTTTTCGACGAAGGGCATGATCTCGGAAACGTCGGTGATGGCGCGCTCGTCGCAGCCGTCGGGGCCGTAGCCGATGACGGTGATTTGTGCCGACGGAGCGTTTGCGTCGGGCAGGACCATGCCGGGCGGTGCGCCGGGCTGCGAGCGGTGCGCGAACTGACGCCCGCGTTCGCGTTTGCGAGACGACTTGCGTCCCATGCGAAAATCTCCCACTGGCCGATTCGGGACTGGCGGACGATACTCGAATGCGCGGCGATCGCAACGGAGCGACCATGCGCTGGCTTGGGCGATTACTCGACCGATTTCGCCGAATAGGCGATACGCACCACGCCGACCCGCGGCATGCGCTGGGCCTGCGCGGCGAACAACTGGCCGAGCGGTGGCTAACGCAGCGTGGCATGCGCTGCATTGATCGGCGCTATCGCGGGCCGATGGGCGAGTTGGACCTAGTGATGGAAGCGGGCCGCACGGTTGTGTTTGTGGAAGTGAAGACGCAGACCAGTGGTGCGTTCAATGATCCGCACGAGCGCGTGACGACGGGAAAGCAGCGTAAGCTCATTCGCGTGGCCAAGGCGTATTTGCTGGACAAGCGGCTGACCGATCGGCCGTGTCGGTTTGATGTGGTGTCGGTCACGCTTACGGAGCCGGAGCCGCGCGTTGAGCACTTTGCGGATGCGTTTCGGCCGCGCGAGATGCGGTGAGCTGCTCGATCCCGCCGCGCG
>JBJXFK010000036.1:0-38130 GCA_046155505.1 Phycisphaerae bacterium
TGGTTTGCCGCTCATCCGGGATTCCTTTCCCAAAAGACGTGTCACAACTCATGGCTCCAGAAAACATCGCCATAAACCATTTTACGAGAGGCGGGTAAATCGCGCCGAACTTTTGGGCCACACCCCCCCTTGCCCCTTGCGGGACCTCCGAGGGCTTCTGGCGTCGGGGCGGGAAAGCCGATATACTCCGTGGCTCGCAATGCATCGTCTTATGTCAGCGGGTGTTCCGTTGACGCGGTGTGTTGCTGACAAGGCCTCGCCCCGGTGTATGCGCGGTTCATTCCGCGCGGAAGCCTGCGGCGGTGCGACCCGGTTCCTGCGGCGGGATGTTCCCCCCACGGGTATGGACCCAGACACAAGAGGACACTTTTTCAATGGTTGACAAGAATCTTATCGCGGACCTGGAACTGGACGATCTCGCCGCCGAGCGCATGGTCGCCGAGGCGTATGGCCAGACGGTCGCGGATGGTGACATGGACGGCCTCCTGGGCGATCAACTCAAGGAGTACAAGTCGGGCTCGATCCTCACAGGCAAGATCATCGGCAACGTCGGTGACTCCTTCCTCGTGGAGATCGGCCTCAAGTCCGAGGGCGTGCTGGAACGCACCGAGTTCGACGCGCCCGACGACGTGGAGATCGGCGACTCCGTCGAGGTCCTCCTCGAAGAGCTCGAGAGCGAAACTGGCACCATCACCATCTCCAAGCGCAAGGCGGACCGCATCCGCGGCTGGCAGCGCATCGTCGAACGCAACAAGGAAGGCGACACCGTCGAAGGCAAGGTGATGCGCAAGATCAAGGGTGGCCTGCTCGTCGACATCGGCGTGCCGGTCTTCCTCCCCGCCTCGCAGGTGGACATCCGCCGCCCGGGCGACATCGGCGACTTCATCGGTCAGACCGTCCGCGCCCAGATCATCAAGATCGACACCGAGCGCCGCAACATCGTCGTCTCCCGCCGCAAGCTCATCGAAGACGAACGCGCAGCCCAGCGCAAGGCGCTGCTCTCGACCCTCAAGGAGGGCGACGTCGTCAAGGGCACCGTCAAGAACATCGCCGACTTCGGCGCGTTCATCGACCTGGGCGGCATCGACGGCCTGCTGCACATCACCGACATGAGCTGGGATCGCATCGAGCATCCGAGCCAGATGCTCAAGATCGACCAGCAGGTCGAGGTGATGGTGCTGAACGTCGATCGCGAGAAGGAAAAGATCGCGCTCGGCCTGAAGCAGAAGTCGGAGAATCCGTGGGAACGGGTGGCCGAGCGCTATCCGGTCGGCACGCGCATCTCGGGCGAGGTCGTCAACATCGTCAACTACGGCGCGTTCGTCAAGCTCGAGCCGGGTATCGAGGGTCTGGTCCACATCAGCGAGATGAGCTGGACCCGCCGCATCAATCACCCGAGCGAAGTGGTCACGGCCAATCAAAAGGTCGACGTGGTCGTACTCGAGGTGAACAAGGACAAGCAGGAAATCAGCCTCGGCATGAAGCAGACCGAGGTGAATCCGTGGACGCAGGTGGCGCAGAAGTATCCGATGGGTACGGTCGTCGCCGGCACGGTCCGCAACCTGACCAATTACGGCGCGTTCGTCGAGATCGAAGAGGGCATCGACGGGTTGCTGCATGTGAGCGACATGAGCTGGACCAAAAAGGTCAGCCATCCGAGCGAGATGCTCAAGAAGGGCGACGAGCTGCGCTGCGTCGTGCTGAGCGTCGATCAGGAGAAGATGCGCGTCGCACTCGGCCTGAAACAGATGCACGAGGATCCGTGGGTTCGCGCGGTTCCCGAGCGGTATCAGCCGGGCATGGTCGTTCGCGGCAAGATCACCAAGATCACCAACTTCGGCGTGTTTGTGGAGTTGGAGCCGGATCTCGAAGGTCTGCTGCACGTGAGCGAGCTGGCCGATCACAAGGTCGAGAACCCGCAGGACGAAGTGAAGATCGGCGACGAGGTGGATGTGAAAATCCTCCGCGTCGACACGGTCGAGCGGAAAATCGGCCTGTCGAAGAAGCGTGCCGACTGGTCCGGCGACGGCAGCACCGGTGCCGAAAGCGATGCCAAGCCGAAGCGTGAGAAGAAGCTGCGCGGCGGCCTGGGCGTGAGCGAAGGCGAAGAGGGCGGCGGTCGCAATCTGATCAGCATGTAGAAGTGTTGATGGGTTGATTGCGGGCGAGGGATCGCTCGATTGCAGTTGTGAATGACGCGAGCGGCGGTCGATGCAAGTCGATCGTCGCTCGCTTCGTTTGTGCTCCGGTTCGTTCACGGTGAGCTGCTGCCCGAAAGTCCGCTGCGCGTCGTCCGCGCTCAGCAGGGTGATGTGCGAATCACCCGAGCAATTCGTCGTCCGGTATGGCGGGGCTTGGGTTCTCGGCAGAAATTGCCTTAAAGATTTGATCGATCGTACCCTGCGGCAGGGTGCCAAGGTGTAGCGTGTCCGTCCAAGGGCCGTACGTAATAGTCATACGAGGCTGTTCGGGCCCGTCGATGAACCGAATGACGGTGCCGGGCCGAATCGGATAGGAGCGCGTGCGCGGCTTCTGCGAAAACGCAAAGTAGCGAAGCACGTCGATCTGCTGCGGGCGAACGCGCCATTACTGCGGGCGAATGCCGACGCACCAGAACCAAATCAGCGCCGTCGGTACGATTCCGTAGAGCGCACCGCGAATGCACAGGTCGCCGCAGACGCCGGGAATGACGGATTGCGACAATCCCCAGACGATCGCGCAACCGACGAAGAACGCGATCATTGAGTGCAACTGACGACCCTGTCGGTCCATCGGTGTGATGAACGCCGGCTCAAACGCAGCCGTATCGACCGTCTCGGGCACTTGCATAAAGCCGAAACAAACGACCACACAATGATCGGCGGCGCGGTCGCCATAGATTGATCGGAGAATTTCTGGCGCGGTCGGCGGTGCGGACGGCCTCTTCCAAATCGCGAGCAACCCGCGTTCGACGCTTCGTAAGTCAAATGGCTGATCGGTCCAAACACGTCTTCGCCAGCGTCGCGCGGTGAAATTTGCGGCCGCCGCCAGCAACTCCAGCACTCCGAGGACAAGCAGCGTGATGATGGCACCGGTCAGGATCCACGAATACCCACGATCGCCCACACTCCAAAGTGCGGCGGCGACACTGCCCACGGCGAGCGACAACGCGCGGCCGACCCAGCGGTCGAACTGCCGTATCTCCGGCGTATCCGGCGGCGGAACGAAGAGGATGATCGCATTGGGGCTGATCCTACGCGGTTCGTCCCCGGTCATCTTCGAATTGTCCGGCGTCACTTCGATACGCTTGCCCCCACCGGCTTTCCGCCCTTGCGTGGATCGCTTGCGCCGAGCCAGATTCCGTCGTCGAGCCGATGAATAGCTTGTACGGCCGCACCGCGGCGGCGGTCGCTGACTTTGTGACCGCAAGTGCGAAGCTGATCGCTCAAATCTTGCGGTGCAGGTCGATCGAAAAGCACCTCGTCCGGTTGCCACTGATGATGGACGCGCGGTGCGTCCATCGCCTCGGCGAGCGGCTTGCCGTCGAGGACGCCGAGAATCACTTGAAGCGTTGCGGTGATGATGCGCGGCCCGCCCGAGCCGCCGACGATCAGCAGCGGCTTGCCGTTTTTCAGCACGATTGTTGGCGACATGCTGGAGAGCGGGCGCTTGCCGGGGCCGACGAGGTTGTGTTCGCTTTGCGTCAGGCCGAAGAGATTCGCTTCGCCGGGCACGGTCAGGAAATCGTCCATTTGATTGTTGAGCAGAATGCCGAAGCGTTCGGTCATGACCAGCGACCCGAACGTGCCGTTGATGGTCTCGGTCATAGCGATGAGGTTGCCTTTCTCGTCGGCGATGGAGAAGTGCGATGTGCCGCGGTCGTCGCGCGGTTGCGATGTGGGTGCGTCGGCCGCGCTGCCGTATGCATCGCTCGTGAGCGTCCCATCCGGTCGAATGCGCGCGGCCAGTTGCGCTGCATAGTCGCGGCTGGTGAGTCGCCCAACGGGGACGGCGTAGAAATCGGGATCGGCGAAGTGCCGCGCTCGATCGGCGAAGCTGTGCTTGAGCGATTCGACGAGCAGGTGGATACGCGGAGCCGACGCAAGTTCGGGTCGCGCGGCGCTCGCATCGAGAATGTTCAGCGTTTCGGCGATGCATGCGCCGCCCGATGATGGCGGGCGCATGCCGATCAGTTCGATGTCGCGATAGCGCGAACGCAGCGGTTCTAGTTCGCGAACGCGGTAGCCGCGCAGGTCGGCGAGGGTCATCTCGCCGCCGGCGCTGGCCACTGCGCCGACAGTGTCTTCAGCGATTTCGCCTTCGTAGAACGCGTTGGGGCCGATTTCGGCGATCTGGCGGAGCGTTTCGGCGAGGTCTGTACGCGTGCATCGGTCGCCGATGGCCGGTTCGCGATCACCGCCGAGCAATCGCTCGCGCAAGACACGGGCGATCGGTTGCAGCGCGGGCGTTTGCTCGATTTCGCGTCGTGCGTCGCGCACCGTTGCGTGGTGGTGTTCGTCGATCACATAGCCACGCTCTGCGAGGTCGATTGCCGGTTGCACGAGATCGCGCCACGGGCGTGAGCCGAACCGGCGGTGGATTTCGTCGAGGCCGCGCAGCAGGCCGGGAATCGCGATGGCGTGGCCGCCGTAGATGCTGGCGGAGGGACCGTCGCCGCGCGATTTGGCCAGCGCTGCGTAGCGTTCGGGCGTTGCGGCCCTTGGTGCGGTCTCGCGAAAGTCGAGCGCGACGAACTTGCCGGACTTCGCATCGAACGCAACGAGGAACCCGCCGCCGCCGATGCCGGTGCTGGCCGGGCGGGTGACGGTCAGCGCGAGTGAGGTTGCGATGGCGGCGTCGAATGCGTTGCCGCCGCTGCGCAGGATTGCGGCTCCGGCGGCGGATGCGTCGGCGTGATCGGCGGCGACCATGCCGCGCGGATCGCGCGCGATCCAGTCGGGATCGGCGGCGCGGACGGAGCGCGGCGAGATCGCGACGAGCAGTACACATGTAAGCAGAGCGAGCGACTTGTGTGCGCACGAGTATGTAGCCATATGGGCATCATACGAGCGGCGAACGCACGCACGAAAAAAGAAAGACCGGTCAGAGACCGGTCCCCCAGCGCGCGTTTACCCTGCAGCGCGACGAACATTGATTTTCACGCCGCTTCGTGGCGTTACGGGCAAGCCGTGCCGAACACGCCTAGCAAGTTCGCGAGGTCGGTCAGATCGACATCGCCGTCGCCGTCCACGTCACCGGTGCACTCGATCGCGCAGCCGAAGTTGGCCAGCAGAATGGCGAGATCGCTGAGGCCGATGAATCGGTCGCCGTCGAGATCGCCGATGCAGGGCTCGGGTGCGGCTTGGAATTCATATGCACCCATGTCGGCGATAGGAGGCGTGCCTACGCCGGTGTCGGCGGTGGCCGGGTCGTCGACGAAGCGTGCGTTGGAATCGAGGTCGAGCGTGTTGCCCGCGCCGGAGTCGGCATTGCGGGCGGCGTCGATGCCGGGGGAAGTGGTATCGAGGTGCAGATCGCCGCCGGCTTGATCGACGAAGATCGGGGCGGTGGAAATGTTCCCGGTGCCGGCGAAACCGCCCTGGACGAGCGAATAGGTAGTCTGTGTTACGGTGCCGGAGAGTTGGTTCGCGGTGCTGCCGCCGGATGCGGTGTTGCCCCAGACGATGCAATTGAACAGTCTGGTGGTTGAGCCGCTGGTGAGCACGCCGCTGCCGCTGCCGGTGGTGGTGTTGCCGACGATAGTGCAGTGGCGCAACGTGACCGTCGAAGATGACGCGGAGAGGACGCCGCCCGCGCCTTGGTTTCCGGCGGTGTTGCCGCGGAATACGCAGTTGAAGAAGTTGGGCATGCAGGTGCCGAAGACTTCGACGCCGCCGGCGCGGGTGGCGTTGTTGCCGATGAATTGGCAGCGCGTGAAACTGGGATTGCAGTTGGTGAACATATCGATCGCGCCGCCGAACGATCCGCCGGCGTTGCCTTGCCAGACGACGTCGACGAACGTGGGGCTGGACGAGCGAATGTAGGTGCCGCCGCCGCCGAAGGTGGAGCGATTGCCGACGATGCGAAGGTTGCGGATGGTGGCGTTCGACGCGTTGAGGAAGATGAGGCCGCCGCCTTTGTCGCGATCGGTGGCGGTTGCGCCGCTGGCGTTGCCGGCGGTGATGGTGAATCCGTCGAGAATGGCGGTCGCGCCGGCACTGGCGCCATCGACGACATGGAAGGAGTTGTCGGTCACGACCGGGTCGTTGTTGCCGATGTCGCCGGAGAGGATGGTGGCATTGGCGCTGAAGTCGCGCTGGTCGCGGGTTGCCTCGGTTCCGTCGAAACCGCCGTAGATGGCGACGCCGGTTTTGAGGTTGTGGTAGATCGTTCGCGTAGTTGTCGTCGTCGGCTTGTATGTGCCGGCTGCGACCCAGATTTCGTCACCTGCGACGGCGGCGGTGAGTGCGCGGGCGAGGCCATCGACGGTGCGGTAGGCGTTGGCCCATGAGGTGCCATCGTCTGCGCCGGTGGTGAGGTTCACATTCACATGCCGTGTTGCGGCGCTTGCCGCAGTCAGCCCGAGCGACAGCATTGTCGCCAGCGCGATCGCCGCGCGCAGGCGCGGCATCATCGTGCTCGTCTCCATTCCGACCTCCGACTTCCAGATAGGGGTTGAGTTCGCTTCGCCGCTGAGTGAACTCGCGTGAGTTCGCCGGCGGGCGGAAGCGATCGTCATTTTTGACGACTGACAGTGTAACCGCCGAGCGTGAAATCGCGATGCGCGAAAGTGGGCCAAGTGGTTGGGCTTTTCGGCGCCGGTCAGATCGGCTTGCGACGGCGGCGCGGCAGATTGAGGATGTGCAATCGTCGATCGGGTCGTCGGCGCGACTGCCCGAGGTGCCAAGTTGGTGGTTGCGCGCGACATTTTGTTGACCATCTGGTACGGATTCGGCGGGGACCGGCAAATTATTGGACAGTGGCCATATCGGACGTGCGTGCTGGAAGGCCACGGAGAGGGGTTTGATTGGTGGTTGGCGGAATGAGTCGGTTGGTTGCTCATGTGCGAACGGTAGGCGCGCCGTAGCGATATGAGCCACCGAGAGCACCGAGGGCACAGAGAATGGGGAGATTTTGCCACGGATTTCACGGATTTTCACGGATGGGGAGATGAGAGGTCCGTGCGCAGTGCACAGCGCTCAGTGCTCAGTGTTCAACGCTTCGGGCGCGGTTGTCGAGGTTGGAGTTTGCAGGTTGACCGCGCGACATCGAGCGGAAATCGCGGCGGGTGATTTGGGCGAGTGGTCGTTTGATGAGACAGGCATCGATTGAGGGAGTTCAGAAATGTTGGGCGGTGTCTAACCGACGGGTTGTCGCAATTTTGGTGGGCGAGTTATGATTCGTGCTCTCGCGGTGCGTGGGTCGAGGATCGACTTGCAGCGCGAGTGCGCCACTTCAGGAGCCACGCGTGCGCATGCAAAGGATTGCATGGGCGGCGATTGCCACCGCTCTGCTCGCCGCTATTACGGGTTGCCCGCCGCCGTCGCAGCGTGAGCGCGACTTTGTTCCGACGCCGATTTTGAACACGCGTGCGACAGCCCCGCGTGCGACTCCGCCGCCAGCACCGCCGCCGCGCGATGAGCCGCAGGTGGTGATTCCCGGCGTGAAGCTGGACACGAAAGCGCTGATTCCGCCGCGCGGCATTTCGCGCGGGAATTGGCGCGTGATCGTCGTGCATCACTCGGCGACCGAGAAGGACACGCCGCAGCAGATGCATCGCTATCACCTGGTGACGCGCGGCTGGTCGAACGGGCTGGGTTATCACTTTGTGATCGGGAACGGCGTGAACTATCCCGATGGACAGATTTTTGTCGGGCCGCGCTGGCGGTCGCAGATTCAGGGGGCGCACTGCAAGGCCGGCTCGGGGCGATACTTCGGCGTGCAGCGGCCGGACAACTACTTCAACGACCACGGTATCGGCATCTGTCTGATTGGGGATTTCGACAATCGGCGGCCGAGCAGTAAGCAACTCGCGGCGCTGCAACAGTTGATCACGTTTTTGTGCGGGCAGACGGGGATCAAGGCGAATTCGGTGTATGGGCATGGCGAGGTGACGAGCAAGACTGCGTGTCCGGGCAAACAATTGCGCTCGCAGCTTGCGGTGGTGAAGCGGAACGTGGCACAGTCGCTCGCACGTTCAGGCGCGGGCGAATTTGATTTAGTGCCGATCGCGATCGACAGGGCCGAGTTGGATTTCGCCGCGGCCCCGCAGTCGTACCTTGAGCGGGCCTTGCGTGTGCGCGATCTGCTTGCGGAAGGTTGCGATACCGTCGATGCGGACGCCGTCGATTTGTTCGATGATGTCGCCGACGCGCAGGTCTGTGATTGCAGCGGTTGTGTCGGGGGCGATTTCGACGACAAGCACGCCGACCCGTTCGGCTTTGCGGCTGCGGTCGCCGCGCGACGCGGCATCGACGAATCGGCAGCCGCGCCAGAGCACTTCGTCTTCGCGGAGCGCCTCGGCCCGCAGCGGCTCGCGACGCTCGACGCGGATGGTTTTGTCGAGCCGCTTGCCATTTCGCTCGATCGCTAGGGTCAGTTCGCTGCCGATTGTGGCGGCGCTGACGATGTCGACGAGTTGCGTGGCGGAGCGCACCGTAACGTCGGCGATGCTGAGGATGATGTCGCCTTCGAGCAGTTCGGCGCGGGCGGCCGGGCCGTCGGGTTCGATCACTTCGATGAGTACGCCGCGGGCCTCGGTGGTCGCTCCGGCGACGGCGGTTTTTCCGTTGGGCGATTTTTTCGCGGTTGTCGTTTGCGTCGCGTCGAGTGGGCGAACGCGCACACCCAGATAGCCATACTCAACGCGCGTGCCGCTGCACAGGCGATCGATCATCGCGCGGCGCGCGGGTGTCATGGGGATGGCGAAGCCGACACCCTCGTCGGCGGCTGCACGGGTGTGCATGGCGGTGATGACGCCGATCAACTGTCCGTCGATGTTGAAGAGCGGCCCGCCGGAGTTGCCGGGATTGATCGAGGCGGTGGTCTGCACCATGTCGCTGTAGCGGCGGTCGTCGCTCTCGCCGAGGCCGGGTAGGCGGCGGTCGAGATTCGAGATGACGCCGGTGCTGACGGAGAGCTGGCCGTCGTTGCCGAGTCCGAAGGGGTTGCCGATGGCGATGGTCCACTGACCGCGGGCGATTTTTTCCCAGTTGCAAAATTTCGCGGGCGTGAGGCCGGCTTTGTCGACGCAGAGGACGGCGAGGTCGCTGCGCGCGTCGCTTGATACCACTTTTGCGTCGAGCCGCGTGCCGTCATGCAGCGCGACCTGAATCGACGCGGCGTCTTGTATCACATGCTGATTGGTCAAGATGAGGCCGTCGGCGGTGACGATCGTGCCGCTGCCGTTGACGACGACGGCGTGTTCGAGGACGCGTAGGGCGTCGCTGTCGGCGCTGCCGGGGATTTTTGTCACGGTATTTCGCACGGTGCGGATGGCGACGACGCTGGGCGAGACGGTTTCGGCGATCTGCTGAAACGCGGCTTGCAAGTCGCGGAGCTGCTGGGGCGGGCCGTCAGCGGCGGCGAGCCGGGCGATGGCGATGAAGAACACGAGTGCGGCGATGCGTTGGAAATTCATGCGTGCTTTGGGCGTGAGGTCGTGCCACCAATGACCGAGCGAAGAGCGGCGGACATGCACGGGCATGTGCGCGCGGCGGGCGACGTCCGATTTTGTCGGCTCGGGCGCAAGCGTCGGTCGCTGTGGGACTTGGGTATTCACGGAATGTTTTTCGGTCGGCGCGGCGGCGGGGCTGAGTATCGACCGGGCCGCGCCGCGTGCGAATTTTGGCGCAGCCGGATGTGACGTGCGTCACGTCAGGGCGTCGCGTCGTAAGTACAAAGATCACAAACACTTTCGTGCTGATTTGTGCCGTGGTTTCGTCAGACGGTTTGTATCAGCCGGCGGCCGTCGCGCTCCTTTGCAACGAGTGAATCGGGTTTTCGGCGAATCCATGTATTTCGTCTGCCGCCATGAGGTCCGTCGCAAAGCCGACACACTCGATCCGGAATCATGCGGCCCCAGGCGGCCAGGGAAGAGCACACGCGGGTGTGCGGGCGACGCCGGGGCCTGAGATCGCGGCGCGAAAGCGCACTTGGAGAAAGCGATGAAAGTGTTCAAGACAGGCATCTGGGTCGCGCTGGCGCTATGCGGTGCGATCGGTGTCGGCTGCGTTTCGGACAATGTTCCCGAAGCGTTTTTCGGCGTTAGCACGGACGCCGGGAAGGTCGATACGGCCAGTGCCAAGCCAGCCGAGGAGCTGTCCGATGATGGACAGATGGCGCTCGACGGCGATGGCATCGGCCAGCGCGGCGTGAACGACAACGCTAATGACAATGGCACTCCAAATGCCAACGACAACAGCGGCACGCCGAACGCGAATGACAACGGTACGACGCCGAACGCGAATGACAACAGCGGCGTTCCGAACGGGAACGACAATGGCGGCGTGAACGGCAACGACAACGGCGGGACCAACGGTAACGACAACGGTACAGGTACGAATTGCAATTCGAGTTGCCCGGACTTCAATGGCGACGGTCGGGTTGAGTTGTATGACCTGGCCGTGTTGTTGACGTACTTCGGCGGTCCGACCGCCGAGCCGTGCGTCGATGTCGATGGCAGCGGGACGGTTGACCTGCCGGATCTGGCGTTTGTCTTGATCGCGTTCGGTTCGGATTGCGGCGGGAACGGCAACGGGAACGACAACGGTGGCGTGAACGGCAACGATAACGGCACCGTCAACGGTAACGACAACGGCGGCACGAACACCAACGACAATGGTGGCACGAACACCAATGACAATGGTGGGACGAACACCAACGACAACGGTGGGACGAACACCAACGATAACGGTGGGACAAACACCAATGACAATGGTGGGACGAACACCAACGATAACGGTGGGACGAACACCAACGACAACGGCGGCACGAACACCAATGACAATGGTGGGACGAACACCAACGACAACGGTGGAACGAACACCAACGACAACGGCGGGACGAACACCAATGACAATGGTGGCACGAACACCAACGACAACGGTGGCGTGAACGGTAACGACAACGGGACCGTCAACGGTAACGACAACGGGACCGGCGGCGGCCCGTGCCCTGATGGTTCGACGCAGCTTGAAGGCTTCGGCGGTGGCGGTCTCGAAGTTGAGTACCGCGATTTGATCGACGGCTGCAAGCGATTCCGCGTTCGTACCGACGGTGCTCCGGCCAATCAGAGCTACAACGTGTTCGCCGACGGCGTCGCGGTTGGCACGCTGGTAACCGACAGCCGCGGTCGGGGTCGCCTCGAATATTCGACCTCGGACGGCACCTGGCCGGCCAGCTTCCCGCAGCTTCTGCCCGGCGACGTAGTCACGGTCGGCCCGCTCAATGCGACGCTGAACCTCAACTGCTCGTCGAACGCGAACTGCAACAGCTAACGTCGATCGGCGACGATCGCCCAGGCGGCATCAGGCGATCGAAACCAGTCAACCTCGGCTAATACCATCCGCCGCGACCAAGTGCGAGAGCACGAGGTCGCGGCGGGTTGTTAGTAGCGAGTATCGAGTAGCGATTAGCGAGTGAAGAATCGGTGCGCGAGCGGTTTGCGCGCGCCGTCTCTGCACTCGCTACTCGCTACTCGCTACTCGTTACTCTCGCCGAGGTGAAAGTGCCCATTGTCGGGGCTGAGGCCGCGGTCGTGCGGCGGCTTGCCGGCGAAGATGCCGCGCAGGTCGTTGAGCACATCGGAACTCGCACCGTAATAGAAATGGCCGACGATGCCGCGATCGACGTCCGTCACGTCGACCACGTCGAAGATGTCGGCATATGTCCGCGACGCTTCGTCGGGGAATTCGCGACCGAGGCGGACGTAGCCGTGGATTTTCTCTGAGCCGCCGAGGGCCCAGTCGTTTTTTGACACGTAGAGCGTGACGCGCCGGGCCGCTTTCGAGAGCGGAGGTGCGTAGTCGCGTTCGAAGATTTCGGCATCAACATCGGCTGCGGCGAGGACGATCTGATCGAACACCGGCCCGTCGGCTGCGCCGCCATCGCGCACGAGTTCGCGGACGGCGCGGCTGAGGAGGCGGGCACCCATGCTGTGGGCGAGGATGTGAACGTGATCGGCACGCGATTGCGACGCAAGCTGCGACAGGAATTGCGACAGGTGCGGCTCGGCCCATTCGACGTTGGTCGAGTCGGCGAGGTAGCCGAGCAGCCAGCCTTGCGACGGCCAACTGTAGACGATCGCCGGTCCGTCGAACTCGATGTCGTGTGCGATCTGCGCGGTGCGGCGAGCGGCGTCGTCGAAGGTGACGTAGAAGCCGTGCACAAAAACGAACACCTCGCGGCGGGCGGACTGATTGAGCGATTGGCGCAGGTCGGCCCAGAACGCGCTGCTCGTGTCGGTCGGTCCGTCGAGCCGCGTGAGTAGGACGAATCGGTCTGGATTTCGCGGAGCGATGGCGTGACGCTCTTCGAGCCGGCCGCGACCGTGTGCGGCGGGGATGCTTACTTCGGCGCGGCCGAGCGCGGTGCGTGGCGAGCGCTCGATGCCGAACATGAGTTCGGGGTTGCGCGATTCGGTGCGTCGTCGGCTCGTGGCGTAGTAGAGCTGCACCGCGGCGTGCGCGGGCCGCATTTCGCCGAGCGCGGGCGAGACGCGCGGCGTGAATGCCTCGTATGGATAGGGGCTGATGCAGCCGGCGAGGGCGAGCAGAACACCGACGAAGACTGACTGAATCGACTTACGCATACAGGCTGTTCGGTCCGTGGCCGGCTGCTTTCGCTTCGACACGCATGCCGACGCGAACGGTCGTCGGCATGGCACCCGGTGGCGTAGTGTACATTCCGATCACTACGGGCACGGCGTGCCAAATAGCGACAGCAAGCGCGACAAATCAACCAGGTCGACTGTGCCGCTTCGATCAATATCTCCCTGCGCCGGCGTCGCGCCGCCCAAGCCGAAATTGGCCAGCAGAATCGACAAGTCGGTCAGATTGATCTGCCCATCGCGATTGAGGTCTTCGTCGCAGAACGTCGGGGCATACCAGAATCCGCCGGAAAGCTCGAACGAACCGCCGGTGAGAACGCCCGCATCCGGTTGACCGATGGTGCCGGACACTTCGAACAGTCCGCCCAGGCTCGTTCCGCCGCCGCCGTCGATGGTGTGCCAGTCGATGCTGAAGACCTGGCCGACGGCCGCCGGGGCGAAAGCGAGCGCGATAACGGCAATGCCGGTCAAACGTGCGAAATTGATCATGGCAAGCTCCTGTGCCAGAGGGTTCATTGACAGTAACGCAATCCGGCTCAAACTTCCGTCAAAATTCTTCTACCGAAACAGCCCGGCGCCCAATATCAGGACGTTGTCGCCCGAAAGCACCGTTCCGTCGACAAAATCCGCGGTAGGGTTGCCGATGAGCAAGATCCGCGAGCCGCAGTCGCCGGTGATCAGATAGGCCAGGATGAAACCGGCGGGGTTGACCGGCCCGACGCCGTATGTCGATCCGCACGCGCACGGTTCGGGGCAATAGCCGCCGGCCACGCAATCGTTGCATGACAAGTTGCCGCCGAGGTGCGAGGTGATCGCGTTTTCTGAGCTGGTGCAGAAATCGGTGCGACCTTGCGAGCCGCCCGGCAAGCCCGACGTCATGATGCCGCATGACTCGTGCGGCGCGTTCCAGTTGTGGCCGAGCTCGTGTGCGATGAGTTCAACTTGCACGCTCTGGTAGTAGGTGCCGGAGCCGACGCCGATGTCTTGCGAGAGGCCGTACGCGTTGCTCACGCCGAAGCAACTGACGCCGGGGATGCGCGCGATGCCGACCGTGCTGCCATCGAGGTTGACAGCCGTCAGCAGGTGCGTCATCAGGCGCGTCACGCCGCTCCTGTTATTTGTCCACTCGGTGTCGAGTTGCGCCAGGCGGTCGCCGGCGTCGGTCGCCGAGTAGGGATCGCTGGTGGTGGTGCGGACGATGACGGTCGGATAGGTGTAACAAATGCCGACTTCGCTTTCGTAGATCGCATCCAGGTCGTTCATGTGGGTGTCGATCCAGGTCAACACCTGCGACGAATCATTGTCCTGCCGATCGTAAAACTCGTAATCGACGTCGAACGCGATCTTCACCTTGTAGTATCCGAACGCGCCGTTGCCGCCGCCGCGATCGATGATCGGCGGGTCTGTCTCCTCGCCGTGCGCGTGCGTTGGGTCGTCGCAGCGGTGAGGCTGCGGGCCGCCGATCGGTTGGGGCGCGACGACATCGTTCAGCTGCGCCGACGGCGCTTCATCGACGACGCCGCAGGTGCCGGCGCGGTGAAGCACGTCTTCGCTGCGATAGAGCACATGCTCGCCGCGCGCGGCGTTCGTGTCGAAATCGCTGAGCGGCTGCATCCAGTAGCGCTGCTCGCCGATGCGAATGCGGCCGGAAAGGCCGCGTTCGCCGAGCGTCAGGCTGACGCGGCTGTCGCTGTAGCCATCGACGATGCCGCGATAGGTGCGCACCGGCGGCGGGGCGACGGCGACGAGATTGCCGTTGCCGCGATCTTCGAGCAACTGGAAATCGTCGCTGCGCAGCGACCGCTTGCTCAGCATGAGCGTGGTCGGCGCGCCGTCGATCGTGGTTGCGATCTGCAGCGAGTCGGGCAGCACGTCGGGCACGGCGAGCTGGACGATCTGGTGATTGGCGAATGCCTGCGCAGCCGGGATGCGTTCGGCGATCGGCTCGGACGCGAGCGCGGTTGCGATGGCACCGGCGCTCAGCGCGAGCGCGGCGGCTGTGGTCAGGTGTTTGAATTTCGAGTGCATGGTCGGCTCCTTTCTTGTCAGCGTGGCCGACTATTGCAGGTTGACCAGCACGAGCACCATGCCCTTGCCGCTTTCGAGTGAAGTCATGGCTTTGCCGATGATCGCGCCCTGGGCCGCGTTGTGATCGCGCACTTTCATCGCGTGGCCGGCGGTGTCCGACGTGGTGAGCAGATCGCCAGGCTGAATCGCGCCGCCGGCGTCAGCATCGACATAGCAATACACGCGGCCGGTGAGCGCCACCGGGTGCTGCCCGTCGGCGATGCTGTCTTTCTGGGTCAGAACCATTCCAGTGTTGACACCGTTCGCGCCGCTGATGATGCCGGCGACCGTGCGGTCGTATTTGCCGGTGCTGATGCGCAATTCGCCGGGGTGTTTCGGATCGATCGACACGACCATGCCGGCCACGATTTTGGATTTTGGATTTTGGATTTTGGATTCGGCGTCATTCGCACCCGCATCGACGTTCGTGAACGCGTCATCCACGTTGACATCGAAGGGTTCGGCAACGTCGGACCCGCCGGTGATGCGCAGCTTCGGCACGTTCACGATGTCGAACCCCGCCGTCCCGTTGTAGTTGAACGTGAACTCGCCGTTTCCGGCCACGCCCATGCTCCACGCGAGCGGCGTGCTAAAGACCGAGTTGGTGAACACGATCGCCGCGCTTCCGGGGTTGGTCACACCCGCGCCGCTGCGACCGTTGATTTCGACGGTGGTCGAAAAATTCCCGGGGTTGTCGAGCGGCGCGTCGGGACCGATTTCCAGCGAGCCGCTGATGTCCTGATTGCCCACGATCGACAGGCGATTGGTGGGCGTCGTCGTTCCGATGCCGACGTTGCCGCCTTCGACGATCGTCATCCAGTCCTGCCGCGTGCTGTTGGTCAGCCAGCCGCCGAAGCTGATGTTGCTGGTGCTGCCATAGTCGGTTCCGGGCACGCCCAGGAACAGCGTCGCCGGTTCGAGAAACATGCCCCAGCGACCGAGGCCGTTCTTGGCTCCCGACGTGAACAAGTCGTATTGGCGCACGATGAAGGGTTCGGTGAGCGGGTCGAGGCGAATGGTGTTGCGGATGGCCACGCTGCCGCGCACGTCGAGCGCCTGCGTCGGCGTGTAGGTGCCGATGCCTACATTGCCGAGGCCGTCGAACGTGACGCGGTCCTGCGCGGCGAAAATGTCGCGAAACACCAGCTTGCCCGCACCGCCTGGGTGCGCCGAGCCGGACGAAACCGCCGCCCAGGCGCGGCCGCCGACGGACGCGTTTACGAATGCCGAGACCGTGCCGTACGTGTCTGGCGAGTCGAATCGAGCGACGCCGTTGCCGGGTGAGCGCACATCAAGCTGAAACCCGCCCGGCAATCGACCGACGCCGAGCGCGCCGACGATATCGCTGTTGCCGTTAACGGTGAGGTGCGTGGATGGCGCGGTCGTGTTCACGCCCACGAAGCCGGCAGCGTTCACGAACACCGCATCGACCGGCGTCCCGCCCGCACCGTCGAGCGAATGTCCATCGATCCCGGCGACTTTCAGTGCGTAGGGTGCGGGCGTGATCGACTGTCGCGGCGCGAGCGTGGTGTAGCCGCCGCTCGCGCAATCGCCGATGCTGCCGGCGGGCCGCACGCCGATTTCGAGGGATCGCTTGTTGCCGTCGAACTGGCTGCCGAAATCAAGCGCAACGGTGAACAAACCATCGACGACCGCGACGTTGTCAACGCAAATGGTGCTTCCCACCTGCGTCGAATCGTTGAACAGGCGGAACTGCAAGTCATAGTCGCCGCTGGCGGGGGCATCGTTGTCGCGCAATTGGCCCTGATAGCTGAACGCGGTACCGATGGCGGTCTGGGCGAAGACGGTCGACGCGGCGGCGATAGCGGTCAGGCCGCACAGTAGGTCGCGCATACGCATGGTCAGGCTCCGTTGTCGGGTAAGAAATGGCCCGGCGATGCGATCCGCGTCGCTCATTCGCCGTTGGCAACTCCTAAGCCGCGATTGCGCCAGCCGACCGGCCAAAAAAATGCGAGAGTATTTTTGGTGCGGTGGTTGGGAGGTCGTTTTGGTCGACGCGGCCCTCGGTGCGGACCAATTTGATGAGATGAGCCGGCGATCGCGAGTTGCAGCGGCGACAATCCTCGCTACCTTTCCGAAATGCCGCTTCCCCCGCCGCTGTTCAATCCGCTCACCTCGCCCGAGCCGCTCACCCAGCTTGAGATACTCGCCGGACCACTGGGGTTGCTCGCATTCCTGCTGTTGGTCCCGCTCGTGCGGCTTGCGCGGCGCAGCGCGCCACATGTGGCGCTGATCGCGGGCGGCGTCGCGTGGGTGGTTTTGACCGCCGGGCCGCTAAGTGCCGCGGTGTTGGCGGTGGGCGTCGGCGCGGGTGTCCTGTGGATTGCGGCGGTCGCCGCCATGCGACGGCGCGGGACGATTTCGCACAGTGGCGGTGTCGCTGCGGTCTGGCTTGGACTTACCGCATTGATCTTCCCGCTCTGGTGGTGGCCGCAATGGCCGTGGTTCGGCTGGCAGTCGGTGCGCATGCCGCCGCTGCACAATTTGGGGTTCGCGTATTTCTATCTGCGACTGATCGCGTGGGGCGTCGATTGGTCGCGTGAGCCGACGCGGGCGCTCGATCCCTTGCGATCGGTCTGCTGGCTGGCGTATCCGCCGATCATGCGACTCGGGCCAATCGTGCCGCGCGAGGTGTTCTTCGAGCGGTTGGCGGCTTGGCGTAGCGGCGAGCCGATTGCGTGGCGTGAGGTCGGCAAGCGGTTCGGCTGGCTGATCGTCGGCGGCGTTTTTCTGGTGATGGTGGCGAACAACACGCCCAAGCCGTTCGCGGATCGGGCCGACTACTTCGCGGCACCGGAGTTGTATTCGACAAAGGTGCTTTGGCGCGCGGTGTACTTCATCCCGATTCAGATTTACCTGATTCTGTGGGTGTACAACGAACTGGCGGCGGTGGTTGGCCTGCTGGTCGGCATTCGCGTCGACAACAATTTTGATTGCCTGCCGGCGGCGACCAGCGTGCGCGATTTCTGGCGGCGCTGGCACATCACGGTCGGCGCGTGGCTGCGCACGTACATCTACATTCCCCTCGGCGGCAATCGCAGCCCGGCGTGGGTCACCTACACGGCGGTGTTCGGCTTTTGCGGCGTGTGGCACGGAGCGAGTTGGTCGTTTCTGGTTTGGGGATTATCGCAGGCGGTCGCGCTGGTCGCGCAAAAGTGGTGGGACAATTTCTGGTTGTGGGCGAGCCCCGCCGGACGCGCGAACGCAATCCAAAATCCAAAATCCAAAATCCAAAATTCGCATGCTGGTGGGGGAGGTGTCGCTCCGTCGCGCACGCCGGCGCTGCTGGCTTGGACCGGCGTCTGCTGGCTGCTGACGATGCACTATCAGATCGTGACGATCTTCATGTTCGCCGACTTCGAGCACTTCGGCACGCGCGTGCTGCGCGAGCTTTGGATTCGAATGTGGGCCTGAGCGAACGCCCTCAAAACGCAGATTCGCCGCCCGCTCCTTCTCGTTCGGCGGCGAATCGCGATGGCGCGCGGGTGCGCTCAGTCATTTCACGAGCGCTCGCTCGCTAAGGGCAATCTTCGCCGAACACGCTCAACAACTCTGACAGATCAACCAGATCGATCGCGCCGCTGTCGTCAATGTCGGCTGCAGGGTCGAACGCCGGGTCGCCGCTCGACGAGCCGAATGACGCGAGGAGTCGCGCCAGGTCGGACAGATTGATGGTGCGGTCGCCGTTGATATCGGCAGGACAGGGCAGCGGCGGCACGACGATGACGCGGCCCTGCATGCTGCTGCCGTGTGGAATGCAGTAGTACTCGACCGTGCCAACCTGCTGAAACGTAAACTCGAACGTGTCGTCCAGGCCCATGTCGCCGCTGTCAAACAGTCCGCTGGGCACGAGCGTGCCCGGGCCGGTTTGGCTGGTGACGGTGTGGATAATCGCGTCAAGATTGACCCAGCGCACCGTCGTGCCGGCGGTGACGGTGAGCGGGCTGGGCGTGTATTCGAAGAACTGAATTTCGACGGTGACGACGTCGGCCAGTGCGCATGCGCCGATTGCGCCGGCCGTGAGAAGCGCTGCGATACGCATAGAGAACCCCCTTACGAAACGGGGTTCGGCGTAGTGCCGAACCCCGCGAATTCACAGATCACCCATCCGTCGAGCTTAGCGACGACGGATCAGAGCCAAGCTGCCGAGAGCGATCAGCGCCAGGCTGGTCGGCTCGGGAACGATGCTCGGATCGATGTACATTGCGAGGAGTTGGCCGCCTTCGACCAGTTCGCCCGGGATGCCGTAGTGAGCCTGCGAGTTGAGCAGGTACCAGCCGTCGCCGAGCTGGTCCTTGGCATCGATGATGCCGCTGGCCTCTTCGTCGCGCGTCAGGAAGCCAGGCGCGCCGGGCTGGAAGAAGGTCGGGTTGTGAGCCGCGACTTCGAGGAATCCGGCGGTGTCGATGTCGTACAGCCAGATCTTGCCGAGGGCATCCTGGCCGCCGATGTCTTCCTGAATGAGGATGCGACCGTGGCTGTCGATGGTCATGTTGTCCATCATCTGCGGGCCGTCTTCGGTGCTGAGCAGTTCGGTGACCGTTCCGCCGGCGTTCGGGTTGGTGATGTCATCGAACGACATTTTGTAGAGGCGGCTGCGACCGACGGTCGATCCGCCGGTGCCGGTGGTGTCATAGCGATCGGTGGTGACGAAGTAGAAGTCGTTTTCCTTGCCCGGGCGCGGGTCGAAGTGACCGTCTTCCGGACGGAGGAAATCGGTGACGCCGTTGGCGACCGACTCGGTCTGTAGCGAGCCGCCGGTGCGATTCGACACGTCGCCGTGCGCGAACAGGTTGAAGCGACCGCTGGCCGGGGTGGCGCGGTTTTCCGTCGGGAGGCCGGTCACCTGAATGCCGAACAGGTTGCCGTTGGTGAGGCCGGCGCGCTCAATGTCGTTGCCGGTGTTGGTCTTGTTGCCGACGTAGACATAAACCTGACCCGGCGTCGAGTCGTCGAGGCCGATGGCGACGGTCTTGTCCTGCGCGTAGGGGCTGGCGACCGCGTTTTCCCAGCTAAAGCGGCCGAGGTGCGGCAACTGCCAGGTCTGGTTGGTCGCGCCGCCCGTGACGATGTGGGCGTAGGCGCGGCCTTCGGCGCCGACTTCTTCGCCGTTCAGGTAGATGCGCGACTGGCTGCCGAGGCCGGTCGCCGCGTTGTAGTAGGCGCTCGGAGCGGCGAGGTCGCCCGAGCAGAAGCGGCCCCAGCGCTGCGCCGGGCTGGGTGCGTTCGACCAGGTGCCGGTACCCGAGCTGTACTCGAATGCATCAGCCGAAGACGTGTTGTGATCGCGACCCGAGTTGACCGCCAGGTTGGTGCTGATGTCCCAGCGCGAAACGAATGCGCCGGTTTGGCCGTGGGCGCGGACGGCACCGACCGAGGCACCGATCTCATGATTGACGAGCAGCGTGAAATTGCCGTCGGTCGGATTGTTGAACGCGCCCATGCCGTCGGGCAGGCCGGCGAGGCGATAGCCGCCGACGTTGTCACCGACGGTCAGGATCGAGGTCGTGCGGATCTGCGCCTGCGTGAAGCCGGCGGCCGGCAGGACGTAGGGAACGGTCGTGGTGCTGGGGCCGATGTTCTGGGCCAGCGCGGCGCCGCTTGTCAGCGCAGCGGCGGCGACGAGGAACTCGACGCGGAAACGATTGGACTTCATCATCTTTTCTCTCTCCACCTGTTCAATCGGAACTAGACGGGCATCCGTGACATTGGCGACCACCGCGGATCGTCGGGCAGCCCTCCTTCTGAAGCCGTACTTTTACGCACCGTTCGTAAGCGTCATGCAAATCCGATGTGAGGCTTCGGCCAAATTCGCGATCAATCATCACGACATTCGAGTGGCACGATTTGTTTTGTGTGATTTCGGTTTGGGCCGCGCGATGATTGCAAGAAAGCCCGCCGGCGTTTCACGCGCTCTGGCTTGCATTGTTCTATCGACGCGCGATGTCGTCGCAACACCTTGAATTGCGCGCCATAGCGGCTATCCTTCGCACTCGATCGTAGGTCAGGACGCGGCGCGCGACGCGGCTGGACCGGTTTTGAGTGGAAGCGCGCGGTACTGACGAAAAGAGGATTCACATGAAGAAGATCAATGCTCTGCGTTTTGCGATGTTGGCCATGTCGGCCGGCATGACGTTCCAGCTCCTCGGCGGCTGCGGCGATTTCCTGACCCGCTTCGCGGGCGCGGGCGCGATCGTCGCCGGCGTCGTCACGCTGTTCGGCCTCGGCGGCAACTAAGAAGCCCGGCTGATTCGAATATCGCAGCGACCTTGAGGTTCCCTTGCGGAGCCTCAAGGTCGCGGTGTTTTTCCGGGGCCGCGCGAAGTTGCCGCAAGTCAGGCTTGCATCGCCAGCCGCGCAAACAGCTCGCCGCGCTCGCGATAGTCGGTGAACATTCCCCAACTCGCGCACGCGGGCGAGAGCAGCACCGTGTCGCCCGCAACCGCCTGCGCCCGACAGGCCGCGAACGCCGCCTCGAATGTATCGAACACGTCCGCCTTTCCGCCCGCCGCCGTCACCAAGCGCGACATCGTCGGCCCCGTGATCCCGATGCACGCGGCGAACCTCGCCTTCCCCGCCGCCAATTCGGCGACCGGGGCCAGATCGCTCCCTTTGTCATAGCCGCCGAGAATCAGCAGCAGCGGCCCGTCGAACGCATTCATCGCGGTGATTGCCGATTCCGGCGTCGTCGACTTTGAATCGTTGTAATACGCCACGCCGTCACGCAGCGCGACGCGTTGCAGGCGGTGCGGCAAGCCGTGGAAATCGGCCAGCGCTGCCGCCGCAGCATCAGGCGCGGCACCGAGCGCGTGCGCTACGCAGAGGGCCGCGGCGGCGTTCTCGACATTGTGCCTGCCGGGCACGCCGATGCGGGCCGTCGGCCAGGCGAGTTGCTCGTCGTCGCAATCGACCGCGGGCGTGCTTTGCCGCACGGCGACCGGCTGGTTTTCGCTGGCGGCGTAGCGCCATATACCGGCGACGTCGCCGAACAACTGGTCAAAGTGCTCGCGCCAGCCGCCATGCTCGCCAATGATGATGTGATCGCGCTCGGGTCGCTGAAAGCGGACGAGATTCAGCTTCGCGGCCGTGTAAGCGGCAAATGTGCCGTGCCAGTCGATGTGATTGGGCGAGAGATTCGTCAACACCGCGACATGCGGACTCCAGCGAACCGCCGGCGTGCGTTCGAGTTGGAAGCTGGATAGTTCGAGCACCACGATGTCCCGCTCGCGGATCGCATCGAGACTGTCGAGCAGGCTCAGGCCGAGATTGCCGCCGATCCAAGTCTTGCGATCACGGAGCGTGCGTTCGAGAACGTGGCCGATCATGGCGGTGGTGGTGCTTTTCCCCACCGAGCCGGTGACGCCGACCGTGACGCCGCGGCAGCGCTCGACGAACAGGTTGATTTCGGTGGTGATCGGCACGCCCGCGTCGCGCGCGGCTTGCACAAACTCGGAATTCGGCGGCACAGCCGGATTGACGATGACCAAGTCGGTATCGACGAAGTCGCTACGCTCGTGCGTGCCGAGCCGCAGCGCGACGCCAAGCGGTCGCACGGCGGCGATCGACTCGGTGAGTTTGTCGGGTTCGTCCCTGTCAGTCACGAGCACGCGTGCGCCCTGTGCGACGAGCCAGCGCGTAACGCCGACTCCGCCACCGAAGCGGCCGAGGCCCATGACGGTGACCCGTTTGCTCTGAAAGTCAAAACTCACACCCGCTCCTTCGGGAATCGCCGAGTTGTCATCGCCCCATCGCGTAGATCGAGCGTGACGGCAAGATATCGCGTTTTCGCAAATACGTCCCAGTGCCGGATTGACAACGCGGCGGACGCGGCTACAATATTTGCATGGTGACGCAAATAAGCAAACGAGTCCCGCGTTCGCCCAAGTCGGCGGCAAGTTGTTGCCGTCCGATCGATGGCTTGCTCGACGTCGAGCTATTTCGCGCGCTCAGCGATCCCACCCGGCTGCGGTTGCTGGCCTGCTTGATGAAGTGCTCGCGGGCCTGCTCGGTCAGCGAGGTCGCCGAGTGCTGCGCGGTGGACTTTTCGGTCGTCTCGCGGCATTTGCTGGCGCTCGCGCGGGCGGGCGTGGTGGAATCGAAACGCGACGGTCGCACGGTGCTTTACGAGGTGTGCTATCAACCGCTCTCGGCCAAGCTGCGAGCGCTGGCTGAGGCGATCAGCGCGTGCTGCGTCGGCGGCGAATCGCGACCCGCCGCTGCCTGTTGCTGAATTGTGTGATGCGAAACGGAAAATTGCGATTTTCCGATTGAGGTGAGAAATGAGTAAGCCCATTCCGCTCGCCTGTTGTGGCGATGACTGTTGCAGCGAGACTGCCGCACCTGCGGCATCCGCCGCCGGCGTCGCGAGCTCAGATTCAGCAGATGCCGTTCGCGACAAAGTGCGCGAGGGGTACGCCAAAATCGCAACCGACGGCGGCTGGTCTGCGACCGCGGCCACCAACGCGAGCGCGGGTTCGTGCTGCGCACCGAATGCGGCCGGCGGCGGCTGTTGCGGCCCGGCGACTTTCTCGCCCGAGCAACTCGCCACCGCGATCGGCTATGCACAAAGCGAACTCTCGATCGCGCCCGATGGTGCGAACATGGGACTCTCCTGCGGCAATCCGACGGCGATCGCGTCGCTGCAACCAGGCGAGGTCGTCCTCGACCTTGGTGCCGGCGGCGGGTTTGACTGCTTCATCGCCGGTGCGAAAGTCGGCGCGACCGGCCGCGTCATCGGCGTCGACATGACGCCCGAGATGCTCGGCAAAGCGCGCAAAAACACGGCCGCATATCGCGATCGCACGGGGTTCGACAACGTCGAGTTTCGCCTGGGCGAGATCGAAAATCTCCCGGTTGCCGACGCGAGCGTCGATGTGGTCATTTCCAACTGCGTGCTCAATCTCTCGCCCGACAAGCCGCGCGTGTGGCGAGAAATCGCGCGTGTGCTGAAGCCCGGCGGGCGCGTCGCGGTGTCCGACCTCGCGCTGCTCCGGCCGCTGCCTGATTCGGTGCGGGCCGATGTCGAAGCGCTGGTCGGCTGCGTCGCCGGTGCGGTGTTGGTCGACGAGATCCGCTCAATGGCGACGCGCGTCGGACTGTGCGAGCTGCAACTTACGTCGAAGCCGCAGTACGTCGCCGCGATGATGAACTTCGACGACCCGCTCTACCAGGGCATCCTCTCGAAGCTGCCGGTAAGTACGTCGCCGGCGGATTTCATCACGAGCCTCGATATCGTGGCCCGCAAGCCGTGCGGTTGATTGAATTGTGAGTTGTCACGAATTGTAGGTGCCATGCCGACGACCGTTCGCGTCGGCATGCGTGCGAAGAGAAGCAGCCGAGGGCGGCAGCTCCGCAATGCCAATTGCCGTGCCGACGGCCGTTCGTGTCGCGTTGCGTGTTCGCGCGAGAAAACCGCGGAGGGCCGCGGTGCTCCACGTCGTTCTTCCTTTGTTCCCTTGTTCCCTTGTTCCCCTGTTCCGGCAGCTCCCCATGTCCGCATTACTTCATCGTCGGCAGCGTCACATGCCACCGCACCGGCGACTCGCGCCGCAGCCGATAGCCCACGATCGACACCCGCTGCCCGCGTTCCAGCTTCTCCAGGGCCAGCCCCGCATCGGTCAGCGAATTCACCGGCGTCTGGTTCATCTGCACGATCAAATCGCCGGGCGCGATATAGCGCCGCGCGGGGCTGTCCTCGGCCACGTCTTTGACCATCAGGCCGAAGTCGTCGTCAAGGTCGAGCCGGCGCTTCACGCTTGCGGGCACCGGCGTCAGCGCGATGCCGAGCTTTTCGAACGCGATCTTCTCGCCATCGGGCGGGGGAATGACATCGATCGCGAGCTTGGCCTCGATCATCTTGCCGCCGCGATCGACGGTCAGCGCGATCGCATCACCCGGCTTGAGTTCGAGCAGATGTACGTAATAGTCGATGCCGTCGCGGATCGGCTCGCCGTTGAACTTGACCACACGGTCGCCGGCGGACAATCCGCTGCGCGCGGCGGGCGTGTCTGCCCGGACTTCGCTCACCTCGGCCCGCTGCCCGCTGACGCGCAGGCCGAAGCTGACACGTTGCCGACGCTCGATATCCAGCATCGAAGGCAACAACTCCCAAATCCGATCGACCGGAATCGCAAAGCCGACGTTTTGCGCATCGCCGCGAATGGCCGTGTTCACGCCGATCAAATCGCCGTTGATATTGAGCAGCGGCCCGCCGGAGTTGCCGGGGTTGATGGCGGCGTCGGTCTGGATCAGGCCGGAATAGACAAGTTCGTTGTTGAATTGAATCTCGCGATCGAGGGCGCTGACGATGCCGGTCGTCACGGTATGTTGCAGGCCAAGCGGATTGCCGATGGCGACGACGGTTTCGCCGATCATGATGTCGTCGCTGCGGGCCAGCGGCACGTAGGGCAGCGGCCCGTCGGTATCAACTTTTAACACCGCAAGATCATGCTCGGCGTCGAACGCGACGATCTGGGTTTTCTTCTGCTGCTTGTCGGCGAAGATCACGCTGCGATCGCTGGTTTGGGCGACGACGTGATAGTTGGTCACGACGTAGCCGGACGGGTGAACGACGAAGCCCGAGCCGACGCTCTGCACCTGACGTTCGCGGGTCAGCGGGCGACCCATGTCGAAAAAGCTGTCGTACATCGACTCAAAACGCAGCGACTCGTAGCGGATCACCTTCGTGGTGGCGATGTTGACGACCGCGTCGCGCGATTTCTCAAAGACCTCGACCACCGGCGAGCGGCGTCTGGCTCGATCGTCGGACTGCGCGAAAGCCGTGACGCACGAGCATGCGAGTAGAGCCACGAAAACGAATCGGGACAATGTCGGACGCATGGCGACCGATCCTCCTTGCGATGTGAGCATATACCGAATCGGGCGATATGACGACGCGTTGAAGAGGGCTAAACACAGAGGCGCAGAGGGCACAGAGAAAGGCGGGAGGCAAGAATTCATTAGGGAGTTGCGAGTGTCGAGTTAATGCGAAGACGCGCCCGGCGATCCGAACCCGGAGCGCGAGCGACGGGGTCGCGTGCTGGGAGCGGCACGTATCGGTTTTCGAGGAGCGCGTCGCATCGAATGCCTGCGGGCGCCGCTCGCTCGCGCTCGGGGTTTGGCTCGCTGCGCTAGCCGTCACTCGCATGCGCGTCGCGTTCGGATCGCTGGCGCGATGCGGCGGGCGTTCCGCTCCCATCTCGCTACTCGCTACTTTCTACTCGGTACTCAAAACTCACCTCGGCAGCCCCAGTTCGTGCTCCAGCTCTTCCAGCAGGCTGCGGATGAGCGCCTGATGCGCTACGCCGCCGGCTTTCCAACTGACCACGCTGTCGCCCAGCAGCAGCTTTTCCACTCGCTGCGTTGCCATCAGGACGGTTGAGTGGTTCTTCTTGCCGCACGCCTGTCCGATTTCCGGAAAGCTCAGCGTCGTGTGCTTCCGCACCAGGTACATCGCCGCCGCCCGCGCCAGACACACCGTCCGATCGCGGCTGCGCGAGTGAATTTGCTGCGGCGTTACGCCAAACCGCTCGCCCGCGACGCGTTCGATCTCGGCCGGCTCGATCGTCTGCCCGCTGCGCTGCAACTCGTCCGCCAACACCTGCCGCGCGACATCGAGTGAGAGCGGCAGCTTTTGCAACGACGCAAACGCAGTCAGCTTCAGGAACGCTCCCTCGAGCTCGCGCACGTTGTTGCGAATGTTCTGCGCGACGTAATCGACGACCGCTTCGGGCAATTCCTGGCCCGCCTGTGCCGCGCGGCGACGCAAAATCTCTCGTCGCGTGCTCAGGTCCGGCGGCTCGATCGAGACCACCATGCCCGAGATGAGCCGATTGATCAGCGGCTCGGACAGCGTGGCGATGCTGCGCGGATGGCGATCCGACGACAGCACGACCATCTTGCCCGCCGCATCGATGGCGTTGTAGGTGTGCAAAAACTCTTCCTGCGTCGCCTTCTTGTTGGCCAGGAAGTGAATGTCATCGACCACGAGCACGTCGACGCTGCGGAACCTCGCCCGAAACGCCTCGATGTTGCCGCCCTTGACCGACGCGATGTACTCGTTGGTGAACTGCTCGCCCGAGACGTATCGCCATTCGAGCGTCGCATGCCGCGTGCGCACGCCGTTGCAGATGGCGTGCAGCAAGTGCGTCTTGCCCAGACCGCAGCCGCCGTGCATGACGAGCAAGCGGAACGATTTGCCCGGCGCGCCGATTACGCTGCGCGAGGCGGCGACCGCAAGCTGATTCGACGGTCCGGTGACGAACGAGTCGAGATCGTGCTTGGGGCTGACCGCAGGACCGGTGCGTTTGCCGCGCACGTCGAGCGGCTGCGACTTTGCTTGCAAAGTCTGACCGTTCGTCTGCGCGCTGCCTGCGTCGGGCTGCGCCTCGAACTGCGCAATGCGCACCTGCGGCTCAACCGTCGTGCCGAGCACCTCGCGCGCCGCCGCAATGAGATCGTCCATGTAGTTGCCCACGATCCAGTTGCCGACGAAAGAGTTCTTGACCAGCACGGCCAAGCCGTCGTCGGAAATCACGAACTGTGCTGATTCGCCAAACCATGTTCTGTACCGTGATGCCCCGATTCGCTCCTGAACCCGCTTTTGCAGTTTCGAGAGTCGATCCGCGAGCGCAAGTTCGCCCTGTTCCACGTACTGCCCCTTGTCGGCAGCGGAGGAATTCGCTGTTCGCCCGGAAGATTAGGAAAATAAGTGCGGAACGTTGAGTTCGTTCGTTTCTCGCCGCAAGAAGGGAATATAACCGCGCCGCACGACGCTCGCAACGATCAAGCGACACGGCAGCGCGATGGCAACGACGTAAGTTCAAACCGCGCTAAGGATTGGTGCGCGAAATATTTTTCGATCAACCGGTTATCCACAATTCCTCCGCACGTTGCGCGCCGCGCTTACCCAATTTCACTCGCCGCCGTCGTGTCGCGTCGCATCCAATGCGCCTCGCGCTGCGCAACTTCATGGAACGCAAGCGATTCGTACAGTCGCCGCGCGGCCGCGTTACGCGAATCGACCACCACCGTCATCGTTCGTGCGCGGTGCCGCCGCGCGATCGAGAACGCGCGCTGCATCAGCGCACGCCCCACACCCATTTTGCGTGCAAGCGGCGAAACACCGAGATACACAATCTCGATTCCGCGTGTTTGCGGCACCTCGGCCAGCAGCAATACGCCGGCATCGACGCCGTCGCGCATGACAATCTGCCAAAATCCGTGATGAAACACGCCGGCGGCACGATGGGCGGCGAGAACGTCATCCATCGTGCGCATCCCGGTCAGCTCCGGGCAATCCTCGCTGCCTTCATAACTTGCGGCGATCGCGGCGGCGAAGCGGTCGGCGGCATCGTCCGACCAATCGAGCCACGTCAGCGCCTCATCCGGCTCATCGACCCAGGGAAATGTCACGCCGCGTTCGAAATAAACCAGTGTCGTCAGCTTTGCGAAACCGGCGCGATGGAGCAGCGCACGTCGCGCCGCGTCGATCGGATCAATCAGTGCCTGCAAATAAACCAAACCGGGCATGCATTCGGCGAGTGCCGCACGCAGCGCCACGCCCGTCGCCTCCGCGCTGGCGAGAACGCTCGCCGACGGCACCGACAGCAGCACCATGCCTACGCGCCCCGGCAACCGCGTCAGCAGCAGCACGGTTTGCCCGTCGTCCGTCTCGATCGCGGTCGCGGACGCTTGCGAGCCGGTCGTGTCGAGATAATGTCGAAACGCGCGCACCGCTCCTGGCGCCGCCGTCGCGCCCGAAACGGGCCGCAGTACCTGCCGCACGGCCCAATCGATATCGGGCACCGGCGTGAGCCGAAAGTCGTTCATGGCAGGCGCTACCCTCGCTGACCGAGCCGTGTCCGAAAGCGGCGGCTTGCCGCACGGTGTAGCACGGCTACAATCCGCGTCGGTGAAGCGATTATTTCAAGGAGCACTCGCACATGCAATGGTTCAATCGAATGACGACTGCGGTTCTGAGCATCGGCGCGATCGGTTTCGCCGGCTTTGCGATCGCACAGGACAAGAAGGCTGACGCACCCAAGGAAGACAAGCCCGCCGCCGCCGCGACGACTGCCGAAGTCGGCAAGCCGGCCCCGGCATTTGAGCTGAAGGGCATCGACGGCAAGACCGTCAAGCTCGCCGACCTGAAGGACAAGGTCGTCGTCCTTGAGTGGTTCAACATGGAATGCCCGGTGTGTGTCAATCGCATCCCGGTCATGAAGCAGACCGAAGAGAAGTACACCAAACAGGGCGTCGTTTGGATCGCCGTTGACAGCACGCACTTCCGCAAGGCGGAGCAAAACGTCGAGTTCGCCAAGAAAGAGAAGATCAATTACCCGATCCTGATGGACAATGACGGCAAGGTCGGCAAGGCCTATGACGCCAAGACCACGCCGCACATGTTCGTCATCAACAAGGGCACGCTGGCCTACGCCGGTGCCATTGACAGCGGCGATTCGAAGACCGCCGGCGATCGCAACTACGTGGCCGAAGCGCTGGATGCGATCCTTGCCAGCAAGCCGGTCGCGACGTCGAGCACCAAGGCGTTCGGCTGCTCGGTGAAGTACAAGAAGGACTAACGCACCTTGCACTTGACGCAAGGGCTGAATGAGAAGCGTCCCCGAGTGGCATGCTCACGCGATACCCCGCGCGAGCATGTTCTCGTCGGGTGCCATGCCGACATTGTGGAGCAGCCGCCCTCGGCTGCTTCTTTCGTCGGGTGCCATGCCGACGGCGGTACTCCGCAGTCGGCATGTCCGTGCGCGCCGGGCATGAAATTGTGGGCAATGCCCACTCTACCGGCTTCTGCATTCTTCATTCTTCATTCTGCATTCTCTCCCGGCTGCCATGCCGACGGCCGTTCGCGTTGGCATGCTGTTCGACGAACCGCGAAGTGGTGGGCGACGCCCACCCTACGGCTCCTCGCCATCCTCGGACTTTTTTCCCTCTCCACCGGCTGCGCCCCAGGCATCGAATGGCGCGACTTCAAATACGAACCCGTCCGTGAAGTCGCGCAACGTGACCAACGTTTGATGCTCGTCTACTTCCGCCACTGGGCCGCCGTCGCCTGCACCAAATTCGAAGACGAAATCCTGAAGGACCCAGCCGTGTTGACCGAGTCGCGCAATTTCTATTGCGTGCCGCTCGCGTTCGACTGGGATCGCGAGCTTGCCGAAAAATTCGGCGTGCGCGAAATCCCCGGCGTCGCCATCGTCGATCCGACCGGTCGCGTGATCACGCGCCTGCAAGGCACCATCTTGCGTGATGACCTGCTCAAAGAAATGCGCCGCGCCCGCGCCGAGTTCTCGACCCACGCAGCCTCATCGGCGACACTCCCGAAGTGAAGTACGCAAGACATCCAATGATGGCGACAAATAGCGCCTCAGCCAACACATTCTCCGCTTGGGAGAACCGTGCGCTGGAGAACCGTGCGCTGGAGAACCCTGCGCTGGAGAACCCTGCGCTGGGGGACCGGTCTCCGACCGGTCTTTCTTCGATTCGATTTTCGAAGATAGGAAAGACCGGTCGGAGACCGGTCCCCCAGCGCTCGTTCTTGATCTTTGGATTCGCCGTCGCATTGCTCGTCACCGGCTGCGGCGAATCGCCGAATTCTCAATCCCCCATCGCAATGACCTTCGGCCGCACCGGCATCGGCGCGGGCGAATTCAACTACCCCAGAGCAATCGCTCGCGCACCGAGTGGCGACATCTTCATCGTCGACAAAGGCGGCCGCCTTCAAGGCTTCAACCCGGACGGCGAATTCCTCATCGCCTGGCGCATGCCCGAAATTCGCGCCGGCAAACCGACCGGCCTGGGCATCGCTCCCGATGGCCGTATCTTCGCCGCCGACACGCACTACGCCCGCGTCAAGATTTTCAATCCCGACGGCACACCCGACGGCGAGTTCGGCGGCTTCGGCGATGGGCCGGGGCAATTTCGCTTGCCGACCGACGTCGCGATTGACAGTGCGGGCAACGTCTACGTCAGCGAGTACGGCGGCAACGACCGCATCACGCGCCTGACGCCCGATCTTCAATTCGTCCGCCACTTTCCCGATCGCGAAAAATTTCCGCTCAATCGCCCGCAATCGCTCGCCTTCGATGCTGACGGCTCGCTCTGGGTCGCCGACTCGTGCAATCACCGCATCGTGCGGCTTTCGCCGGATGGTGATGTGCTTGCGTCGTTCGGCACGCTCGGCGAAGGCCCCGGCGAGTTTCGTTTTCCCTACAACGTCGAGCCGCTTTCCGACGGCTCGATCGTGGTCTGCGAGTATGGCAACAACCGCGTGCAGCGCATGTCGCGCGAGGGCAAGCCGCTCGGCTTCTGGGGCCGCGCGGGCCGCGAAGTCGGACAGATCGCGTACCCGTGGGCACTGACCGTCGGCCGCGACGATCGCGTGTACGTCGTCGATTCTGGCAACAACCGCGTGCAGGTCTTCGAGGGCCTTCGCCGATCAAGCTGGCGCGACGCGCCGTAACATCGCGGGCGCTACAGGTTCGAACGCCCAACCTCGCCCACGCGCGCGCGACACCGATGCCATCATCTCTCTTCTCTTGTCTTCGCTTCTCTTCTCTGCGCCTCTGTGTTTAGCCCGTCTTCACCTTTCACACCGGCCGCATCCGCTGCTTCCGCGCCGCTTCCAGCAAATTTCGCAGCAGCATCACCACCGTTAGCGGCCCAACGCCTCCCGGCACAGGAGTGATCGCCCCCGCGATCGGCACCACCGCGTCAAAGTCGACATCCCCGACCGTTCGCCGCACCTCTTTGCCGCTCGCGTCGCGCGCCATGATCGAGTTGATCCCCACATCGATCACCACCGCCCCGGGCTTGATGTACTCGGCCCCGATCGCGCGCGGCTTGCCGATCGCGACGATCACAATGTCCGCCTTCCGCGCGTGAGCCGCCGTGTCGCGCGTGTCGATGTGACACGCCGTGACCGTCGCCGACTGCGACAGCAGAAACATTGTCGTCGGCTTGCCCACAATTCGGCTCTGCCCGATCACACACGCCTCGGCCCCACGAATAACCGTGCCGCTGCGTTGCAATACTTCCTGAATCGCCAATGCCGTACACGGGGCGATGATCGGTCGGCCATAAAACAGCATGCCGATGTTGGCCGGGCTGACACCTTCGACATCCTTGTACGGATCGATGCAATTCTGGGCCGTCGCCGAATCCATGTGCGGCGGTAGCGGCATTTGCAGCATGATGCCGGTCGCCGCCTCGTCTTTGTTCAGCCGTTGTATCAGCCCAAGCAACTCGTCCTGCGACGCCTCCGCACTTAGCTCAAGCAGTTCATAGTCGATGCCCACCTGCTCGCATCGCTTCTTCTGCGAATCGCAATACAGCCGCGCACCCGCGTCGCCGCCGACGAGAATCGATGCCAACTTGATCGGGCCATAGAACTTCTCAAACTCGGCCACATCGCGCGCGACCTCGCCGCGAATGCCGGCGGCGTAGCTGTTTCCATCGAGTATGCGTGCAGGCATCGCGGCTCCTGTGGTCGAACGCGGATCATGCGGCGGTTTGTGGGGCGTTGCAAGGAAGCCGGCTCGGACCCGCACCGCCGGGCCGGGTGTGGCCACGGATTTTGGCAAACTGAGCGATCGGCTCTTCAATCCGAGCCCGACGCGCAAGCTAGGTCTTCGCGCACGACCGCACGGAATCCTAGCTTGCGCGTCGGGCTTGGAGTGTTGCCAAAATCCGTGGCTACACCCGCCGTGTCGGTGCTGTCGCGATGGGCCGTCCATCCGATACTATTCCCGTGAATCTGGAATCCACGGAGGGGTGGAGCGGAGTCTGGCATGGAAATACGCATCGAGAATCGCGGCGGCGTGCAGATCGTGTCGCCGAACGCACCGCTCGCGGACGGCAACGAAGAAGAGTTGTTAGCGTCGATCAATGCGCTGCTGGGGCAACAGGGCCAGCGATTGGTACTCGACATGCGCGACGTGGCGTCAATGAATTCGTCCGGGCTGAGCGTTTTGGTGCAGCTTGCGGCCAAGACGAACCTCAGCGAAGGGCGAATGGCGATCGCACGTCCGAATCAGTATGTTGCCGGCGTTTTGGAATTGACCAAACTATCGCGGTTCTTTGAGGTCTTTCCCGAGGTGGAAGACGCTTGTCGGGCGATGGAGCAGCGGCCAAGTTGAGCAGAAGGCGGCAGGCAGCGAACATCAAGTATCAACCGACCTCGCATGATCGAGGAGAAGGGAAACGGAACATGACACGGATTCGTACACTGGCGGGGCTTCTTATCGGGTTTGTCGTTTGCAGCGGAATGGCCGCGGCCGACGATCTCGAAAAGGCCCAGAAGGACATCATCAAGAATTTCGACGACGTGAAGTCGGTGTCGGCCAAGGTCGTCAAGACCATGAAGATGGACACCAACGGCAACATGATGACCAGCGACGGCACCGGCACCTATGAATACATGCGAGCCGACAAGGCCGGCCGCATGCGGCTCGAAATGGTCGAAGTGCTGAAGATCAACGTCAAAGGCTCGGACAAGCCGATGGAGTTGCGCAGTGGGTCGATGATGCTCGACGACGGCGAGTTCCTGTGGAAGATCACCGACAACATGGGCCGCAAGAACGCGACCAAGGCCCTGCGCGACGCGTCGGCGTCGCCGAATCTGAAAGAAATGTTCGAAACGATCGCCAAGACCGCCGATCTGAAATTGCTGCCCGAGGCCAAGGTCGGCGACGAGGCGTGCTACGCGATCGAAGTGACGCCCAAAAACAAAACCGTCACACCCGCCAGCGGCATGAGCCCGCCGAAGGCCAAAAGCGTGCTCTATTTCTCGAAGAAGACCGGCGTCATGCTCAAGTCCGCCGGCCTGAATGAGAAGGGCGAAGAGGTCGAGACGATCACTTATGCCGACGTGAAGCTGAACGAGAAAATCGAAAAAGAGCGGCTCGAGTTCAAGGCTCCGGAAGGCGTCACGGTCACCGACATGACCGGCGGCAAGAGCGGCCCGGCGAAGCCGTAAATAGTCACTCGCGATCTCGTGACGGGGAGCATCGGCGTCCGGCGGATGCGAATTGACTTCGCGCCGACGCAGACGCCGCCGCCCGCGCTCCCCCGGACGTTGTTGAGCAGTCGTCCTGATAGAGCAGCCGCCCTTGTGGAGCAGCCGCCCTCGGCTGCGCTACTTCATGGAGCACCGCGGCCCTCCGCGGTTCTTTAGGAGCACCGCGGCCTTCCGCGGTTCTGTGGGACAGGTTTTCCAACTTGCATTTCTTGGACAGGTGTCCAACCTGTCTCTGTAGTGTGGGTTTCCCAGCCCGCACCCACCGCTCGTGCAGCGAAGATCGCTTGTCGCGTGATCCGGCGGGTGGCATGCTTTCGCGGTACTCCGCGTAAGCATGTCCGGACGACTCGCGAATCGAGATTGAATCATGACTCGCGATCCGCGTGCCTACTTGATTCCGACACCGAACGCTTGATGCGATTCCCACATGCGTCTGGCCGACGGAACCGTTCGCAAGCCACGCGCCGCTCTCTATGCGACCCGCGGCGGCATCTTCGCACGATCAGCAACCGGCAGCGCGTGTGAATCGCCTTCCGAATTCCGCTCACCGCCGTGAATTTCCTGCCGCGGTTCCAATCTGTCGCACAATCAAACCGCTGCGCTGCCTATGCTGGGTGCATGAGCACGACCGCCGATCCATTCGCCGCGCACCGCCCCGTCGGCGGCGGGCCGCCGACCTCCACTTGGTGCCTACGTGCCTATGTGCCTCGGTGCCTTCCTCGGCATTCCGATAACCAAGGTGGTCAACGGGAGGGGGGCGCGTGACCACCTTGGTCGATTTCTTGAGGAAAACGCGAAGGTGCGCACCGCGAACCGACTGACGAGGCACGCGACCCCGCTCGCTTGCGCGGGGGTTCGGATATGGCGAGCTGCGCGCGCGGCGGGTGCGGGTTGGGAAACCCGCACTACAAGACCGCTACACCCGGGCCGTCGCTCCGCGTTCCGCCGCGCTTTTTTCCGTGGGAATGCCGCGGACGAGCTTTTCGTATGTATCCATCAGGAAGCGCGTGATCGGGCCCGGCTTGCCGTTGCCGATTTGGCGCTTGTCGATCGCGATCACGGGCACGACCTGTGCCCCGGTGCCGGTGAGGAACACCTCGTCGGCGCTATACAGCTCCATGCGGCACAGATCGCGTTCGACCGCTTCATACCCGTGCTCGCGGGCCAGGCGGATAATTGTGTTGCGCGTGATGCCTTCGAGAATGCCGGCCGAGACGGGCGGCGTCTGGATCTGGCCGTTGCGGATGATGAACACGTTGTCGCCGGTGGCCTCGGCGACGTTGCCGAGGTGGTTCATCATGATCGCTTCGGGCACGTTGGCCTCGTGCGCCTCGATCTTGCCCAGGATGTTGTTCAGGTAATTCAGCGACTTGATCTGCGGCGGCATGGCGTTGCCGTGGTTCCGCACGAACGAGCAAACGATGATCGACATGCCGTCGGTATAGACCTCGGGCGGGTACATCGAAATCGTGCTGGCAATGGCGAATACCGTGGGCTTCCAAGTCCGCCGCGGCGAAATGCCGAGCTTGCCGACGCCGCGGGTGGCGACGAGACGGAAGTATGCGTCCTTGTCGGGCTTCTTCAGGCCGTTGGCTTCGAGCGCGTCTTCGAGGCCCTTTTCGAGTTGCTCCATCGTCCAAGGCAGGGCGAGGTCGATGCCCTTGGCCGAGGCGAAGAAACGCTTGAGGTGTGCGGTGCATTCGAAGATGCGCCCGTTGTAGCTGCGAATGCCTTCGAAGACGCCGTCGCCGTAAAGCAAGGCGTGGTCAAAGATGCTCACTTTGGCATCGGCGACGGGGATGATTTTGCCGTCGAACCAAATTTTGAGGTTCGGATCGGGATCATAGTTTTCGCCGGAGTACCAAGCAGCAGCCATGAGTCACCTTCGCTTTCATTCGTTCATTCGCTTGCCGCCACGCGGCGAAGCGGTCGGACCATGCGGCGGATGCCGCGTTTCATACGGTCGCGTGCGTCGCACGGTTCGCGCGGCGAGCCGAGCGGCGGACGCGAGCGATCAATTCGGCATCCGCGACCCGGATGCCCGCTACGTGCATTATCGGCGATCGGAGCCGATTTGGCGCGGTGCGATGTGCGAAGAATAGGGTGCGCGAGTGGGGGTTTCAAGGCGGCGGAAGCGTGGAGTCGCTCTTGCCGAGCACTGCGTGAGCGCGGTCGAGCAGTCGGGAGCGGTCGGCGGGATCGACTTTCCGCCGACGGTCGTCTCGCTTTGGTCGTGGTTTCGGTGAATCGTGCGCTGACGAGCGGCCGCGGACGCCCGAGGCGCGTTCGAACTACCACAGGCGTGCGAGTTCGCGGTCAATGCCGCGTTTCAATTCGTCCCAGTTCAGCGCCGGGCCTGGATCGATCTTGCCCGTGGTCAGGTGATAGTGCCCGAGAATGCCGCTGAAATTTTTCCAGTCTTCATCGCTCAAAACGTCCATGCGAAGCGCGCCGGCGGCGTCGCGCGGAAAATCGGGTTTGATCCGCGGCAGGGCGCGGCATAGCGTCGCGGAGAGTTTGATGAGGGCGCGGTATTGCTCGGGCGTGTAGTCGTATTGTCTGAGTTCGCGCCCGTGGATCGTGCCGACGATCGGTGCGGTGCGTGCGGGGCGGGCGACGAAGTTTGTTGTGCGAATGCCGGTCTGACGCATCCACGACGGGAACACGACGAAGGGCCGACCGCGAGCGTCGAGGTCGTACCACTCGTCGAGGACGTTCTTTTTCTCAAGCTCCTTGTCGGAATAGGCACCGATGTTGGCGATCTCGACGCCAACAGCGCGGTCGTTGGCTTGCGAGGCGTGCCAGGCGCGCTCCTTGACGTCGAGCGTTTGGTAAATGGTGCCATCAACGTCGATCATGAATTGCACCGACAGGCCGCGCAGGTCGTGCAGCACTTTGAAGCATTGCCGTGAGGTGCCGCAGACGTCGTAGTGGAGCACGAATTGATCGACGTGCTCGCGCAGCTTTTCGTATTGCCAGCCCTGCTCGCGGACCTCCTGCATCACCTCGGCGGGAATGTGTCGGCGAAACGTGCCGTAGCGCGGCTCGGCGTTGTCGGCGGCCGAACCGCCGGGTTTGCGGGCGATGGGCTGGGTGCTGGTGGGTTGCGTGGCGAGCGGCTCGAAGCGTTTCTCGACGCGATAGGCGTCGTAGGAGCGCGGATCGACCCACAGCGCGACGGGATTGCCGGTGTGGAAGAGCTGGCCGCAGATCATGATCTCGTCGCCGCGGCGTGGGAGCCATGTGCCCGGGCGTGTGTCGAGGCAGCCGGTGAGGGCGAGGGTGACGGCGAGCGTGAGGGCGAGTTGGATTGGATGAATCATGTTGGCTCCGATGCAATTGCGACGATGCTGGGTGTGGATTGTGAGGGCGATGGGGGATGAAGTTCAAGTGCGACGCGCGGAACGCGTAGCGCGGAGCGCGTAGGGTGGGCATCGCCCACACTTCGCGTCCTCAGGCGCAGTTACGTCGTGCGCGTGAGGACGCAAGCGGTGGGCGGTGCCCACCCTACGACGTTGCGATCTTTAGTTTGCAGAGGAACGCGTAGAACGCGTAGGGTGGGCATCGCCCACAATTCGCATCCTCAGGCGCAGTCGCGTCGTGCGCGTGAGGACGCAAGCGGAGGGCGGTGCCCACCCTACGGCGACGTCGCAATCTTCAATTTGCGGAGGCGGGAGGCGAGGGTCGTGGGGCGCATGTTGAGCAGTGCCGCTGCGCCATCGGGTCCGTAGATTTTTCCGTTGGTGACTTGCAAGGCTCTGCGGAGATTGTCCTCTTCGAGGGCGCGCAGGTCGGCGTCGGTGAGCACGCGGTCGGGTTGCGGCGATTGCGCTTGCGCTGCGGCGTCGCCGGCTGGCTCGGATGCGAGGTTCTCGATGACGAGCTTGCCCGGCGGCGAGACGATTAGCGCTCGTTCGAGCACATGCGACAGCTCGCGCACATTGCCGGGCCAGTCGTAGCGTTGCAATTGCTGCACATGCGCGAGTGTGAGCCGCGGGCGCGGGCGGCCGAGGCGACGCGCGATGCCGGCGAGGAAGTGCTCGGCCAGCGGGGCGATGTCCTCCTTGCGGCGACGGAGCGGCGGTAGCTCGATCGGGAAAACGCTCAGGCGAAAGTACAGGTCAGACCGGAAACGCCCGCGGTCGGCCTCGCCGCGCAGGTCGCGATTGGTGGCGGCGATCAGACGCACATCGACGCG
>JBJXFK010000041.1:0-17948 GCA_046155505.1 Phycisphaerae bacterium
ATCCGTGGCAAAATTTGTTCGCCGTACTCAATTCCGGCTCGCCATTCCCGGCATCTGCTCCCAGCCGCGTCGCACCAGTTGCAACCCATGCACGCACGCCTCGAACTCGGCACTCAGTTGCCGCAGCAGCGCGCCGGGCGGGTCGTCGCTGTCGGTCGCCAAGTCACTCGCGATGCCGTACGAACGCTTGCCTTGCAAGAGGTATTCGCGCATGCGATCACAACCGGCCAGGCGCGGCCGCAGCGTCTCGGGATAGACGCCCACCCAAAACAGCGTAAAGTCGCCGATGTAGCGATTCACAACGCGCGTCCGCTGCATCGTGTCAACGCTTGGACCCATACACGCATCCGCTTCCATCTTCGAAAGTTCGCAAATCGTGTCGCCGTCCACACGGCGCAGTCGATAGATCTGCTCGACATGGACGAACTCGCTCAGCAATTCGCCGAGATAGTCGGTCAGGCGCGGGTTGCACATGCCCAGATCGGCCATGAACACCTGCTCCACCATGCCTTCGAACAGCCTGCGCAACGGATGATCTTTTTGCAGCTTCTGTACCATGTCCTCGGCCCCTAAGCACCGCGTGCGGCCCCTCTCCGCATAACCAGTTATATCGTTTGACGCGGCGAAGTGCTCCGCTATTTCATTTCCTGCCAGAGACTTACAACAATTAGCGGACGCCGACTGTCATTTCCGCCCCCACACAGTATGCACCCAACGTCCCAAATTTCTTTCACGGCTCACGAATCCGCGTCAGGCCCTCTCGCGTAATCACACCGTCTGTTGAATAGGTTCCTGACAGCGGTTGCCGGACATGCTTGCGGTTGGAGGGGCTTCGAATTGGTTCGAGGCTCACGCGGGCAACTCGCAATCGTCCCCTTTTTTATCTGCAAAGGAGATTCGCATGAGCTTCACACGGATGAACTGCGCGCTCGCCGCCGCGGCGGCGCTCGGCATCACCGGCGCGGCCAGCGCCGAACTCGCCTATGGCACCACCCAGGGCGGCTTCCTCGTCAGCTTCGACACCGCAACCCCCGGCACCATCATCAGCGGCACGCCGGTGCAAGGCCTGCTCAGCAATGAGCAGCTCGTCGGTATCGACTTCCGCCCGGCCACCGGCGAGCTCTACGGCATCGGCAGCTTCAGCCGAATCTATCGCATCAATCCAATGAGCGGCCAGGTCAACCCGGTCGGCCCGCAGTTCGCACCGGCCCTCAACGGCGCGAGCTTTGGCATGGATTTCAACCCGACCGTCGATCGCATCCGCCAGGTCAGCGATGCCGACCAGAATCAGCGTTACAACCCGATCACGGGCCTGACCGCTGCGACCGATGCGTCGCTCTTTTACGGCGCAGGCGATGCCAATCAGGGCGTCAACCCGAACGTGTCGCACGTCGCGTACACCAATAGCGTCCCCAACGCGACCTCGACCACGCTTTTCGGCCTCGATACCGGCACAGACACGCTGGTCCGCCACACGGTGGGCCCGGCGTTCGCCACGCTGACCACCGTCGGCTCGATGGGCACCGACATCACCGATGTCGGCGGCTTCGATATCAGCGGCTTCACCGGCACGGCCTTCGCCGCCATCCGCGACGTCAATCAGTCGCGCACCACGTTTTGGACCCTCAACCTGGGCACCGGCCTCGGTTCGCAAATCGGCGAAATCGGCGGCGGTCACATCCTGACCAGCTTGTCGATTGTCCCTGAGCCGACCAGCATCGCGCTGCTCGCACTCGGCGGTTTGGCCCTCGCCGCCCGCCGCCGCTAATCGGTCGTCGAAATCGGTAGGGTGGGCATCGCCCACCGCGCGTGACGGCACTTGGAAAGCATGCCGACGGGAACGACCGTCGGCATGCCGTTCGCGTCTGTTTAGCCGTCGCCGTAGGGTGGGCACCGCCCACCGTTCGTCACGGCACCTGGAGAGCATGCCGACGCGAACGACCGTCCGCATGGCACTAAACGTCTTCGCGCGCTCTTACTTCGACAATTCGCCGTTGGCCGTCAGGCCGACAAAATCCGACAGAAATAGCTGCGCCGACGAAATGCCGTTGCGCTTGGCCGTCCACATCAGCGTCTTGCCGTCCGGCGAGAACACCGGCAAGCCGTCAAACTCCGCGTGACTGGTGATTCGCAAATCCTGCTTGCCGTCCACACTCAGCAGATGCAGGTCGTAGTTGGGTCGGCCGCTGCCGCCGTGGTCGGCGTGCGTGTAGATCAGCCACTTCCCCGACGGATGCCAAAACGGGCACCAGTGCAGCGAATTTCCATCCGTAAGGCCGCGCTCGCTGGTGCCTTCGAGGTTGTTCACGAAAATTTGCAGGTTGCCGTCGCCCTTGCGATCGGATCGATAGACGATCTGCTTGCCATCAGGGCTAAAGAACGGCCCGCCGTCATACCCCTTCGCACTCGTGATGCGCCGCGGCGACTTGCCGTCGGCGTTCATGATGTAGATTTCCTGATCGCCGTCGCGCATCGACGTGAACACAATCAACTTTCCGTCAGGCGAGTACGATCCTTCGGCGTCATATCCGGGTGCCTCGGTGACGCGCGTGAGTGACTTGTCGGCGAAGCGATATTCGAAAATGTCCATGCCGGGGTAGAACGACCAACTGTAATTGCGGCCCGACGCGCTCGCGGATTCGCCGGTGGGCGGAGCGACGGCGCGGGTGTCGAGGTGATTGCTGCCGAACAGCAGCCGCTTGTTGTCGGGATGAAAGTACGCGCAGGTTGTCGCTCCGGTCCCAGTGCTGACCATCTCGAGGCCCGTACCATCGACGTTCATCACGTAAATCTGATAGTCGCTTTGCCCTTCCGGATACGCCTGAAAACAGATGCGCTTGCCGTCCGGCGAGAAATAGCCCTCGCCGGCGCGGGCGAGCTTCATGTCGGCTTTCGTCAATTGCCGCACGTTTTTGAACCACCGAGATTCGTCGACATCGACGTCGGGCCGCGAATCTTGCGCAAGTATGAACCCAGCGGTACCTGACGAGTATAAGAAAGCGGCGCATAGCAGGCGGCGCGATCGGGCGACGTTGTTCACGAATGAAACTCCTCGCGTGCCGGTTTGATTCGGCGAATCCCACATGTCACGTGGGGTCAGTGTAGAATCGCACAAGCACAGGAACAAGCGGCGGTACATGCACACGTCGAACGAACCCAAACCCGCGATGCCCAGCGCGACGCCGAGCGGATCGTCTATTCGATCCGCCGCGGACGAGCCGACGCACGTTTCCGACGTGCCGCATACGCCGCGCCCGCCGACCGAAAGCGGTGTCCCGCAGATCGACGGCTTCGAGATGCACGAAGAAGTGCATCGCGGCGGACAGGGCGTCGTCTATCGCGCCACGCAGGCCGGTACGCGGCGAACCGTCGCGCTCAAGGTGCTGCTCGACGGCGCGTTTGCGAGCGAAGTGGCGCGACTGCGATTCGAACGCGAGGTCGAACTCGCCGCGTCGCTGCGCCATCCCAGCATCGTGACCGTACTCAGCTCGGGGATCGCACACGGTCGCTTCTATTTTGCGATGGAGTACATCGACGGCTGGCGGCTCGATCAATTCCTGCGACAGCAAAAGCCGGACTTTGAGGCGACGCTGAAGCTGTTCGTCAAAATCTGCGACGCGGTGAATTTCGCGCACCAGCGCGGCGTGATTCATCGCGACTTAAAGCCGTCGAACATTCTGGTCGATCGCGAGCACAATCCGCGGCTGCTCGATTTCGGGCTGGCGAAAGCGGACAAGCGGTCGGACCCGCGCGAGACGACCGTTGCGATGGTCTCGACCACCGGGCAGGTGCTGGGCACGCTCGCGTATATGTCGCCGGAACAGGCGGCGGGTTCGATCGATGTGGACGTGCGTAGCGACGTCTATTCGCTGGGCGTGATGTTCTATGAGGGGCTGCTCGGCTGCGCGCCGTATTCGGTCGATGGGCCGCTGGGCGAAGTGCTGAGCCGCATCGCCAGTGAGCAGCCGACAAATCCGCGACTGCTGCGCAGTGCATCGCGCTTCGGCAAGCAGATCACAGAGGATTTGGGCACGGTGCTGCTCAAGGCGCTCGAGAAAGAGCCGAACCGCCGCTATCAGACGGCGGGCGAACTGGGTCGCGACGTGCAGCACCTCCTCGATGGCGAGCCGATCGAGGCGCAGCGCGCCAGCGGTTTGTACATGCTGAAGCAGACGCTCAAGCGCTACAAGCTGCAAGCCGGCGCGGCGGGCATCATCCTGGCCATGCTGATTGTGTTCCTGATCAGCTTCGCGGTGCTTTATCGCAAGGAGAGTTTCGCCCGCACGGTCGCCGACGATGAGCGTGCGAAGGCGCGCGAGGCGGCGACGGCGGCGGAAAACGCGGCGCGCGTGGCCGCCGACGCCGAACGCCGCGCTAGCGCCGATCGCGAGCGGGCCGAGCGCGCGGCGGCGCAGGCCAATCGCAATGCAGAGGAACTGCGCGGCGCGCTGGTGCAGCAGAAATTGCAGCGGGCCGATCTCGCCCAATTGCGCGGCGACCTGGCCGAGGCGCGTGACAATTATTGGGATGCATATCGCCTCGCACCGGACAATGCCGCGTCGCTATGGGAGCTGCGCGAGTATTACATGACCAGCGGCGACGTCGGTTCGTCGCAATTGTTCTTACGGTCGGTCGGGCCAACGGCGATTTCGCCAGACGGGTCGATCGCGGCGGTGATCGAGGCGTCAGACGGCATCACGGTGCGCTCGCTCGACAACGGGCTGACGGTCGCGTGGCTGGCTGTGCCGGGGACCGTGTCAGTGGTGGACATCGATGATTGCGGCGCGGTGGTGGCGGCGGGCGAGCAGTGGACAGCGTATTGGCCGCCAGGCTCGATGCGACCGTCGTCGATCGCGCGAATCGTCGGCGGACCGTCGGCGGTGTCGGTGCACTACCTCTCGACGAGTTCATGGGCGGTGGTCTATCCGAACACAGTGCGGCGGTTTTCGACCGGCGACGGCGGCACGGTCGAGGTCGCGTTGAAATCGAACGTAGCCGCGCCGGCGGTGTTTTCAAAGAACCTCGGCCAACTCGCCGTGCCGACAAAATCGGGCGTGGAGCTGATCGGCATGAACGGTCCGAAGCCGACCAGCGAGCAGATTTGGCGGGCCGACGATGGCAAGCCGCCACGCGCCGTGCGTTTTGTCGATGACGAACTGCTCGGCGTGCTGGCCGATTCGCTGCAATTGACGTTTGTCGTCGGCGAGCAGCGCGGGCAGACGCTCACGCACGTCGCCGATGTGCGCGAGTGGAGCGATTTCGATCTGAAGCGCGGCATCGGCGTGGTCGCGCTCGGCTCGGCAGACGGGCGCGTGGCGATTTATCGCAGCGGGCAGCGCAGCGACGGCTGGCAAATTTCGCAAGGCGCATTGCGGCTCATGCGGCTGACGCCCGACGGCGACATACTGATCACGCTCGACGATCGCGGCTCGCTAACGCGCTGGGCGCGCGGACAACTTGATCAGCAGCGCCGCCGCATTTCATCGGCGCACGCGACGCGCTGGGCGGTTTCCGAAGATCGCTCGACGCTGCTCTACGCCGACGATGCGGGCCGCGTGTTCGCGTATTCGCCACAGCGTTCGAGAGAGCCGATGCCGGTGCCGCTGCCGAGTCTGATCAACATGATCAGCGGCGGGAGCGCGACGGAGATGTCGCTCTCGCTGAGCCGCGACGGACAGGAAGCGGTCATTCGCAGCGACGATCGCATCTGGTTCAAGACACTGGCCCGCCCGCGGGCGCAAGCATTCCGCTGGAACGACGCCGACACGCCCAAGCTGCGCGACACGATGCTCAGCGGCGACGGCAAACTGCTGGCGATCTTGTCCGAAACCGCGACCGGCGATCGGCAGGTCGTTTCGTTTCATCGGCCGGGGCGTTTGCGGCAGCAGACCGGCGCGAACATCTCGCGATCAGCGCTGCTGACCGTCGGCACGATCACCGAATTCGTCGGCAGCACGGTGCGGGCGATGACCTTCGCGCCCAATGGAGAAGACCTATTCGTCGCGCGTTCAAACGGGGCGATCATTTTGGTGCAGCCGAACGCGCCGACCAGCGGGCCCGGCGGACCGACAACGCGCGAACTGGCCCGAAACGTCGAAACCGCGTGGGCCGTGCTCGATTCGGCCGCATATGCTCTGACGCTCGACGCCGCCGGCAAGTACCTCGCTGCGGCGTGCGATGACGGCGTCGTCCGCGTGCTGGGCGTGCTCGACACGAGCGAGCAGGCGGCGATCACGGTGCCGCAGCGCGTCAGCTCGATGAGCTTCAGCCCGTCGCAAGATGTGCTGCTCATCCGGCTCGACGACGGACGCATGCTGCTGCACGATGTGCGAACCGGTGCGCTGCTGGCGCGCTGGGACGTAACGATCGGCAAAGCGGCGGCGCTCGCGAGCTGGATCGGCAAGGACTCGATCGTCGTCAGCGGCGGTGACGGCATTAACGAGTTGCAGTTCCGCATGGCCGACGAGTTGATTCAGCGCAACCGTGCGTACGCGACCGAACGCGAGATCGCGCGAAAAACCGCGACCGGCGATGCAGCTGCCGCGTGGAATGAGGCTGCGGCGATCGAGACGCTCGACGCCAAACGGGCGCGCGAGGTGCGGGCGGAGATTCTCGATGCGTTTCTGCGCCGCGGGCGCATCGACGTGCCCGGAGCCTGGGTCGAGGCCTCGATGGCCGATGCGCCGCCGGGCATTGTCGTGCGCCTCGCACACGCGGCGTTCGAGGGTGCGCGATTCGAGCTGGCGCATGACCTGTTTGAGAAAGTCGCCAAGGCGGAGCGGGCCGATTTGGATGACAGGACGCTGTGGCGCGCGGCGGAGTGTGAATATCTGGTCGGCGATGCGGCGGCGGCAGCGCGACAACTGGCGGCGCTCCGCGGCCGACCGGCGATGAGTGATCGCGACCAATCGCGACTGACCATCGAGCATGTCGCGGCCCTCGTTCGGGCCGGGCGACTGACCGAGGCCGACGCGGAGGCGCGCAAGGCATCCGGGGCGCGGCGAATGGGCGAGCGCGACTTGCTGCCCTACACGGCGATGAACGCGATCGTGAATCTGCTCACGAATCCGTCGGCGAACATGAGCCAGAGCGCGGCGTATCGGGCGCTGACGACGCTGTTCCCAACGCAATGGGTCGAGTTCCGCGATGATATTGAGTTCTTTGCCGGAGAGGCCGAACTGGCGCGTGGTCGCATTGCCGAAGCGCGGATTCGATATCAACGCTGCATCGACACGGCCCGCGACGCGTGGCCGGTGGAGTGGGCGCGGTTGCGCTTGCGCCAGACGGAAGCGAAAACCGGAAAAGCCGCGGCGCAATAGCGCGGTAATCGTCGGGTGCTATGCCGACGAGCGGTACTCCGCCGTCGGCATGCGTTGCGAACGGGAAACAGGAAACAGGAGACGGAGAACAGTCGCGGGTGCCCTGCCGACAAGCAGTGACGGAGTGCAACGGCATCCACTGTTCCGCGTGGTTGAAGAACGTCTCCCTCATGGCTTGCGGTGACCGGCGTCAAGAAAAGCCGTCACGCAGCGGCGTCGGGTTCTCCATCCGGACCGCAGACCGACTGCTGCATCAGCGCCCCGTGCCGTGGTGACGAAGGCATGCAACTCCTACGAGCAAAAGGAACCCGCTCGCCGGCTCGGGGATGACTGCAAACAGCGGGTGCGAAAACGGATTGCCGCTCGGATTCGCAGCGCTCGCAATCCGACCCGTGATCATCGCGAACGGAACCCGGTCTGGCCCGTTTTCCGGAGTCAAGAGCAGTACAACTGGGTCAACCTGAAACGTCAACCGAGCCAGCACCGCGTTGTTGATCGGCGAGTTGATCGTATCAAACCATGCGAGCGGAATTTCATTCCCTTGCGCGCTGATGCCGCGCAACCCTGTCGGCGTCGAGACGATCGGCGGCGGCCCACATTGCGAAGGATCCTCGATCGGCGGACCCGGTGAGGCAAATTGCGGCGCGACCGTGAAGCGTTGTCCCGGCCCGGTGAAAAACGTGTCGCGGAAAATCAGATTACCGCCGATCTCCGGCGCGATCGGCACGCCCGGCGGCAGCAAATTGTGGTAATAGCACGGTGTCTGATTCGGATCTCCGGACGGATGCGGGCGGGTTGCAATCGCCTGCGCCGGATGGTGCCAGATGAATCCCGGCCCGGTGACCGTCACCGAAACGTCGGAAGCGACCCAGTCCGAGCTGCCGGTCGAGCCCATCAGATCGAACGTGTAATGCGTCTCGTTTACGCGAAAATCGATACCCGGCTCGGGAAGCACGGGACCGCTGTTCTGTACCAACGCCATGGATTGCCCGAAGCACGGAGCGGCGCATGCACAAGCGAGAATGTAGCGCCAAGGTCGCATGGGTCACTCCTCGGTCGAATAGAGTTGCGCAGTTGCGCACGGCTGAATCGTCGCCCGCCGCGCACGCCTGATAAACTCTAGGACACCCGAGTGACGAAAATCCACCTCTTGCCGGGGCTATTTCTTCGCCTCTTTCGCCCAGCTATCTTTCAGCGAGACCGTGCGATTGAACACTGGCGCGTCCGCCTTCGAATCCGGATCGACGCAGTAATATCCGTGCCGCTCAAACTGCACCCGGCTACCAACCGCTAGCGCCGCCGCGTGCGGCTCCAGCATCGCCTTGCTGACTTGCAGCGAGTTTGGGTTGATATTCGCCAGCCAGTCGGGCGCGGTACCGCGCGTCGTCTCGGCGGCGGCGTCGTTGTCGCTTTCTGCTGCAAACTCCGACACGTCTTCCGGATCGGGCTTCGTGAATAAGTGCTCGTACAGCCGCACCTCGGTCGCGACCGCGGTGCTCGCCGCAACCCAGTGCAACGTGCTCTTCACCTTCCGCCCGTCCGGCGAATCGCCGCCGCGCGTCGCCGGGTCATAGGTACACCGCACTTCTACAACGTTGCCCGCCGCGTCTTTCACGCAACCCGTGCATTTCACGAAGTACGCATAACGCAGCCGCACTTCGTTGCCGGGGTAGAGTCGCCAATATTTCGGCGGCGGCGTCTCGGCGAAATCCTCGATCTCGATGAAGAGCTCGCGGCCGAACGGCACCTTGCGCGTGCCTGCCGCAGGGTCTTCGGGATTGTTGATCGCGTCGACGTACTCGACGCGACTCGGATCTCCGCCGTCGCCCCAGTTTTCGATCACCAGCTTGATCGGCTTGAGCACGGCCATCACACGCGGTGCCGTCTTGTTCAGATGCTCGCGTACGCACGCTTCAAGCAACTGAATCTCGTTCGTGCCGTTGAATTTCGCCACGCCGATGCGCTCGCAAAAGTCGCGCAGCGCGGCGGGCGTATAGCCGCGCCGCCGCATGCCGCTGATCGTCGGCATGCGCGGATCGTCCCAGCTACGCACGATGTTCTCTTTGACCAGATGCAGCAGCTTGCGCTTGCTCATCACCGTGTACGTGATGTTCAGCCGTGCGAATTCGATCTGCTGCGGATGGTGAATTTTCTTGCCCCACGGCCCGCTGCCGTCGTCCGTGCGGCCCTCATTCACCGTCGCGATAAACCAGTCGTAGAGCGGGCGGTGATTCTCGAATTCCAGCGTGCAGATGCTGTGCGTGATGCCCTCGATCGAGTCCTCGAAGCCGTGGGCCCAGTCGTACATCGGATAGATGCACCACTTGTCGCCGCTGCGATGATGCTCAGTGTGCAGGATGCGATAGAGCACAGGATCGCGCAGGTTCATGTTGGGCGAGGCCATGTCAATCTTCGCCCGCAGCGTGCGCGAGCCGTCGGGGAATTCGCCCTTGTTCATGCGCTCGAACAGGTCGAGATTCTCGGCGACGCTGCGCTCGCGAAACGGGCTTGCTGCGCCGGGGCGCGTCAGCGTGCCGCGCGATTTGCGCATGTCGTCCGGCGTCATGTCGCACACATACGCCTTGGATTTCTTGATCAGCTCGATCGCGAATGCGTACATCTGCGGGAAATAGTCGCTGGCGAAGAGCACCCCGGCGGTCGGGTCGTCGTCGCCCATACCCGGCCACTTCGCCCCGAGCCAGCGCACGTCGGCGACGATCGAGTCGACGTACTCCTGCTCTTCCTTCACCGGGTTGGTGTCGTCGAAGCGCAGGTTGAACGTGCCGCCGTAGCGCTCGGCCAGGCCGTAGTTCAGCAAGATGCTCTTGCAATGGCCGACGTGCAGATAGCCGTTGGGCTCGGGCGGGAAGCGCGTCGCGACGCGCGGGCGACCGTTGGGCGAAGTGCCCCACCGCCCGGCGGCGTTGTCGGCCTCGATGATTTCTTCGATGAAGTGCAGTGCGCGTTTGGCTTCGCCGGTCGATTCGGTGCTCATGGCCGGTATGGTCCCTTTTCAGTGGCTCGCCTCCGACGGTTCAGAGCCGCCGTCCGGCGAGTCGGGCCATGATATTTGCAATCGGCCCTCGGGCACAGTCGCCCGGGCGCGACATCCGCGACATCGTCTCGGCGCCGTATGCTTCGTCGCTCTTCCCTCCGTGCCTCCGTGCCTCCGTGCCTTCGTGCCTGATCCTTGTTGCCTTCCCCGTTGTTCCCTTGTCCCCTGTCCCCTGTGCGCCGTTTCTTCCCTTGCCCCCTCGATCACTTGTTCCCTCGTTCCCTCGATCCCTTCCTCCGAACAACATTCCTGCGCGTGGGGCTTGAAATCCGCGAGTGCGGCGGGTAGAACTACCGATTCGGTTGAATATTGCCGGACGCCTGCGGGTGTAGCTCAGTGGTAGAGCGTCACGTTGCCAACGTGAATGTCGTGGGTTCGAATCCCATCACCCGCTTCGCTCAAGCGCCGATGTCCCGAGTGGACAGCGGCGTTTTTTGTTTCTCGCGGGCGACTCTGACCTGCCGACGTCAAGAGGCAAGGCATTAGGAGTGGTTGGCGCACGTCGATTCCAATACCCTGTTTCCGGCAATACGAACGCCCGAGCCTCTCGGCCCGGGCGTTTTTGTTGCAGCTTCGATAGTGATCGTTCAATACCGATTCCCGAGGAATAGCGCGGGTGCTCAACGATCGCGCGGGCGCTCTATGCGCACGCTGCGACTTATGGACACGTCGCTCCGAACGCCGCCAGTAGGAGCGAGAGGTCGGTGAGATTCACGACCTGGTCACCGTTGATGTCACCGTCCTGGCCCGTCCCGCCGATGAGGCCGAAGTTCGAGAGCAGTATCGACAAGTCGGAGAGATCGATGGCGCCGTTGCCGTTGAGATCTTCCGGGCAATGTCCGCCCTGGAGGCGACATTTTCCGCTCGAACCCGCCCGCCAGAGTCCATAGACCTCGCTCGGCGTCAACAGGCGTCGGAAGAACTCGACCTCATCGATTTGCCCGGCGAGCAGATCCCCCGCCAGCAAGGGTGAGGCGTTTGAAGCGCCGATGCGCAGCGGAGCCGGATTGTCGAGGTTACCTACCAGCGCACACGCGAAAGTCTGTGGCACGCCATCGACGTAGAGCTTGACGCCGAAGGGGTCGTTCTGCCTGACTGTTGCGGCGACGTGATGCCAGTAGCCGTCGTTAATCTGCGGGCCGGCGTGAGTGAAGGTCGCATTGCTGAAGAGGCTGTCAGCGACGTCCAACTTAAGCAGGCCGGCCTGTAGCGACAAGCTGTATCCCCGATAGTCAATGAACGCGGCACCGAGCCAAACCTTCGACACGATTGATCCGTCCGTGTCGCTCGCTCGTACCCAGGCGTCGATCGAAAACGGCAGCGTGCCGGCGTCGAGTGACGGGTGGTCCGGTACCTGCGTGTAATCGTTGACGCCGTCATACGATCGCGCGGCATGGACCTGGCCGACCGCGAGCGATGGACCATTGGTGTGCGTACCGGCGTTTTGTCCCTGCGAACTGTCGAACGCGGTCAGGCCGCCGGTTTCGTCGAGCATCCACCACGCGGACATGTTGGGCGGAGGCGTGACGCATGGGCATTGCTGGCAACACAAACCGGCCGTCGCGGTCATCTGGCCGGTCACGTTTAGGCCGGTGGGGCCGAAACCGTTGTTGACGACGATCTGGACGCAGTTCAGTCCGGGTCTGAACAAATCTTCGTCGGTCACGGTCGGGATCGGTACGCACGCTGCGGCGGGCGCGCCGATGCCAAAGCCGATTTGCACGCCATTCAAGTAAGCGGTGGAACCGTCGTCGGCCCAGAAGCAGAGGTCCAACATGGGGTTGGAGAATCTCTCATCGAGGCAGAAGCAGCACTCGTATACATAGTCGCCGATCGGTGCGCCTTGCTGGCCGGTGGGCGTAGCGGACATCCAGCCGGTGTTGGGGCCCCAAAGCGGATGCGCGGGCACAAAATCCACGGGGCGCGGCAAAGTCCCTGGCACGCCCGGCGGGGTCGCGACGACCTGCCAGCAGTCGTTGTTGCTGTCCATTGATTTGAACAACGGCTCGTCGGGGCAGGGGCAATAGGGGAGCAGCAGGTCGCTAACGCATTCGGAGACGACGAGCACTGGCGCGGTGCAGGGCGTTTTGAAGCCGGCGACCGGAAGCTGAATGATCGAGTAGGTGCCGAACGGGATTCCTGAAATCAGGAATTTCCCGCTGTTGTTGCTGGTCGCGGTGAATTGCTGGCCGGTGGCGTTGTTCGTGAACATGACGGATGCGCCGGTGAGCGGCAATTCCGTTAGATCCTTGACGCCGTCGCAGTCGTCATCGCGAAACGCGACGCCCGAAAGCCAGGCGCTGGTTGGGTTTTGGATGGTGATCGTAGCGCAGAAAACCAGCCCGCTGAAAACGCAGCCGCCGTCACGCACATAGATGTAGAGCCAGTTTTGCCCGGGGGCGAGCAAAGCGGTGGTGTCGTAATTTCGGCAGGTTTCGATGTAGTTGCCGCCGCCCGAACCACTGATCGGGGTGCCGTTGGGAAACTTGGCGTTGGAGATGTACAGACCCTCCGGATTGGGAAGAAACGGGTTGTAATCGCCGAGGCTGTCGTCAACTCGCCAGCAAAACTGCATGTCGGAGGCTCCCGGGCAGTCGACGAAGAACGGAACCGCATAAAGCGCGGATCGGTCGGGCGTGCCGTTGACGACAATCTGGCGCGGCGTCGCGGGTTGACCGGTACAGCCGGCGAGCGGAAGAAAGTTCTGCGCTGCGGGGATGAACGCGTGCAAGCCGTTGCGCGCATCGTCGAAATCGAAGGAGGTGAAAGCGCCCGGCGAGAGCCGCGTGCCGCATTGCGGAGCCGCGACGTAGGTGATGTTCAAATCCGAGCCGTTCACGGGGCCGTCCCCGCTGCGAAGGTGAATCACCTGCGCGGCGGCGGCGACTGGGGGCAGCGCGGCGACGAGCCAGACGATGAGCAAATTCCGGTAACAAGACATTGGAGTCTCCTTGCGGCGTTGGTGCGGCGGTCGGTCACACGGATCGACGTCCGCTGCTTCTCCGCAGGCCGACCCGCTCTTCTTACCGAATGCGTCGGCATTTGCCGATTTTTCGCTGAGAATTGGATTGGCGTGAGCAGCGCGCGGGGTACGACGCTCATTCGCGCATACGATGCAGCACTCGGCGTGGTAGAATCGGGCGATCACTTCGGACGAGGCGGCGGTGTATGCGGCTGACTGAGCAGACCACGACGACCGTCCTGCTGGACGGTCTTCACGATTCGGCGAATCACGCCGCATGGATGGTTTTTCAGGAGCGTTATGTTCCGATCATGCAGGCGCTTGCGCGCCGACTTGGGTTGCATGAGGCGGATGCGGCGGATGTGACGCAAGAAGCGTTGGTGCGATTTTTGACGGAGTATCGGGCGGGGCGCTTCAACCGTGAGCGTGGGCGCTTGCGGGCGTGGTTGGTGACGATACTTCGATATCGCGTGGCGGATCGTCATCGGGCGATGTGGACGAACCGGACGGTGATGGGTGGATCCGCGGTAGAGCGGCTGCCCGCAGACGATGAGCTCGAGTCAGCTTGGGAAGCTGAGCAACGGCAAGTGCTTCTTCAGCTCGCTTTTCAACGTCTGCGCGAGGACTCGCGGCTGGCCGAGCAGACGATTCGCGCATTCGAACGGCTGGTGCTCGATGAGCGGTCCGTGGCCGAAGTTGCGGCCGAATTCGGCATGACACCCAACGACGTATATGTGGCGAAGTCGCGCGTTCTCGAGCGCTTGCGATCGTCGATGGCGGAGTTGGATCGCCTTTACGCGGATTAATAGCGGATGGAACAGCGTAGCGAATCGCGGTCGATCGCGTGTCCGGAGCGGCACCTGCTGGAGGCGATCGCCGACGGCCTGGAAACCACCGACGCGCTGCGCGACCACGTTCGCAACTGTGGGCATTGCCAACGTGCGTTGCGGCAGTTGCGTGAGGATAACGAGCTGCTGGTCGAGCTGGCGACGGCGGTGCGCCGCTCGGCTGCGAAGGCGACGAATTCACCAGTTCCGGTCGAGATTGCTGGATACAAGATTCGGGAGACAATTGGTCGAGGCGGACAGGGCGTGGTGTATCGCGCGGTGCAGTTGTCCACGAAACGCGACGTGGCGATCAAGGTGATTCGCGAGGGGCCGCTGACGACCAGCGGCGAATTGGCGCGGTTCCAGCGTGAGGTGGAGATTCTCGCGCGGCTGGATCATCCGCACATCGTGAAGATTCTGGACAGCGGGGCGGCGGCGGGATGTCGCTACTTCGTGATGGAATTGATCGACGGTGTGCCGCTCGACGAGTATTTCGAAATAAGCGTCGGCGGCGCGTCATCGTCGACGACAGGTTCCGCCGCGAGTTCGAATTCGTCACGATCGCACTTGGCGCGGTTTGCCGCGTCCGAACTGGAGCGCCGGTTGCATTTGTTCGCGCGGGTCTGCGAAGCCGTCCACGGCGCGCATCTTCGCGGCGTGATGCACCGCGACTTGAAGCCTGCGAATGTGCTTGTCGATCGAGCGGGTGACCCGCATGTTCTGGATTTCGGCCTGGCGCGTAATGCCGTTCACGGCGACGAGACGACGTTGACGCGCGAAGCTCATTTCGTGGGCACCGTTCGCTGGGCTTCGCCGGAACAGACCAGCGGCGATCCGGCACAAATCGACCTGCGCTCGGATGTGTATTCGCTTGGGCTGATGCTGCATAACCTGTTGACCGGCGACTTTCCGTATGCTGTCGCAGGGTCGCTGCCGGACGTAATCGCCAACATTCGGAGTGCGGATCCGACGCCGCCCGGCCTGCGTCGGCGCGGGATCAGCGCGGAACTCGACACGATCGTGCTCAAGTGCCTGGCGAAGGAGCCGGAGCGTCGCTACGAGTCGGCCGGGGCGTTGGCCCGAGACGTTCGGCATTTTCTGGATGGGTCGCCGCTCGACGCGCGGCGTGACAGTATTTGGTATGTGGTGCGAAAGCGCCTGAGCCGCCATCGTCGCGCGGTGGCGCTCACTACGGTGCTGGGCATCGCATCGATCGCCGCGTTGTTGACCGGAACGTACCTGGCGGCGCGGGCCGCGGAAGCCGTCAAGCGCGAGGCGATTGAGCGCAGCTTGCGAACCGAGCAAACGGCGCGTGCGCAAGCGGTCGCGCTCGTGCTGAGCGAGATCCTGCCGCCGGTGACGAATAACGTGGCTGCGGCACCGACTGCGTCGCTTGAGCACAGTCTGATCGACCTGCGCGAAGCGCTTGAAACCGGATGGCTGCGCGACCAGCCGGAACTTGTGGCCCAGATCCAGTCGATCCTCTCCGACATTTACGCGGCGCGCGGGACGAATTCCGGATGGGCCGGCGAGTCCGCCGCCTATCAGGCACGCATGCTCATGGGTCAGCTTTATGGTCAGCAGGATCCAAGAACGCTGCGCATGGCGGGGGTGCAGGTTGGTGCGCTGCTTGCTCGCAAACGACTGGTCGAGGCGGAACACGACGCCGCCGCGCTGGCTCGGAGTTGGGATGCCCTCGGCGAGTCGTGGCGTGAGCAGGCGCGCATGGCGCGCGTGATGCTCGCGTCGGCGCAGCTTCAGCAGGGTCGGCCAGGCGACGCCGAAGCCACAGTGGCAGGCGTGTTGGGCGAGTATGCGGCTGCGACGGTCGCACCGAGCGTGTGCTGCGCCTGGGCGTGGCAGACGCTTTCCGAAATTCACGAACAGCAGTCCGATTTCAAGAGCGCGCGAGAGGCGTGCATGCAGTCGTTGAAGATTCGGTTGCTTTTGAATCGCGACACCCATCCGGACGTGACCAGCACGATCGCGCTACTCGGGCGGCTCACGCGGCAATGCGGGATTGCGGCAGCGACCGCGGAGTTGCCAGCGGCGGACGATTTACTTGCTTTGGCCAGTGCGTTGGGAAAATGCGACAGCGACCCGCTCGGGTGCGGGCTTTCCGACGCGGCCGAAGCGCTGATCGAATTGAAACGCACGCTGTTCGGCGAAATCCACGGCGAGGCGGCGGAGTCAATGGCGCTGCTCGGACTCTGTTTCCATCGCGTCGCGGACTGGCCGCGCAGTGCGAGCTGGTACGAGCGCAGCGGGCAGGTGCTTGAGGCACATCTCGGCCAACCGGATTTGTCAGTCGCAAACTGTTTTGCGTTGGCTGCCGAGGCTCATGGCCAGCTTCTTGATTTCGACCGCAGGCTGCAACTCGAGGCCCGAGTTCTTCTGATCCTCGAACGGATTCCGCGGGGACACATCGACCCGCAATCGCTCGCGCTTCGGCGCCGGGATCTTGCGACACACTACGGCTTGGCGGGCCGATGTGACCAAATCGACTCATTGTTTACTCAGGTCATTGACGTGTTCGAAGCCGGTTACGGGGTGCAGGGGCATGTGGTCGCGACCACGCACACGCGCTATGCCGACGCGCTGCTGCGCTGCGACCGTCCCGAGGAAGCCCTGAAACACGCGACGATTGGGTATGACCTCGGCGTTGATCTGCGTTCCACGCCGGCGGATCAGCGCGAAGCGATGATGCACATCCTAATGCTCGCCTACGCCGCGTCGAATCGTATCGACGAGGCAATGGCCATTTCGACACGCTATGAATCGCTCGTCGCGCTGCGCCGGGCGCAGCATGCCGAATCGGACAACTCCGGCATGCACGCATGGCTCGCCGATGTTCATTGGTCTCTGGCGGCCGTACATCGCGCCGCGGGAGACGTCCAGCGCGCGGCTGCGTATTCATCCCGGTCGCGCGATCACTGGGATTGTGTGTGCGAGCAGCTCCAAACACGGTTTGGGGTCGAGCCGCAACGCAAGGCACCGTGGAATGCGTATCCGGCGGCTGCACTTCGCGACTTCGAGCACCGATAGCGGCGATCGGCGTACGACAAGGTCCGCAAGCTGATTCGCGACCTGCAGGGAGCGATGGCCGGGCTCGAAGCCGCTGAATCGATCAAGGACGCTGCGCTGGCGGTCAGCTGGCTGCCCAGCGCCACCTGGCCCGCGATGCAGCGGTCGATGGACCGGATCCGAACGCTGCGCGAAGCACTGGACGCCGCCGGAGCGACTGCAAACGACGGAACTGCGTGCGAGAGTGCGCGTGTCCATCGACGATCTGCCCGAACCCTATCGCGTCGTGCCGCTGCTGCGCGACATCGAAGAACTCGACCCGCAGGAGACCGTCGAGCGGCTCGTCATCTCGCCCGCGGCCGTCAAAGTCCGCCTGCACCGGGCGCGGCAGGCGCTGCGCACGCTGCTGGAGCCGCTCTTCGTAGCCGACGGCGTGCGCAGCGCGTCCGTGCGGTAGCGCTAGTGACAGACGTTGCCGAAACGAATGAGCAACGTCGCCAGATCGGTCAAGTCGACCGCGCCGTTGCCGTCCACGTCGCCCGGCGCGCCGCTGGCACCGAAGTTGCTGAGCAGGATGGCGAGATCGATCAGCGTGATCTCGCAGTCGTCGTCAAAGTCGGCGTCCAAACTGCCACTGTCGCAGCCGGGCAGCGGACAGCCGGCGGATGTGGCCGTCAGCGCCCACGACTCTTCGTCGAACCCGGCCGAGTTCGTGGCGCGAATCGTCACGCTGTGCGGCGAGCCGCCCGCCGTCGGGCTGG
>JBJXFK010000049.1:0-4586 GCA_046155505.1 Phycisphaerae bacterium
GGCGTCCTGGGCAACGGCTAATCCCGTGTCCGGAGAATGTGCCCGCAGATAGCCGAAGCCAGGCAAAGCTTCAGCACAAGACCTCCGCTCGCGGTCGCTCGGCTGCAAAGACTCCAAAACGAGCCGCACTGTGTTGTGAATCCGCGGAAGCGCGGATTCTCGGCGACGCGAGGCCGGCAAGCCGCAAGGTAAGTCGGCTCCGCGCCGGCGGGTTCGATCCCCGCCACCTCCATAGCCCCACTGCGCGCCGACAGATTCGCAACGCAAGCGCCCCGCGCCCTCGCGCCCCCGCGCCCCCGCGATCTGCGTGTCACGCCGGCCTCCACTTCGATGGTGGCATCATCGCCACGCCGTGCGCCGAATTACAGACGTGGTTCACCTGACGCTTACCTACCAGTGCATCTGACGCGCCGCGGCTCGCGCGCATGGTGACCATCGTTCACGAGATAACCAAGCCACTCCGCCGCGCTGCCCCGATATACTTTGCATCCCACACGCTGAGTGACTGAACTTGGAGAATGCCCATGTCCATTGCAACCGGCACGCCGAATGCCGACAGCATCGAATCGCATCTTCACGAAAACCGCAAGTTCGCGCCGCCGGCGAGTTTTTCCGCCGCGGCTCATGTGAAGTCGCTCGATGAGTATCGCGCGATCTACGCCCGTTCGATCGCCGATCCCGAAGCGTTCTGGGCCGAGGCCGCTGCGTCACTGCACTGGTTTCGCAAGTGGGATCGCGTGCTCGATTGGAACCTGCCCAGCGCGAAGTGGTTCGTCGGCGGCAAGACGAATCTCAGCTACAACTGCCTCGACCGCCACATCGCGTCGGGGTTGGGCGACAAGACGGCGATTCTCTTTGAGGGCGAGCCGGGCGACATTCGCCGCGCGAGCTATCGTGAACTGCACGCCGACGTGTGCCGCTTCGCAAATGTGCTCAAAACGCTCGGCGTGAAGAAGGGCCATCGCGTCACGATCTACATGCCCATGACGCCCGAACTGGCGGTCGCGATGCTGGCCTGCGCCCGCATCGGTGCGGCCCACTCGGTGATCTTCGGCGGCTTCAGCGTGCAGGCCATCGTCGATCGCGTCACCGATGCACAATCGCACATTGTCATCACCGCCGACGGCGGCTGGCGACGCGGCAAAGTCGTGCCGCTGAAAGAGAACGTCGATCAGGCGGCTGAGCAGTGCGACCTGATTAAGACCGTCGTGGTGTATCAACGAATCGGCGACGCGATGCCGGTTGCGGCCGGCGAAACGGCTACGCGGCTCGCCGATCAATCCAAAATCCAATCCCGGCGCGCCGGGACAAAATCCAAAATCGCTTGGCACGCCGCCCGCGATCACTGCTGGCACGAACTCATGGCCGCCGCCTCGCCCGATTGCCCGGCTGAAGAATGCCACAGCGAGGACATGTTGTTCCTGCTCTATACCAGCGGCTCCACCGGCAAACCCAAAGGCATCCTGCACACCACCGCCGGCTATATGGTGCATACCTATCTGACGGCCAAGTACATCTTCGACTTGAAGCCGGACGATGTGTACTGGTGTACCGCCGACGCCGGCTGGATCACGGGACACAGCTACGTCGTCTACGGCCCGCTCTGCAACGGCGCCACCACGCTGATGTACGAGGGCGCGCCGAATCATCCGCAGTGGGATCGCTTCTGGGACATCATTGCGCGGCACAAGGTGACCAAGTTTTACACCGCGCCGACCGCGATTCGTTCGTTCATGCGCGAAGGCCGCGCGCACGCCGACAAGCACGACCTGTCATCGCTCAAACTGCTCGGAACCGTCGGCGAGCCGATCAATCCTGAAGCGTGGATCTGGTATCACCAGGTCATCGGCCGCGAAAAGTGCCCGATCGTCGATACATGGTGGCAGACCGAAACCGGCGGCATCATGATTTCGCCGATCCCGGGCGCGATCGCTACCAAACCCGGCACCGCGACGCTGCCGTTCTTCGGCATCGACGCCGCTATCCTCGATCACACCGCAACCGAGCAACCCGCCAACACCGGCGGATTTTTGTGCATTCGCAAGCCGTGGCCCGGAATGCTGCGCGGCATCTGGGGCGATCCCGAGCGATTCATCAAGCAATATTGGAGCGAAATTCCCGGTGTCTATTTCGCCGGCGACAGCGCGCGGCGTGACGAGGACGGCTATTTCTGGATCATGGGCCGCGTCGATGACGTGATCAAAGTCGCGGGCCATCGGTTGGGCACGATGGAGGTCGAGAGCGCGCTGGTCTCGCATCATGCCGTCGCCGAGGCGGCGGTCGTGGGCATTCCGCATGAGATCAAGGGCAACGCCATCGCGGCATTCGTGACGCTGACGACGGAAGCGCTGGCCGCCTCCTCCAATGATCATGGAATGACGAAGCTCCGCGACGAACTCATGAAACACGTCGCCACACAGCTCGGTGCCGTCGCCCGCCCCGAGCAAATTCGCTTCACGCAGGCACTACCCAAAACCCGCAGCGGAAAAATCATGCGGCGATTGCTTCGCGAAGTCGCCACCGGCGGAACGGTCAAAGGCGACACAACCACGCTCGAAGATTTCTCGGTGCTCGCGAACCTGGCTGAAAAAGACGAGGGATGAAGGACATTCGCCATGCAAGCACGACTGTTTCGCGTCGTTCTCCCAGTGTTTGGCATCGACGCCGCCGCGCGGTTTTATGGTGCCGTCCTGGGTGTACCTGGCAAACGCGTCTCGCCCGGTCGCCACTACTTCGCGTGTGGCAATGTCGTACTGGCGTGCGTTGATGCGAGCGCTGAGGGCGAAGTCAAATCGTTGCCGCCCAACCCCGAACACATCTACTTTGCGGTCGATGATCTCGAGGCGGTGCATCGCGCTTGCGTCGCCGCCGGCGGCGACCTGCAAACGCCCAGCGTCCACGGCGAGCCGGGCGGGGTGATCGCAAAACGGCCGTGGGGCGAACGGTCATTCTACTGCATCGACCCGTTTGGGAACCCGATCTGTTTCGTCGACCAGCGCACGACATTCACCGGGTGACACGCAACCGCCCGCTCGATGTCGCGCGCTGTCAACAACCCCCCAACCGAAGCCCGAGGGCGAGCGACGCACGCTGCGCGTGCTTTCACTCGCTGGCGCGTCGCGTTCGGATTTGTCGCTGCGCGACAATCACTTTCGTCGCGTTTGCGTCGCGCAAGATGGCAAGCCGGCGGAAGTCGCCGCAGGACACGCTCACTCCTGCGGTCGCGGTGAGCGTGTCCAACGCGGCTCGTGCGCGAACAGATCGAAGCCGAGAATCGGAAAGCAGAGCGTCAAAACTGCCAACGGATGCGGCCGCGCGAGCGAAGCGCGAGGGTCGCAGTTCGCGCAACGCACCGCGCATGGCCGCAACCGTGGCAAAGTTCGTCTGTACTCGCGTGAATTTGAGCCGATACGCGAGCCCGCGCGGCACCGCTCAGAGCGGCGACGACAGACCGCGCACAAGCTACCCAGACGGGCGGCTCGACGAGGCGCGAAATTCCAGCGAGTGCCTACGGGGTTAGCTGTCGGGCTTGCGGCGCTAGATCCGCTTTCGCCATTCGTTGGCGATTTCGCCCCAAAGCCGCAAAACGTCGCGGCCGATCCGGTTCCCCCGCTGGCGCACCACAGGGATGCGCCATTCGGCGATCTCTCTACAACCCACAACATAACGACGCGGCCCGAGTTTCGGAAGAGGAAAATCCGCGCGGCGGCGAAAAAATTTCGACCCCGAGGCGGCGTCAGCCTGCGCGCGGACGAACTGCGCGCGCCCGAATTCCCGTCCGAACCCCGAGCGCGAGCGAGCGGGGTATGCGGCGGAGGGGTATCGAGCAGCGAATAGCGAACTTCGAATATCGAGTTGGGGAGCGCCGTCCTCCGCTTCGACTCGCTACTCGCTACTCGACACTCACTACTCCGATCACGTTACCCCGTCGCTCGCGCTCCGGGGTTCGGATTGGGCGCACGATGCGCGTGCGTTCACTCGCTTGCGCGTCGCGTTCGGAGCGGTTGCTGCGCAACCGGCACTCGCTGGCGCGTCGCGTTCGGATTTGGAGCTGCACCGCGGGTCGTTTGCCCTGCGTTTGATCCGGCTTGACCCGCCCGGCAATTTGCCGAGCGGCGGCATTCGAATTAGGCTTCGCGGCTGAACATGCACGAATCTCGCGACGAAAACCAGCGACTCCGTCGAATCCTTCAGATCGCGCGGCAAATGGCCGTGACGCCTGATCTGGACACGCTGCTGCGCACAATCGTCGACGCGGCGTGTGAGATCATGGAGTGCGAGCGGGCGACCATCTTCCTATATGACGCCGCGCGCGACGAGTTGTTCAGCCGCGTAGCCAAGGGCGAGGCGGGCATTCGCTTTCCCGCCGACCGCGGCATCGCGGGCAGCGCGGCCAAGCAGCGCGCCTGCGTCAACGTGCCCGACGCGTACGCCGACGTACGGTTCAATCGCGAGGTTGACAAGAAGACCGGCTTTACGACGCGCAATCTGCTCACCGTGCCGATGGAAAATCTCGACGGTGCGCTCATCGGCGTGATGCAGTTGTTGAATAAACGCGACGGTGCATTCGGCGGGACGGATGAGGA
>JBJXFK010000066.1:0-7577 GCA_046155505.1 Phycisphaerae bacterium
CCGTTCACGCGCCGCGGCCAATCGACCCAACTGATGCGATCAGTGTACGACCCGACGATTGCATCTTTGTTGTCCGATGCATATTGGAGAACGCTATTGGCGATCGTTTTTTGATTCGCAAGGCACACGGTCATGCGGCCCTGCTCGCGCGCCCGCGACAACCCCGGCAGGATGATGGCCATCAGCAAGCCGATGATCGCGATGACGACCAACAACTCGATTAACGTGAAAGCGCGGCACCGCGTGCGCGGCGGGCTCGACGGAACGATGCTCATATCCATCCTGCCCAGTGCGAATTGCGTGTCGGCGGCTCGCGCAGATCGGGCGCAAACGAAAACCAATTCACCAAATCGTACCGACCCGACATGCCGCCCCGCAACCGAAATGTCATGCGCAGACCTGAAAAACAGCGATGCCGCAACCGGCAATACTTGCCGGACGCGGCATCGAAATACTCGCCGAGACGTCAATCCGTCGGGCTTAGCGCGCTTCGAACTGCGCACTCAGCACGCGATCAATGCGGTCCTTGCATTCGCTCAGGTGCGCCTTGCTCGCAAAATCGAGCTTCAGCGAACCGCCTTCGCCCGACTTCAGCGTCGACCCGATGCGATCGCTCAGCTCGCGCATCGCAAAGCGGATCATGCCGTTCAGATCGGCCGACACCGCCTGCCCCGGTGCGAGCTGCGCCGCGCCCAGCATGATCGCCAGATAGTTCTTCTGCAAATTGCGGCTGATCGAGCTGATCATCGGCTGCGCATCGGTAAACGGACCCGACTTCGAACCCGCCGCGACCTGCGGGAAAATCCCGTCGCGCACCGAGGTGATCAACTCGGCCGCGGTGAACTTCTTTGGATCTTCCGTCTTGAGCTCGGCGTCATACACGCGCTGCAACACCGGCGGCGAGCAGATATCGACGAGCGTGCTGGCTTGCATCGCCGCAATGCGATCGTGAATCGGATAGTCGATCCGCAAATCGCCGCCCCAGCGCGACGCGGGCAGGTTGTTGAGCACTTCAGGCGAGACCTTCACAAACTGATCGCTGAACAACGTCTCGCTCAGGAACTTCAGCGCATCGCGCTGCACCTGCGGATCGGTGATGACGAGCGCCGGCCGACCATTCGGATCGCCCTTGTAGTCGCGATTGAACGTCTGACCACCGATGAGCCGTGCCACGAACTGGAAATTCCGCGTGCGCTGCGCCATCAGCACGTTGAACGCCTGCGTCGTGAAATACCGTGCTTCACCGTCGCGAATCGACCAGGTCAAAATGTCCTTGGTCAACTTGTCGACCAGTTCCTGACGACTGCGTGCCCAATCCATGTGATTGCTGCCCGCATCATAGCGAACCGAATACGGATCGGGCGAGAAAACGCCGACCGTGTCTTCGTCCGTGCCATAGTCGAGCCCCGGCTGCGTCGCGCGGCTGGCGATCTCCTTCAGGCTCTCTTCTTCGCTCTTGCCGGCCTTCGGCACGCTGTAGCCGTACTCGATCACCCAATCGTCGTAGGGGCCAAGCGCCGGCGAAACAAAATTCTTCACCTTGGTCACGTCATCGTCGGCGAAAATGAGCAGCGGGTTGTAGTCCATGACCGACGCCGTCGTCGGATCATCGCTGTCGCGTCGCTTCTTGAGTTCTTCAAGCGGCAAAAACGCCGAACCCTTGAAGTTGTGTCGCAGGCCGAGCGTGTGGCCGACTTCGTGCGCGATCACTTCCTTCAACGCCGTGCCGATGATGTGCTCGGGCAGCTTTTTGCCCGAACCGGTCGCGACTAGCGCGAACTGCGCCGTCGCAAGCTGCTCGACCATGCCCTCTGCATACGCACAGCAATAGCCATGCTTGGCATTGCACGGGTGCGGAGCGGGCAGATCGACCAGGCTCGGCGGACGCAATTGCGGAATGCCCTCGACCGGCTTGTTCTCCTGCGGCTTCAGCACTTCGGGCACGAGCGTCGGGAACTTTTCGAGGAACAAGTCCCAACCCGGACCCTTGAGACTGGCGATGCCCTTGGGCGTCGTTAACACGTCGTAATTGGTGATGTAGAAGCGCACCCAAGCGTCGTCGCAAACAATGTCGGCATCGAGAATCTGACCCGTGCGCGGGTCGGCTCGCGACGGACCGACGGCGAGCGCGCGACCAGTGACCGTCCAGCGCACGAAGTTGTACCGCGAATCCTCGGGATCGATATTTGCCCATTCGTTGTCGTCCGTCTGCTGCTGCACGACGACCGCATCGACGAACCCGATCTTCTCGTACGCGCGATTCCACTCCTCAACACCCGCGCGGACATAGCGCCGCCACTGCACCGGCACCGTCTTCTCAATGATGAACATGATCGGCTTTTTCGGCGGGCTGAGCTCCAGCGACGGATCGCGCTTCTCTAGCTGCCAGCGATTGATGTAGCGCACGTCAACTTCGCGCTCGTTGTTCGAACGCGTCCAGTCGATGCGATCAGTCTGGAAGTAGCCCAAACGCTGATCCGCCTCACGCGGCTTGTATCCGCCAAGCTTGGGCAAACGTTGGAACGCATATGCCACGCCGGCCATCTGACCGCCCTGGCGCTCGCCAAAGGCCAAATTGACCTCGATCAGCACGTTGTCCGGAAACACTTTGATTTTGTTCCATTCGCTCAGGTCCGGGCGAACCGTACCCGGCGATGGCACCTGCGCGATGTTCGACTTCAGCAATCCGCCGAGGTCGATCAACACATCGCCGCTTGGCGACATCGACAAAATCGGCACCGCCGCGATAAACGTGTTGCCATACGTGCGTTTGACCGCATCGGCGATCGCCGCATCTTCCTTGCGCACGAAACGCGTATCGGGCGTGACCAGTTTGAGCTGGTTGCCGGCGATTTCGAAGCGGAACAGCACATCGCCCCACATCCAGCCCGAGAAATTCCCCGCGCTGCTGAGGCTCGTCGCGAACAGCATGTCATCGTTGATGAGCGCCGCGGGGATCTTGGCCAGCAGCTTTTCCGGATCGCGCGACTTGTCCGATGTGTCGAAGCGATAGACCGTGAACAAGCCCTCGGTGGCCTTCATGTCCTTGGTCAGTTCGCTCATCTCGGGGAAACGCTTGGGCTTGTCATCGCCGTCACGGCCCTCGCCGCCCTTGCCCGCTTTGGGGGCCGGCAGGTCCGGTGCCTGATTCTGATTGGGCGTGTCCTGCGCGACGGCGGTGCCGACGATCAGCATGCTCACGCTCGCGGCCAGACACGCGCTGACAGCTCGGCTCATCCAACTGGTTTTCATACGCAAAGCTCCCTACTGATGAAAAGTGGAGACGGCTGGGACGCGTCGAGTTCCTTGGTCCGTGCCCGAGTCGCCGATTCGCCCTTCCGGATCGGTGAATGTACCTTTCCCGCCCGTAGCGGGCAACTGAGCGAACACGATCGGATTATGATCGTATGCCCAAGGCAGGAGACGACAAAATGCCGCCAACCTTGCGCCCCGCCGTCGAAGCCGACCTGCCCTCGATCAACGAGATCTACAATCACTATGTCCGCACCTCGACATGCACCTATGCCTACGAACCCGACACGATGCAAGAGCGGGAGGCGTGGTGGCGGGAACACGGCGGAGCCTATCCGGTAATCGTGCTCGATAGGGGAGAGACGGTCGTGGGCTGGGGCAGCCTGTCGAAATTCAGGCCGCGCGAGGGGTATCGCTTCACCTGCGAAAACTCCATTTACCTTCATCCGGATTGGTGCGGGCAGGGGCATGGCGGCGTGATCTTGGCGGAATTGGTTCGCCTCGCCGGACAGCACGGATTCCATTCGATCATCGCGGGAATCTGCGCGACACAGGAGCCAAGCATCCGTCTGCACGCCCGCGCGGGTTTTGTTGAGGTGGCCCGCATGCTCGAAGTCGGCTTCAAATTCGACCGCTGGCTGGACGTGGTGTACATGCAGCGCAAGCTGTAACGCGCGACCTGTTGTTCGCGACCCATCGCGCACGCGATCCGAGCCCGACGCGCAAGCGAGGTCTACGTGTGCGATTGCGCGAAGACCTCGCTTGCGCGTCGGGGTCGGTTTGTGGCAGAATTCCCCGTTCAAGCCGAGCCGAGTCGATCCGATTATCATCCGGCGTCACGAAGCGAGCTGATTCCGCCTTCGAAAAGTGAGCCGCAATGCCCGTTCGTAAACCCAACATCGAGACCTTTGCCAACCCCGCACCGGGCCGCGACTACCTCATCACGCACGTCCAGCCCGAATTCACCAGCCTCTGCCCGAAAACCGGACAGCCCGACTTCGGCACTGTCGTCGTCGAATACGTGCCCGACAAACTCTGCGTCGAGCTCAAGAGCCTGAAGTTTTACTTCCAGGCCTTCCGCGATCAGGGCATTTTCTATGAAGCCGTCACGAACCGCATTTGCGACGAACTCGTCGCGCTGCTCGCGCCGCGCCGCCTGAAAGTCGAAACCCGCTGGACACCGCGCGGGGGCATGCACTCGACCATCGTCAGTGAGTACTCCAAGCCGCGCAAGTCGAAATAGCCCGAGGCCGCACGCATGACCCGACTCGAACAACTGCAAAAACTCGTCGCCATCGCACCGACCGACCCCATGTCGCACTACGGCGTCGGCCTGGAATTCATCAATCTGCAGCAATGGGACGACGCCAGCGCCGCGTTTCAAAAGGCGATCGACGTCGATGGCAAATACTCCGCCGCGTATTACCACAAAGCCCGCGCACTGATCAACGGCGGCAAGCACGACACGGCCCGCGAGACACTGACCAACGGCATCGCGGTCGCCAAATCAGCCGGCGACTGGCACACCCAAGGCGAAATGCAGTCTCTGCTGGAAACGATCGAATGAGCAAAACGCGAGTCGTCATCGTGGGCGCGACGGGCCGCATGGGCCGCACGTTGGTGCGTCTGGCGTCCGACGATGCGCAGTTGCAGGTCGTCGGCGCGCTCGGCATTGCGGGCGATCCACTGCTCGGACAAGACGCAGGCACGATCGCCGGCGTGAGGTCGCTCGCCGTGCCGATCGCCGTCGAATGCCCGACCGATTGCGATGTGCTGGTCGATTTCACCTCGCCCGCCGGCGCGGCGCACTGGGCCGCGTGGAGCGCCGAACATCGCAAACCCATCGTCAGCGGCAGCACCGGCCTCGAAGCCGCCCATCACGACGCACTGCGCGCCGCGGCGGCCAAAACCGCCGTGCTGTGGTCACCCAACATGAGCATTGGTGTGAACATCCTGCTGCGCCTGGTGCGCGACGCGGCGAAACTGCTCGACGCAGATTGGGACATCGAAATCAGCGAATCGCATCATCGCCTGAAAGCCGACGCACCGAGCGGTACGGCCCGGGCACTACTCGAGGCCGCGTGCGAGGGTCGCTCAGTCGATCCCAAGGCTGTCGCGCTCTACGGACGCGAGGGCATCGTCGGCGCTCGCAAGCGCGGCGAGATTGGCGTTCACGCGCTTCGCATGGGCGGCATCGTGGGAGAGCACGACGTGCACTTCGCCACGCCGCAGGAGCACATCACGCTTTCACACCGTGCCGAATCGCGCGACGTATTCGCCGCCGGGGCGCTGCGTGCCGCGAAGTGGATCGTGGGTATACCGGCGGGGCTGTATCACATGCGCGACGTGCTGGCGTAGCGATACGATCGGGTCTGGCCACGGATTTTGGCAAATTGAGCGATCGTCGCTTCAAACCGAGCCCGACGCGCAAGCTAGGTCTTCACGCACGACCGCGCGAAATCCTAGGGGCTCGGATTGTTGCCAAAATCCGTGGCCACACCCCTAAAATCGGCCGCTACCGGCGGCGTACATCGGTGGACTGCGCAGCGCCTCCAGCCGAACACGCGTTCGCCGCATGCCCTCGGCCAGCGTCACCTCCGCCGACCAGCCCAGATCGCTTTCGATCGCCGTACAGTCAAGCTGCATGTCGCACGTGAACCAATCGACCCACGTGTGCGAAGTCCGCTGCCGGGCGCCGAAAAGTCCGGCTCGCATGCCCGCCCATGTCGCCGCCGAGCGGGCCTTTGCGATCGGAATCGTCCGAATGGTCGGCTTCAGGCCCAGGCACGCACCGAGCGATTCGACAAACTGCCGCTGCGTCACGCGCTCGTCCGACGCCACGTCAAACACATGCCCGACCGCCCGCGGATGCGTCGCCGCCTTGTCGATCGCCGAGACGGCGTCATCGACGTGTAGCAGCGGCAAGCGATTCGCGCCGTCGCCAAAAACGTCCAGCTCGCCCACTTTCGCGTCGCTCACAAGCGTGTCGCTCACTTCGCCGCCGCCATAAAGATGTCCGAGTCGCAGCGTCACCGGCGCGATCCCGTCAGCCGTGCAGCGCTCAAGCACGACACGCTCGGCGGCGAGTTTGTTGATCGCCACTGCGTTGTACCGGGCCGGCATCGGTGCGGTCGACGCCGACGACACGGTCTGCCCGTTTACTGCGGGCCCGTAGACCTGCGCGCAGCTCACAAACACAAATCGACGCGGGCGATGTTGCCCGACCGCCGCGACCAGGTTCTGCGCGGCGACCAGATTCCCACGGCTCGAATCCGCCGTGCGACCAAAGTGCGATGCGAACCCGGCACAGTGAACGACGATCGACCCGCGAAAGTCGAGCTTGCGGAGCGACTCGCGCGATTCGAGGTCGGCCACGATCACGCTCGCGCCCGCTCGCCGCAACCACTCCGTACCGCCCGACCGTCGCGAGATGATGGTGACTTCCTCATCCCGCGCAAGCAGGTGTTTGAGGTAAGCCCCGCCGACAAAACCGGTCGCGCCCGTCAGTACGTACTTCATATCTACTGCCGCCCTGCGCGCCGGCTTTGCGAGGTTTCGCCCGCCGCGCGATTCGCATGGTACCGTAATCTGGGCAAACATTCAGCGATGAGAATCCGAGCGTCGTTATCGGTTCCGATCGCATGATTGGACGTCTAACTCTTTGATAACTCAGCGGTTTGCGTCTCTGGAAACGAATGAGAGTTTTTTCCGGATCAAGTTTGAAAACGTGATTTTACGAAGCCTACTATTAGCGGATGGCCGTGCTACCGGTGGCGTTGCGCGCAACCTCACCTGCCGGAACCGGTTTCGGACTCGAAACCACAAGTATCGGCGATAGGTGAATCGGCTGTCCGTGTGGTCCGCATTGGAGGGAGACGCGGGTTCCCAGCTTCCGTCGAGTACCCGATCGGATTGGTCAAACGCGCGCAAGCGTGTATCGTTGCGCTGTTTACCAACTCGATCGGTCGGCTTTGACATGGCTGGCTTGCGTTGTTCGGGCAACCGCTCTGCGTTTGCCACAGATGGATTCGACTCGCTCGGCCTTGCCGCGGCGACCGTCCGTCACGTCTCGCTCTCCGATTTTGTCCGCACGTCTGGTTCGTGTGTCTGCATTGCGCGTGAGTCTGTGCATGGCAGCATCATCTGATTCGGCGCTCGCGTCTTGACGCGAATCCGACCAGATTTGCTCTTGTGTACGGTTCAACATAATGAACGATCGGTTTCCCTCGGTCCTGATTCAACTGCCGGGCTCCCCCATCCGACTGGACCCTTGTCAGTCGGGCGGCAAGTGAGGATAAGAGGTGCAGGCCGATCGTTCTTTTTTT
>JBJXFK010000067.1:0-23051 GCA_046155505.1 Phycisphaerae bacterium
CGCGGCGCGTATCGCGGCGCGGGACAACTCCTGATCAATGCCGTTCTGCTCGGCCCCGGCTGCGGTTCGCATTCGCCGAGCCACTAAAAAGGCCGAATGGCGAAGGTCGAATGTCGAGATCCACGGAGCCCGGGCGCTGGCGCAATGGGTTGGCCGCCGCTCAAATGGAGTGTGGCCAAGGTCGTGATAACCAAGATGCTCACGCGCCCCCCTCTCGTTGACCACCTTCGGCCAGATTGACTGGATTGCGGGTTTTATCGGGAAGCGGCGGGTGTGTGTGCGCCGTACGGGGTCGCGGGTATCGGATTGGAGCGCAGTGCGTCGCACGCGAATAGCGTAGGTTGCAGCGCCGGTGCGTTCCCGCGGCGGCTTCAAAATGACGCGAGAATCACATCGTTGATCAAGTTTGGGCAGGCGTTGGCGGGACGACCGGTCGAAGATTGGCGAGAGCTCGGTCACGCGCGCGGCGAAGCATGCTTGGGCTGAGTACAGCCCAAGCATGCCACATGGCACGTCTCAGACAACATCGCGCGCCGATCTCCGATCGCTAACCCAGCGGCCAGACGAACGGAATGAGCGTCACCGCGACCGCCATGCAGATCAAATCGAGCGGCACGCCGACACGCACGAAATCGAGGAAGCGGTAGCCGCCGGGGCCATAGATCATCAAATTGGTCTGATAGCCCATCGGCGTCGCAAATCCGAACGAGGCAGCGAATGTGATCGCCATGATCATCGGCCGCGCGGGAACGCCTAGCTGCTCGGCGACTTCGAGCGCGATCGGAAAGACCAGTACCGCTGCCGCGTTGTTGGTGATCAGCTCGGTCAGCAACATCGACACGAGGTAAACCGCCGCCAGCACCGCGATCGGCCCGAAAGGCCCCGCCGCCCCGACCATCCACTTCGCCATCTCCGCCGCCGCCCCGGATTTTTCGAGTGCCGCACCGAGCGCGAACGACGCCGCGATCGCGATGAGCACATCCCAGCGAACGTCACGTCGGGCCGCGGCGGGCGAGATGCAGCGTGAGACGATCATCAGCCCGGAAATCAAAAAAGCTGCGACCGGCGCGGCGAGCCACTCGGTCGCGAGCAGCACGATGAACACCAGCAGCAGCGCCATCGAGATCAGCGCGCGGTCGTGCCGCACGGGCCGCGTGTCCTGCATCTGGCTGACCAGCACAAAGTCGGGGCTGTTGCGATGAGCCGCGAGGAAATGCGGCCCGGCCTGGATCAGCAGTGCGTCGCCGGCGCGCAGCGTGATATCGCCCACGCGACCGAGCAGCCGCTCGCCGCCGCGATGCACGGCCAGCACGGCGGCGTTGAATCGTGCGCGGAAGTTGCAATCGCGGATGCTCTGCCCGCAAAGCGGCGACGAGACCGAAATCACCACCTCGACATAGTCGCGCTCATGGTCGCGCGACGCCGGCTCGTCTTCGCTGACGGCGACCAGCCCGCGAATGCGTTCGAGATCGACGATCGTCGACACCGCCCCGGTAAAGGTCAGCCGATCGCCGGGCTGCACAGTTTCGTTCGGCCCGACCGGCGCGATCATGCGGTTGCCGCGGCGAATTTCGGTCAGGAAGAGTCCCGGCAAGCGCCGCAGGCCGGCCTCTTCGATTTGCTTGCCGATCAAGACGCAATCCGGCTCGACGCGCACGTTGACCAGGTAGTCGCGTCGCTGCGCATCAAAGCTTTCGAGCATGTCTTTGCGATCGGGCATGAGCTTGCGCCCGAGCGTCAGCATATAGGCCGTCCCCGCCAGCGCGCACGGAATGCCGACCATCGCGAGTTCGAAGAGCCACATGGGCCGCAGGTCCGTCGCGTGCGACGGGTCGGCGACGACCGCGCGGGCCATGAGGCCGTTCACGACGAGATTCGTACTCGTGCCGACCAGCGTGATGCAGCCGCCGAGCACCGTGATATGCGAAAGCGGCAGCAGCAGCCGCGATGGCGAGACATTGTGCTTGCGGCACCAATCGGTGACGACCGGCAACAGCATCGCCACGACCGCGGTATTGTTCAGAAACGCCGAAAGCGTGGCGACTTGCGGCGACATGCGCAGCATGGCGGCGGTCTCGGTCCGCGCGCCGCCCATCATGAAGCGGCCGATGATGTCGAGTGCCCCGGTCTCGCGCACGCCGGCGGCGACGACGAAGAGGGCCGCGACGGTCAACATGCCCTCATTGGAGAATCCGGCGAAGAGGTCTTTGGGCGAAATGACGCCCGCAACGGTGACGGCGACCGCGCCGGCCATGAGCACCATGTCGGTCGGCCCCCACTCGCGCACGAGCGCGATGAGGACGACGACAAGGACGCACAATGTGAACCAGGCTTCCCAACCCATTCGGTACCCCGCGCCAAGCGGGCATTCTACGATGGTTGCGGCGGCGTGCGAACGGACCGGCCATGGAGCCGGCGGTTTTGGGAACGAGCCGTGCGGCGCAGGCGTTTAATGAACTGAGAGTAATCTGCGGAAATCGCCCGAAACGCGTGATGATTCGCCCGGCACCGCGAACGAGTCACGCTGCCGAGTGCGCATCAATCCGTCTCGGCGGCACTCAGCAGGGCGTTCCGAAGTGTGCCAGTAATTGGGCCAAGTCGGCCAAATCGACGTCGAAATCAGCGTCGAGGTCGCCCTGCGAGCGCGTTGCCCCCTCCGGCAACCCAAAGTTCGTCAGCAGGAATGCCAAATCAGTTAAGTCAACGTCCGCGTCGCCGTCCACGTCGCCGGAACACGGCTCGTCTGGACACCCGCGCCACGCTGCAATTCGGCTCGCCGGTATCCCGCCGGCGGACGTGAAGTAGCCACCGACAGACAGCGCCGGGCCGTTGCCATCGTCGAAGGCCGTCAGTGCAAACACGGACGGCGTAGTCGTGTGGCTGACACCACCCGCGAGCGGCGACCAACTGCTACCGTTCCACTTGGCAACTGCGATCGCCGGAGCACCGCCGGCTGCTCTGAAGTCGCCGCCGACATAAAGCGCCGGGCCGAATCCATCGTCGAATACCGTGATCGCCCAAACCCCGCTTCCTACTCCGGCACCCAACGGCGACCAGTTGTGGCCGTTCCACTTCGCCACGTTGCGCGCTTGCGATCCACCGGCATTGCCAAATACGCCACCCACGCAAAGCGCCGGACCGCTGCCGTCGTCAAACACGGTCAGGGCGTACGCACCGGCGTTTACACCACTGCCAAGCGCCGACCAACCGATGCCGTTCCACTTGGCGATATGGTTCACGGGCCCCGTGCCGGCGAATGAAAACCAACCGCCTGCATACAATGCGGGTCCATTTCCGTCGTCGAACACGCATAGGGCGTGGACCGTGTCATCCATCCCGTTGCTCAGCGGCGACCATGAGGCACCGTTCCACTTAGCCACGTAATTCGCCGCCGCACCACCCGCGGTCCTGAATCGTCCCCCGGCATAGAGAGCCGGCCCGTTGCCGTCGTCAAAAACGGTGAGCGCATAGACCCAACCGCTCACACCGCTACCCAGAGGCAACCAATCGCTCCCGCTCCACTTCGCGACGTAGTTCACAGGCGCGCCGCTCGCTGATGTGAAAAGCCCGCCTGCATACAACGCCGGACCGCCGCCGTCGTCGAACACGGTCAACGCAACGACACTGCTGTTGAACCCCCCGCCCAGCGATGACCAACCGCTACCGTTCCAGATGGCGATCCCATTTGCTGTCGCGCCGCCCGCGGTACCGAAGGAACCGCCTGCACAGAGCACCGAGCCGCTGCCGTTGTCGAATTCCGTTAGTGCGTAAACGGTCCCGTCAAATCCGGGCAGCATGGTACCGCCGTGCCACTGCGGCTCGCAGGGCGGACCGGCAGTTGTTCGGTTGGGATGCAACAGTGTCGTCGCCAAAGCCGACAGCACGCAGACGCGGAAGATCGTCGAATCCAATCGAATCGAGAGCATGTGCTTCGTCTCCACAATAACAAAACGGCTTCGAGTTCCAGCCCTGCCCGGCAGCCGAAGTCGACTCAAGGTTCATTTGTAACCAGCAAAGGCAGCAAGCGTCAATCCTTTTCGATTTTTTCCGAGTTCATGTAGATTGGCTCGTTCCGCGTCGGAATCGCCATGCGATCAAAGCACCTACCAGACGGCCCGGCACGAAGAGCACCGTGATCTCGCAATTGACATCCGAACATCGCCCAAACTCGACTCGACATTCGCCCCGCGCCCGCTATCATCGCCGACCATGTCCCGACCGCCGCGAATTCTGCATCTGGCCGATACGCACATCGGAGCCGAGTTGCCGGCCCGGCCGCGCGTCGATCGACCGCGGCGTGGTGATGATTTCATTCGCAGCTTTCGGGCGGCGCTGGCGCACGCGATCACCGGCGACGGCGTTGACCTCGTGCTGCACGCGGGCGATTTGTTCGACATGCCGGTGCCCAGCGCCGCGGCTATCACCGCTGCCGCTGATGCACTCCTCGACGTCGCCGACGCGGGAATTCCGATCGTCATCGTGCCCGGCAACCACGAACGCTGCGCGATTCCGGGATCGGTGCTTTTTGCGCATCCCAATCTGCGCATCGTGCGACAGCCGACAACAATGCGATTCGACCTGCGCGGCATTACGGTCTCAATCGCCGCGTTGCCGTGCATTCGCCGCGGCGTGCGCGAGGCGTTTGAGCAGCAACTCGCCGCGACCGCGTGGAACGAGCATCGCAGCGACGTGAACATTCTCGCCCTGCACCAAACCATCGAATCGGCGACCTGCGGCCCGGCAAATTTCCGTTTTCGAAGCGGCGACGACGTGATCGACCGCCATTCGATTCCGGGCGAATTTGATTATGTCGCGCTCGGGCACATTCATCGGCACCAGGTCATCCGCAACATGGACGGCGACGGCCCGCCGATGGTCTACAGTGGCTCGACCGATCGCATCACCTTCGCCGAAGTCGACGAGCCGAAAGGCGTGATGCTGCTCGACCTCACCGCGCGCGGCATCACGTCGCGTTTCGTCGAGCACAGCGTGCGTCCGATGGCGATGCTGCCGCTCGACGTGAGCGGTCGCAACAAGCAGCAGGTGATCGACGCCGTTACGCGCTGGCTCGCGCAACTTCCCGAGGCGGCGATGGCCCAGGTGCGCCTCACCGGTCAAACGACACCGCGCGAGATGCGCGGCCTAGCGCTCGCCCGCCACGCTGAAGCTGCCCGCCGCGACGTGCTGTTTTCCGCCAGTTCGCAATCGCTGCTCTTCGTACCGGATCGCACCGCGGCCGCAGCGAGCGCTCGCCGCGATAACGCCTTTGCCGACGTGGTCGGTGGCGAGGTTCGCGCGCCGATCGTCGCCGCGATCGACCGCATCGACGAGATCCCGCGCACCTGCGGCACGTACGCATTCTTCGACGCCGACGAGCGATTGCTCTACGTCGGCAAGGCCAAAATCGCTCGCACACGGCTGCGTTCGCATCTCGCTCAGAAAGGCGGCAGCTACTACGCGGCGTGGGTGAAGCAGATTGCGTCGGTCGCGCTCTGGCCCGCCGATTGCGAGTTGGAAGCGCTGCTGCGCGAAGCCGATCTGATTCGCCGCCTGCGTCCGCCGTTCAATACACAGATGCGCAGCTGGGCACGTTACTGCTATTTGTGGCGCGACGATCGCGGGCAATGGGTGATCTCGCCGCAGGTGGTGGGCGGCGACTGCTGCTTCGGGCCGATTCGTTCGCGGCGATCGGCGGAAGAATTCGCGAACGCGCTCACGATCCTAACCGATCCCCAAATCATCTTGCGCGGCGAGAGCGACGCCGAGATTGTCGCGCTCGCCGCAACGCTCGGCGTCACCGACGTCGAGTCGAGCGAACTGTACGTGTCGGACGATCCCAAGCATCGCACACTGGCGGTGCTTCGTCACGCGTTCGAGTTGGCCCGCGGTGCGGCAGAGGCCGAGGCACTCGCCGGCGGGCTGCTGCTGTTTCCGAGCAGCGATCCGTCGCGGCAACTTACCGTGATTCTCAGTCGCGGTCGGTGCATTTGGCGTGCCCGCGTCAACGCCGAGTTGTTGGCCGATTGGCAGACAGAGGCGGCCCGTGTCGATGCAACGCCGCAATTTCGTCTGTCGAAAGCCGTGAACGATGCGTACGCGCTCGTCGCCCGGCAGCTCGCTCGGGGCGTGTCGGGTTGTGTTTTCCTGCCGCGGTGCGGGGCCGCCGAGATGACGCTCGGACGGCTCACCGCGGCCGCCCCGACACTCATTGAGCGGACGCCAATCCGTCGTGGACGAAAAATTGTGATGTGCCCAGGGAGTTCGACGCCGCGCTTGATCCAAACCGAGCCCGAACGCGCAAGCGAGGTTCTCGGGCATGGGTACGCGAAGACCTAGCTTGCGCGTCGGGCTCGGATCGGGCACGGGTCGCCGCCAAGTTCCGTGGCCGAGGCGAAAATCTGTCGGCTCCGCCCCGGCGGCGTTGCCAAGCGAACCGATCTCGGACACAATGAGGTTGAAGCAAATGGCGCGCAGCTTATACTGACGCCTCGCGTTGTTGACGGCGACCGATAGCCGCTCGCTCGCGTGGGGTCTCTGCCGACAAACTGGATTTACGCCGTATTCGCCGAGAGCGGGCGTTGCGCAAGGAGCGTATTCGTGAGCACAATGACCAAGGTGTTTGTGGTACTGTCGTCGGTCGTGTCGATCGTGCTGTCGGTGCTGTTCATTTCGTCGGCGGCCCAGTGGGACAACTGGAAGCGTCTGGCCGAGACGTATCAGACGCAGCGCGATGCCGAGATGTCGCTTCGCCAGAACACGGTCGCCAATTCCTACGCACAGCTCGCGTTGAAGGATCAGGACATCCAGGCCAAGCAGACCGAGCTGGCCGCGTCGCAGAAGAAAATTCAGGAGATGACGGACGAGATCACCAAGATCAAGGCCGAGCTGACCACGACCAAGAACGAGCGTCTGGCACTCACCGCCGACCGGACGAAATTGCAGGAAACGCTGGACGTGGTGGTTGGGCAGCTCAAGGACGCGCAGAAGCAGAACCAGACGCTGCTGACGCAGAACATGGATCTGCAAACCCGCAACGGCCAACTCAACAGCCGCGTGCTGGACCTTAGCACGCAGGTGACGATCGTCACCGATCAGGCTCGCAATATTCAGGAAAAGCTGTACGCCTGCGAACAGAAGTCGGTCACCACGGCAAAGGCCGCGCCCGCCGCCGAGCCGAGCGTGACCACCGCCCGCCCGACCGTCGCGGGTCAGATTCGCGGCACGATCACCGAGGTGAACGGTGCGTACGCGGGCGTCGACATCGGCGAAGCGTCCGGGCTGGTCAGCGGCATGACCATGCTGGTCTATCGCGGCGGTACCTATCTGGGCGAGATCGTGATTGATCGCGTTCGACCCAAGGAGGCGGGCGGCAAGCTTGCATCGCAGGCCGCGACCGAAATTCGCAAGGGCGACATGGTTTGGTACAACCCCGAGAACTAACTCACTGGGCGATCGCGCCACGCGGAGATTTCTACGATGTCCAGCATGCCCGGCGGAAGCTTTGGTTCGGGACGACCCGGCCCGGCTGACAATGATATCTACACGGTGCTCGCACTGATTGGTTTTCTGGCGGGCCTGATCGCCATGTTCTATGTGATCTATCGCGCTAGCACGCTGTTCGGCAGCGTGATCGCTCCGGGCGGCAGCTAAAAAGCTATCCCACAACTGCGAAAGACGGGTTTCAAACCCGTCCCACGCACGGTTGTGGGATCGGTTCTCAGTCGCAACTCGCCGCGCGCGTCGCTTCGGGTACTTGCAGGTCGTCGGATTGGCGGCGATCATTCGTCGCGAGCGAGAAGCTATCCGATCGTCTGATCGCCCGCTCACGCCCATGGATGGGAGTCGCGTGTGTTCCTGAAGCGTTTGACAGGTCTCTTTAGCGTCGACATGGGTATCGACCTGGGCACCTGCAACACGCTGGTCTGCGTCAAGGGCGAAGGCATCGTCCTGAATGAACCCTCCGTCGTCGCCGTGCGCAAAGGCACCAACCAGGTTCTCGAAACCGAGCACGGCCCCGCTGTCGGACTCGTCGCCAAGGAAATGCTCGGCCGCACGCCGGGCAGCATCACCGCTATTCGCCCGCTGAAGGACGGCGTGATCGCCGACTTCGACATTACCGAGGCGATGCTCAAATATTTCATTCAAAAGGTGCACGGCAATCGCGGACTCGCCAGCCCGCGGGTTGTGATATCCATTCCGTCGGGCATCACCGCTGTCGAGAAACGCGCCGTTTACAACTCGGCTGAGCGGGCCGGCGCGCGGCGGGTGTATCTGATCGACGAGCCGATGGCAGCCGGTCTGGGCGCGGGGTTGCCGATTCACGAAGCGACCGCGTCGATGATTGTCGATATCGGCGGCGGTACGACCGAAGTGGCGATCATGAGCTTGTCGGGCATCGCGGTTTCGCAATCGTTGCGCGTCGCGGGCGATGACATGGACGAGGCGATCATCAGCTATCTGAAACGCACGTACAACCTGATGATCGGCCCGCAAATGGCCGAGCGAATCAAGATCGACATCGGCTCGGTCGCGCCGCAGGAACAGGAGCGACAATTTGACGTGCGCGGGCGCGACATGATCAGCGGCCTGCCGCGAAAGTGCGCGATCAAGGGCGAGGAAGTGCGCGAGGCGCTGAAAGAGCCGGCGGGGCATATCGTCGATGCGGTGCTGCGCACGCTGGAACAGGCCGAGCCGGAACTTGCCGCCGATCTGGTGGACAACGGCATTCACCTCGCGGGCGGCGGGGCGCTGCTGCGCGGCCTCGATCAGGTATTGGCGAAGGCCACTGGGCTGGATGTGAAAGTGGTCGACGACCCGCTCACATGCGTCGCCCGCGGCACGGGCGAATATTTGAATCACCTTGATGAGTGGCACCAGACGCTTGAGTCGGATGAAGACGAATACTAAGTGCCACGGATTTCACAGATTTGCACAGATAAGAAGGACCGAGTTACTGCGTAAGCCACGCGTTTTCGCGCTCGCACGTCGGTTGCCACTCACAGTGCGCTCGAATCCGATGATCGACCGCACGAATGCATCCGCTTCGCTCCTATCCGTGTCAATCTGTGAAATCCGTGGCAATTTCCCTCCCTCTCCGCCGCGATTACACTGCGCGCGATGAAGCCGCTGGCCGCGAGACTCACCAAGCCCGCTCTGTTCGCCTGGCTCATGGCGTTTTCGCTGGTGCTTGTCGTGCTGCCGCCGGGCGCGAAACGCTGGATGACCGGCCTGCTTCAGCCGATCGGCTGGATCGAGTGGATTTTCACCGGCACGGCGCAGAGCATTCGCGAAATCGTCTCCGACGCCGCCGCGCCGCCGCTCACCGCTGAAGCGTCCGAGCAGTTGCGTGAGCGCGTCGCAGCGCTCGACCGACAACTCGCGCACCTGTACGACGAGAATACGACACTGCGGCTTCAGATTGACACGTTGACCGGATTGCACAATCAGATTGTCGACGCGCGGGCGATCATTCACATCGTCTCGGTCGCCAGCGGCTCGGCCAATCCGCGACGGCGTGAGCTGATCATCAACGGCGGCGATTTTCGCGGCATTCGCGCGGGAGATTGGGTTGCCGCCGCTCCGCCGCGCGATACTGATCTTGAGGCCTCGGGCCGCGAGCTGGTCGCGCGGCAGTGGCTGATCGGCAAAGTCACCGACGCGCTGCCCTATCAAAGCCGCGTGCGACTGCTGATCGATTCCGATTTCGGCCCGGAGAAAGTCATCCCCGCCCGCCGGCTGCCCAACGGCTCGTTGCAACGCGCCGAGCAGGAAGTGCTGCTCTATGGCGAGGGTGGCGAGATGCTGATCAAAGGTGTGTCGCGAAATTTCTTCGAAGACGGGTTCAATCTCATCATCGCGCCAATCGGCCCGCTCGGCGGCAGCGGCATGATCGCGGGCGAGATTTTCGCCTCGCAATCGCGAACTGATACCGCGCAACGCATCGACCTCCGCGCCCGCCCGATCGGCGATGCGACCACGCTCTCAACCGTCTACGTCATCAGCCCCGGCAGATAGTAGCTCGTCCCCGTGCAATCGCGGACACGCGGGGCTTCTTCGTTCTGCATTCTGCATTCTGAATTCTGAATTCTGCATTCTGAATACTGAATTCCGCGCTTTGAACTCTGCACTTTGCACTTTGCACTTTTCAGTCGCCCATGTTCACGCCCAGCGAGCGGGCCATGCCGATTTGCGGATCGTCGGGCTCCATGAGCCGCTGCTTGTTGGCCACTTCGGCGATCGGCACCATGTCCACGACGCCGCCGCGCATCACGGCGACCTTGTTCCATTCAAACATCGCCACCATCGAAATCGCCGCGTGACCGAATTGCGTGGCCAGCACGCGGTCGAACGCCACCGGCGTGCCGCCACGCTGCACGTGGCCGAGCACCGTCGCGCGCGATTCGAGGCCGCACTGCTGCGTAATCTGATTGGCGAGCACGTTGCCGATGCCACCGAGTCGAATCGGATCGGCGCTCTCTTCGACGATGCGCCCGACCGTTTGCTTTCCGCCGATCGGCCGCGCGCCTTCGGACACCACAACGAGTGTAAATCGCTTGTGCCGTTTCGACCGTTCCACGCACGTCTGCGCGATCGACTCGATGTTGTACGGCAATTCCGGCACGAGAATCACGTCGGCGCCGCTTGCCAGTCCCGAGGCCATCGTCAGCCAGCCGGCGTTGCGGCCCATCAACTCGACCACCATGACGCGATGATGGCTCGCGCCGGTCGTGTGAATGCGATCGAGGCATTCGGTCGCGGTCTGAACGGCCGTAACGAAACCGAACGTGATGTCGCTGTACATCAAATCGTTGTCGATGGTCTTGGGCACGCCGACGCAGGGAATGCCCTTTTGGATCAGGCCGAGCGACCCGCTCATGGTGCCGTCGCCGCCGATGCAGACGAGCAAGTCGATGCCGCGGGCCCGGACGTTCTCGACGATCTGATCGCGCACGTCGCCGTAGATGTTCTTGCCTTGCGAGTCCTTGCCGACCGGAAAGCGTTCGGGGTTGGCCTTGTTCGACGTGCCGAGGATCGTGCCGCCGACGGTCAGGATGTTCGATACGTTGCTGAGATTGAGCTCGTGCATGCGATTTTCGATGAGGCCGAGAAATCCGTCCTCAATGCCGACGACCTCGATTCCGAGTTTGAGGATCGCCGCCTTGGTGACGGCGCGAATGACGGCATTTAGGCCGGGGCAATCGCCGCCGCCGGTGAGAATGCCGATGCGTTTCACAGGCTGAGGTCGGACGGCCATGAGCGACTCCTCGCGAGCGCGGCGATTACGAACGTACCAAGGCGCATGATAGTGTGCGGTGCGCAGCGCCGTAAGAACAGCATCGACCGCAATGCGTGCGGGCCGTGGTTAGAGGCGTTCGCGCAAATTTCGCGCGGTGAAGCGAGTTCGCAGCCGCCGCAAAATCCAAACCCCGAGCGCACGCGAGCGGGGTAACGTGCGGAGAGTAGCGAGTGTCGAGTAGCGAGTCGCGAGTTGAGCCACGTCGCCTTCTCTCTGAACTCGCTACTCGCTCCTCGCTACTCTCTACTGCCCACTCCCCCACGCCACATCATCGCCCAGCTTCCAATCCGCATCGAAAAATCCGGTCGCGCGAATCGCATCCTCGCCGTTCGACAGATAGTCGGCACTCATCACCAGAAAATCCGGAAACGCCGCACCGGACAGGAAAATCGGCAAACGATCTGTCGCGCGCATGCCGACCAGCCCGCTGCCGGCAATCACGCCGACACTGGCGACGTCGCTGCCCCGCCGCGGAAAGATGAGCAGACACGCCAGATCGTCACCGGCCAGGTCGCGTTTGCCGACGCTGACCACGCCGTCGCGCACATCGATGTGGCAACCCTCGATCAGCGAATCCCACGCACTGTTCATCTCGCGATGGCCATAGAGAATTACGTTGCGATCAATCTCGCGCGTCGGATCAAAATCGCGATCGGCGACGATCTCGACGCTGCCATTGGCGCGATACCACCATGTCTCCGCGTCGAACCGCGCCTTCCCCGCCGCCCATGCGTTCTCCTCCGCGCTGCCGCGCGTGCCGAAGACGAAAACGAACCGATTGCGGAACGCTTCTTTGAACATGCCGTCGCGATGCGGGCCTTTGCCCAGCGGTGACGGCTTCTCAGTGTTCGACCACTTGTCCGCCGTCCGCACGAACCACAACGACTGCGGCGTCGCCGGCCATCTAATGTCTGCGATGCTCTGCCCATCCAACTCGACCGAGATCGGCTCGCCTGCCGCGAGTGTCGTCGTCATCGGCCCGTTCGGCTTGTCGAAGATCGCCGCCGACAACTCACCGAGATCGATGCGCAAACGGGCGACGTTCTCGGTTGTGCCGCTGAATTTCCGCTGCTTGGCATCGAGCCGCAAATCGATCTTGCTCGGCATCAGCAGTTTCTGCTGCAACTCGATCGCCGCCCAATGGCACTTCGACGAGACATGCGGACTCGACGTCGTAAAGCGCACCGCGGTCGTTCGCCCGGTCGGCGTCGCCCGGTGATGCTCCAAGAACGCGATCAATTGCGGCCAATCGACGCACTCATTTCCCCACCAGTGGCCCGCGCCCGGCTGCTCGTAATACGCGAAGTCGCGATGAAATTTCGCCAGCTCGCTCCGCATCGTCCGCGCCTGCTCCACCGGCACGTTGTCATCCGCGTCGCCATGCAGCACGTAGACGCCAAACTGCCGCGCGTTGTCGAGCAGCGCCAGCGTGTCGCTCGGCGACTGCGCCCGCCGCAGGATCGATCGCACGCCGCCGTCATCGGCATATTGCGACCCGCCGGCGTAGGACCAGAAACTCACCCAACCCGCGCTCGGCGCGATCGCCGCGAACTGATCCGGAAACATCATGCCGTTGATCCAAGTCCCGTGTCCGCCCATCGAGTGCCCGCTGAGCCAAACCGTCTGCGGCTTGAACTCGGCCTTCGCCAGCGCTAGCACCTCGAGCATGTCTAGCCGACCCCAATCCTCCCAATCGAACCCGAATTTGCGGCGATTGGTCGGCGCGACAATGGTCATGTTGTCTTTCGCAGCGTACGCACCTGTTTGATTCCCTGCCTCGACCGACGCGCCGTGTAGCGTGAGCAGCAGCCCTTGCGCACCGGACTGAGCCGCGTGGCGCACTGTGTAGTACTGCGCGCTGCCGTCGATTTCGCTGCGGAACGTGCGATGCACATGGCCGCCCACGGGCGACTTGCGCTTTTGTGATTGCACGTCGAGTTCGATCCGCTTGTCACCTTCGATGCGAAGGAGCGCGACGCGAATCTCCGCGTCCTCGGTGCTTGTCATTTCGAGCGGCATGTCAAAACACGCCTTGCGCGCCGAGAGCGGGCCGAGCGGCGGCAGCGGCGTCAGCACGGCGTCGCCATCGCCGACACGCGCCTCGATCTGGCAACCAGCGAGCGGCGCATTCGATGCATTCACGACGATCATGCCGCCGACGCTTCGCTGCGGTGCGTCCGCCGTTTCGGCACGAATCAAGTCCGGCAGGGTGATGTCGTGCGGACTCAGGAACGCCGGTTTTTTCACGGACTTCAACTCAACACGCAATTGTCCGCGCGGCACGAGAAACAGCAGCGTGTTTTTGCCCGGCTTCAGTTCAATCGGCAACTCCACAAACCCCAGCGCATACACATCCCCGCCGCGCGGCTCGCCGTTCACATAGACCATGCCATGCCCGCTGGCGGAAAGCAGCGCAATCGCGCGATCAGGTACATCGACCGTCGCGCACACATATCCGCCGGCAATCGCGTCGCCGCGAAACCAGCCGTCGTCGTCGCCGGCGGTGATGTCTTTCCAGATTTTCTTTGACCCGTCGTGCAGCGCGACTTCGTCTCCCGCCGCGGGCGGTGCGAATGCGCCGCGAACGACCTGCGCCTGAATCGCGTCAAGCTGCACCGGCACACGCCCGCCGCGCCCGACCGACGAAATGCCCATCGCTTCGCGCACGATGGTCGACTCTGCGTCGCGTGAAAACTGCGTCGCGCTGGGCTGCGCGAATGCGGCAGCGGCAATCAGCGCGCAGATAACAGCGGACGCGTGTGACAAACGAAATTGAATGTGCGTATGCAAGCGAAACCTCGATCCTTGAATTCTCATGCGACTCTCTTCCATCAACCCGCTGCGCGCCACAGGGGAGCATCAGCCTCCGGCCGGAGCCCAGATAATTCGCACCGTCGAGGACGCCAAACCTCCCCGCGCGACCTCAAACTTCCGCAACCGACTTCCGAAAACGTACAAACGGCAGCGCCAGAACGAACAAAATCAGCAGCCCCAGAATCTCCAGCGAAATTAGTGACCACGGCCACGGCCCTAGGTGGTCATACAGCGACGGATTCTCCGGCGGGCCGCAGAGGAACATGTAATTCGCGCCGAGCATCCAATTGGCCGAGATCACGCCCGCCGCGAGAGCGTTGCTAATCAGCCACGTGCGAAGGACAAAGCCGCGTGCCGGTCGAAAGCCCATGCCGAACATCGCCGCGACCGCCCACAGGATCGCCCCATGCGCGACGAAAAACGTGATGAAAATCGGGTGCGGAAACCGGTCATCAATCACGGGCGTCAGCAGTGCCTGCGTCGTGCCGCCCAGCCCCCAGAAATACGCCGCTTCAAACAGCGGCTGACACCGCCCGAGCGAATCGCGATGCGGCGGTCGCGCGGCGAGTACCAGTGCAACCGCCGAGACGAACGCCCCAAGGTCGCACAAATGCAGCGGCAGCGATCGTTGAATGCTGTAGCGGCCAAGCTGCAACTCGATGAGGTCGCCGCCGACCTGCGCGCTGACCAGCACGAACGCCAGTGCATAGCACACGACCGAACGAATCGTCGCACCATTGGCGGTCGCCCGCGTGCCATGCAGCAGCGCGGGCAGCAAGACCGCGATCACGACGATGACCGCAAGCGTTACCACATGCTCGACGCTCATCACATCGAACGTGGGTTCGGCGACTGCGGCAAAAGCGGCGGGTTTGCTCATCGGCCCTCTTCAACTCGAGCAGTGCCGCGCTGGGGGGAACGGTCACCGACCGGTCTTTCCCTTGTTGTCGAGAATCGTGCCGAAGAACGACCGATCAGAGACCGGTCCCCCAGCGCAGCGTTTCACGAAATCGACTTTGCATGTGCGCAGCCGCGACAGGATAGCGACGCGCGAGGCGTCCAGCTATGCACGCGGTATGCTATCGCAGCGCAGCGCCCGCAGCCGCACACGGGAGAACGCCTTGGCCAACGAATCGCCCGTCGCGATCGTCAAACTCGATGCGATTCAGAAAATCTACCGCAAGCCCAATACCGATGTGCAGGTGCATGCCCTTCGCGGCGTGTCGTTTTCCATCCTGCCCGGCGAGTACGTCGCGATCATCGGCGCATCCGGCTCGGGCAAAAGCACGCTGATGAACATCCTCGGCTGCCTCGATCGCCCGACTGCCGGACGCTATGTGCTCGACGGCGACGACATCTCGGCCCTCGACGACGAACGGCTGAGCGACGTGCGCGGCAAGCGCATCGGCTTCATCTTCCAGAGTTTCAATCTCATCCCGTCGCAAACCGTGCTCGAAAATCTCGAAACGCCGATGTTCTATCAGGGTGTGCCGCCGCGCGAGCGACGCGACAAGGCGATCGCCGGTGCCGAGCGACTGGGCCTCGGCGATCGGCTCGATCACAAACCAACGGAACTTTCCGGCGGGCAGCAGCAGCGCGTGGCCATTGCAAGATCGCTGATGAACGACCCGGTGTTGCTGCTGGCCGACGAGCCGACCGGCAATCTCGATTCGACAACAGGCAAACTGATCCTGCAATTGCTCGATGAACTGAACGGTGCGGGCGTCACGATCGTCATGGTGACGCACGACCCGAACGTCGCGGCGCGGTGCAAACGGGTGATCGAAATGCGTGACGGCGAGGTCGCGCGCGACGAGATGAATCGCTGATTCGCGGTTGCAAATGGTTATATAACTTTCATAATACGAGGCGGAAGCCCGGCTTCAGGAGCCCTCGCCCATGAAACGCACCTTTCGATTTCCGCTCTCGCACGCGACGCACGGAGGCGACGACGCGACCGGCAAGACCCGCGTCACCGTCTTCGCCAATCCGCAAGATGCCAGCGTCGCCATCGCACGCGAGATCGCCGACCTCATCCGTCACAAGCAGGCGCGCGGCGAGCGGGCGGTGCTGGGTCTGGCCACCGGATCGACGCCCACCGAGGTCTACAACGAGCTCGTGCGGCTGCACAAGCACGACGGCCTGTCATTCAAGAACGTCGTCACGTTCAATCTCGACGAATACTGGCCGATGAAGCCCGACTCGTTTCAGAGCTACCACCGCTTCATGCACGAGTATCTGTTCGATCACATCGACATCGATCCGGCTAACGTGAACGTGCCCGACGGCACCACGCCGATCGAAAAAGTCGCCGCCGCGTGCGAAGCGTATGAAGCGAAGATCAAACAGCTCGGCGGCATCGATCTGCAACTGCTCGGCGTCGGTCGCACCGGCCACATCGGGTTCAACGAACCCGGCTCGCCGCGCAACAGCCGCACGCGCATGATCACGCTCGACAAAGTCACGCGGCTCGATGCGGCCAGCGACTTTTTCGGCGAGTGGAACGTGCCGCGCAAGGCGATCACGATGGGCGTGGGCACGATCCTCGAAGCCCGCCGCATCGTCTTGCTCTCCTTCGGCGAAGGCAAAGCGGCCATCCTCCGCCGCTCGATCGAAGGCGAAATCAGCGCACAAGTCGCCGCGAGTTTCTTACAGGAACACCCAAACGCCGAATTCATGCTTGACGCGGCGGCTTCCAACGAACTGACACCAGTGAAGACGCCGTGGCGACTCGGGCCGATCGCGCAGTATGGCCAAGCGTGGGACGCGCGCACGACACGCCGCGCCGTCATCTGGCTGGCGCAGCAAGTGAAAAAGCCCATCCTCAAGCTGATTTCCGAGGACTACAACGAGCATGGCTTGCAGGAACTGCTCAGTGCCCGCGGCTCGGCGTACGCTGTAAACATCGAAGTCTTCAAGCAGTTGCAGGACACGATCACCGGCTGGCCCGGGGGCAAACGGGGCCGCGACAAACGCGACGGCACGCCCGACGTGTTTCCGAAACGCGTCGTGGTCTTTAGCCCGCATCCGGACGACGACGTGATCAGCATGGGCGGCACGTTCATCCGCCTGTGCGATCAGGGGCACGAGGTCCACGTCGCGTATCAGACGTCGGGAAATATCGCCGTGTTTGATGAGGTCGCGCTCGCGCATTGCGACTTCGTCGAGGAATTCGCGCGGGCGTTCGACTTCGTCAGTGCTGAACAGGTGAAGCACATCGAAGCCGCGATCGAGGAATTCGTCACGCGCAAGAAGCCGGGCGAAATCGACAGCCCGCAACTGCAAAAAATTAAGGGCCTCATCCGCCGCAGCGAGGCCCGCGCCGGGGCGCGCTACTCCGGCGTGCAGCCCGGCAACATTCACTTCCTCGACATGCCGTTCTACGAGACGGGCCGCGTGAAGAAAAAGCCGCTCGGCCCGGCTGACATTCAGATCGTCGCCGACCTGCTGCGCAAGATACAGCCGCACCAGGTGTACGCCGCCGGAGACCTGAGCGACCCGCACGGCACGCACCGCGTTTGCCTGGCCGCGATTGAGCAGGCGGTGCATCAGCTGAAAGACGAGCCGTGGATGAAGCAGTGCGAGGTGTGGCACTATCGCGGCGCGTGGCAGGAATGGGAACCGCACGAGATTGAGATGGCCGTGCCGCTCAGCCCGGACGAAGTCGAACGCAAGCGCATGGCGATCTTCAAGCACGAATCGCAGAAGGACAAAGCGCTCTTCCCCGGGCCGTGGGACACGCGTGAATTCTGGAAACGCGCCGAAGACCGCAATGCGAACACGGCCCGCATCTATGACGAGCTGGGTCTGCCTGAATACGAAGCGATCGAGGCGTTCGTCCGCTGGCGGTTCTGAACAAACGAAACCGCGGCGCGCGGCGAGTACATCCGAATCCCGAGCGCGAGCGCGCGGGGTATCGTGCTTGGTTCGGCGAGCGCGACATAGAGATTGAGCCCAGGCACTGCGCCCTCGCACTCTGCCACGCCGTTTGAAACAATCCCCCCGCCTGCCTACGCTTCCGCCCATGAACGACTCGCCCGCCGCCGGCCTCATCTTCGAGCCCGACCATCTCGACCCGCGCGCGATCCGTCATCGCCGCGAGATGTTCTTCTGGCTCTGCTTCTTCGTCGGCGTCGGCCTCGTTTGGCGCGTCACGCGGTTTTTGCTGCCGTTTCCCATCTGGGGCGACGAAGCCTTCGTCACCAGCGGCGTGATGGACCGCGGCTACCGCGAGCACTTCGCGCAGCCGCCGGCGTATTTTCAGATTGTGCCGCTGCTCTATCTCTGGATTTTGCGCTGCAGTTACGAGGCGCTCGGCCCGTCGGAGCAGTCCTTCCGCGCGTTTTCGCTGGTCGCCGGCTGCGCTGCCCTGCTCATCTTTGCCCGCGTCGCGTGGCGAACGCTCCCGCCGCAGGCTGCGTCCATCGCCGTCGGAATTTTCGCCGTCGGCTATTCACTCGTGCGACACGCCAACGAGGCTAAACCCTACGGCGGCGACGCGCTGGTCGCGGTGCTCATGCTCTGGCTGACGCTGCGCTGGATCGAACAGCCGCGAAGCTGGCCGCGCGCCGCGCTGCTCGCACTCGTTGCATGCGTGAGCATCTGGCTCAGCTTTCCGGCGGTGCTCATCGCCGGGGCGATGGGCATCGCGCTCGCGGCCTGCCTGCCGTGGCGCAGTTATCCGGCGTTGCTTATCTACGGCGTGTCGATCAGCGCCAGCTTTGTGACCTATTACCTGTCATTCGCGCGGATGCAGTCGTCGCGTTCGTCCGGCTCGTGGCTCGAAGACTACTGGGTTCGCGGCTTCCCGAATCTCGCCGACCCGCTGAACACTGCGTTCTGGTTCGTGCATGCCCACACGTCCGACATGATGGGCTATCCCATCGGCGGCACAGAGTTTCGCAGCGCGGCGACCGGCATCGCATGCGCGATCGGCATCGTCGCCCTATTTCGCAGCGGGCGCGGCAGGCTCGCGGTCGTGTTGCTCGCGCCATTTGTGATGGGCATGATCGCCGCGATGCTACGTCGATATCCATACGGCGTACACGCCCGACTGGCGCAGCACCTCGCGCCGATGATCTGCCTCATCGCGGCGGTGGGCGTCGCGGCGGTGATTGGTTGGCTGCGCAGTGAGCGTGCTCGCGCGTTCGCCGGCGGCGGCGTTGGACTGATCTTGCTGGGTATCGCCATCGGCGGCATCGCGCGCGACGTGGTCAAGCCGCACAAGTCACACGAGGACGTGATTATTCGCCAGGTGGTTGCTGATCTGCGAGCGGCTCTGCCCGCCGGCGCGCGGATCGCGATTCTGAATCCGATGGAGTTCGGCGAGCTGCCGGACCACGCGCCGCAGTTCTCGGCGACGGCGCGACACTATCTCCGCGCCGCGGGCTTCGAACTCGTCTGGTGCCACGATCTGCCGATCCCCGCCGATGTGCGTATGGTGATCTCATGCAGAACGCCGACGCAGCCGCCGTCGCGCCAGCAGGCGGAAGCGCGACTGCGCGAAGCGGGTTTCTCTGTGACCGGCTTTGCGGAACACATGTATCGACCGAACGATTCGCGCCGACTCGATGTGTACACAGTCGAACCGTTCGCGCTCCGAACGCGAAGCGCAAGCGAGTGAACGCGAGCGCAGCGAGCCGAATCCGAACCCGGAGCGCGAGCGACGAGGTGGCACGCGGATGCGAAAGGCGCTCGTCCACGGATACGCACTCGTGGCCGCGACTTACCCCACTCGCTCGCGCTCGGGGTTCGGATCGGACGCAAGCTGCGCGTGGGTTCACTCGCTTGCGCGTCGCGTTCGGATCGCTTGCGCGATCGGCGAAGAAAGCAGCCGAGGGCGGCTGCTCCACATGCGCAGCCGAGGGCGGCTCCACATGCGCAGCCGAAGGCGGCTGCGCTCCGGGCTCGCTACTCGATACGCAGTTCGACCTGTGCCTGTGGCGACCGCCGGCCGCGCTGGCAAGTTGCCTGCGCCGCCCGCAGCGGTCGCCACGAGCGATGGAATTCGTCAGCTACGAATACGCATCCACGCTCGCACCCTGCGACGGCGGGTCGGCCCCGGCCTGCGCGTATGATTCGAGCGCCGGCGAGGACTGAACCTCTTGCCGCACTTCGCGTTCGGCGTCTTTGGCGTCTTGGGCGCGCATAATCAGATCGATCAACCCGGGCGCGGGTGGGAATGTGACCGGTGTGTCTTTGGGCTTGCTGGGCACCGACGCGGCTTGGCTACCGCCGCCCGATGACGATGTCGATTCGACCGGTCGTGTCGCGCGTTGCTCCTGCTGACGCGGCGGCGCGACGGGTGCCATGTAGGCCGCGGGCGGCCCGGTCAATGTTGTTGTTAGCATCGGCGCTCTCCGATTCTCACCGGAAAGCTGCTGTCCCCACTTCAATGCTGCGAATCGTCCGCCTCGTATGCAAGTTTCGCACGCATTTTCAGCCGCCGTCCGAGGATTGCCGATCGGCTCGCGACATGCCGATATAATGCCCGCTTCGATGCCACTAACCGACCCGACGCGAATCCTGATCATCAAACCCAGCTCGCTGGGCGACATCGTGCACGCCTTGCCGGTGCTCGCGGCGCTGCGAGGCCGATATCCGGCGGCACACATCGCGTGGCTGGTCGGCACCGGGTTTCAGTCGCTGCTCGCCGGGCATCCGATGATCGACGAACTGATTCCGTTCGACCGCGCGCATTACGGCAAGATACTGCGCAGCCCGCGGGCGATGATCGACTTCTGCCGCTTTGTGGCAATGCTGCGGCGCGCGCACTACGACCTCGTGATTGATCTGCAAGGCCTGCTGCGCAGCGGCATCATCACCTGGTTCAGCCGCGCCCGGGTGCGCGTCGGCTTCGCTGATGCGCGCGAAGGGGCGACGCTGTTCTATTCGCAGCGCGTCGCGCCGGATGCGTCGGCCATTCACGCGGTCGAGAAAAACGTCGCGTTCGCCCGCGCGATTGGCTTGCACATCGACGCACCCGAGTTTCCGCTGGGCATCACCGCGGCCGAACGCACCTCCGCGACGATGCTCCTGCACAGCGCCGCGGGCAGGCCGGTCGAGAAATTTGTCGCGATGCTGCCGGGCGCGCGTTGGGAAACAAAAACCTGGCCCGCCGAACACTTTGCCCGCGTCATCGATGGCATGCACGCGGCCGGCTCGCCGCCAATTGTGCTGCTCGGCGCGCCGTCGGAGAAACCGACCGCTGATGCGATTCGTAATCTCACTGCGTCGCCGGTGATCGACCTTGTCGGCAAAACAAACTTACGTCAGCTCGCGGCGATGCTTGAAATGTGCGAGCGCGTGGTGTGCCTCGACTCCGGGCCGATGCACATCGCCGCGGCCCTGGGCAAGCCGATCGTCGCCCTCTTCGGCCCGACCGACGCCGCGCGAACCGGGCCGTTCTCGCCGACGGCGCGGGTGCTGACGCACGAAGTCGCATGCCGCCCGTGCCTGAAACGCGTTTGTCGATTTGGACATCAGGACTGTTTGCGAAAGCTCATGCCGGAAACGGTTGTGGCAGCGACCGAGAATGCTGAATGCCAAAGGACGAATGCTGAATGAAAGACACGCAAGCATCGCACTCGGTTCCATCAGTCGAACCGCGCAATCGACGTTCGGCATTCGCCCTTCGACCTTTGGCCCTGCTCGCCATGTTGGCGACGCTCGGCGCAGCGGCGTTCGCCGGCGAGCCGCCGACATCCGCCCCCTCCTCCGCCCCCACAACGACAACTGCCACCGCCGCCGACGCGCGCGAGGGCATTCGCCGTGGCCTCGAATATCTACTGAAGACGCAGAACGCCGACGGCTCGTGGGGATCGCAGGCGAACGCACTGCTCTACCTCGACCTCGACATGACTTTCATGAACCCCGAGACGCAGCGCGGCTGGCAGGTCGCCACGACCGGCCTGGTCTGCTGCGCCCTGCAAAAACTGCCGGCGAGCGGCCCGATCGACGCCGCCTACGATCGCGGGATCGATTTCATCCTGAATAACGCCGACCTCAAACGCGCCAGCGATTGGGACCTCGACCCGACGTGGGGACTCATTTACGGCTTGCAGGGCCTCGCCAATGCCTATCGCCATCCGCGCTACGACGGCTCGGCCCGCAAAATCTCCATTCGCGATGTCGTGCCCAAACTGCTCAAGTCGCTCGCAAATGTCCAATCGCTCTCCGGCGGCTGGGGCTACTACGATATCGAGGAATACAAGACGCATCCCGCGACCTGGGCGACCAGCTTCACCACCGCGGCAGGCGTGATCGCGCTACTCGACGCGCGCGACGCCGGCTTTGAAGTCGAACAGGCGATCATCGACCGAGCCGCCCGCGCCATCGAACGCTGCCGTCTGCCCAACGGCGCGTTTCGATACAACGTCGATCCGATCGCCCGCCCCGGCGTGGGCGAATCGATCGACGCGATTCAAGGCTCGCTCGGCCGCATTCAGGCCTGCAATCTCGCGCTCATGCGTGCCGAACGCGAAGTGAAACCCGCCGCCGTCGAGCGCGGCGTGCAGAATTTTTTCCAGTATCACCGCTTCCTCGACATCGCTCGCGGTCGCCCGATCCCGCACGAAGCCTATTACGCCAACGCGGCGTATTTTTATCATTTCGCACACTACTACGGTGCGCGAGTCATGACCACGCTGCCCGACCAGCAGCGCGCCGCCGCCTGGCCACGGCTTCGCCAGCAGGTGCTGAAAACCCAACAAGCCGACGGCTCGCTGGTCGATTACTACATGAACAGCTATGGCAAGCCCTATGGCACGGCGTTTTCGCTGCTGGCGCTGCAAGAGTCGCTGCATGACGAGCAGCCGAGCGAGGGGCGGTGAGTGCGACGCACGAATCATGGAGAGCTGCCGCACTCGGCTGCTTTTTGTGGAGCAGCCGCCCTCGGCGGCTTCCCGCGGCGGCTCAACAAAGCAGCCGAGGGCGGCAGCTC
>JBJXFK010000073.1:0-2903 GCA_046155505.1 Phycisphaerae bacterium
ATGTACACGCTCACCAATGCTCGCGCAGACGATGTGGCCACGAATTTGCAGGCCATGCTCGACGCCAAGGTGGTTGAGAAGGAAGGCGCGCGCAAGGATGCGGTCAAGGTAAAGGTGCTGCCCGAGCCGGCGAGCAATCGCCTGTTCGTGCTCGCGCCCGACGAGTATCACGAACTGGCCAAGGGCCTGGTCAAGATGATCGACACCGAGATCGACTCGGGCGAGATTGTGCGAATTGTTCATCTCGTCAACGCCGAGGCGGCACAGCTCGCGCAGACGATTCAGGCGCGGGTGCAGAGCGCAGCCAAGGGTCAGCCGGCGCGGGTCAATGTCGTGGCCGACGCGGGCAGCAACTCGATCGTGCTCAGCGGCATGCCTAAGGACGTGGGCGACGCGCAAAAGTTGATCGGCGATCTGGAAGAGGGGGCGGCGACCACGCCCGAATTGCAAATCTTCAAGATCGTGAACACGTCGACCAGCAACGTGCTCGACACGCTGGAAGAAGTGTTCCCGTCGGAAGGCAGCAAGCCGGCCGACAAGGTGACGATTGTCGAGGATGACTTCTACAACCGGCTGCTGATCACGACCAACCGCCGCAAGATGCGTCAGGTCGAGGCGTTCGTCAAACTCCTCGACGTGCGGCCCGACGCAGACGAGAGCACCGATCCGGGCATGCTGCCCGGCGGCAAGGAACTGCACTTTGTCGATATCGGTCGCGGCGATGCGACTGAGATCGCGTGGGATGTCGAAGAGTTCTTCCCCTCGCCCAGCGACGGCGGTCCCGAGATCGACGCCGACTGGGATGGCGAATATATCAAGGTGATCTGTCGCCCGGGCGAGTTCGAGAAGATCGAGCGATTGATCCGTCAGTTCGAGTCGCGGGCCAAGCCCGAGTTCACGGTGAAGACGCGCAAGCTGCGCGGCGACCTGGCCAAGATCGCGCCGCTGCTCTCGTCGCAGATTCGCGATTTGCAAATCGAGGGTCAGCCGGGCGGCACGCCGGAATTGCCTTCGCTGATCGAAGACTTGTGGCCGGAAGGCACCGAGCCGGGTAGTGACAAGGGCAAGATCAAGCCGGTGAGCGCGCCGGGAAGCAAGAAGGATGTGCAGCCGTACCTCTTTAACCCCCACAAACTGGAGGCGCTGGCGGCGTTTGACGAAACGTTGAGCGATGACGCAGCCGACTCTGCACAGGACGCGCAAGGCGACGATTCGGCCGCGCAGGAAGAGCCGGCGACGCAGCCTGAGGCGAAGCCGCAGCCGCCGGCGCGCCCCGCGCGGCGTGCGGTCACGCAACCTGCGGACGACAAACCGGCTGCCGCGCAGCCTGCAAAGGCCCAACCGGCGACAGCGCAGCCCGCACCGGCAAAGCCCGTGACGACGCCGATCGCTTCGCCGACATCACAGAAAGCGCCCGCGACTTCGGTGTCGCCGCTGCGCGAGGCGGCCCGCGTGGTGCAGATGCCGGACGGGTCGATCTCGATCAGCGGCGAAAAGGCGCAGGTCGATGCAATCATTGATGCGCTCGACGTGTTGGAAGAGGATTTGGAAGTCGGTCAGGTGATTCGCATCTTCCGTTTCCGATTCGGCGACGTGACGGCGGCGGCCCGCATTCTGGAGATGATGTTCAACGACCGCGCCGGCGCGGCGATGAACGCCCAGATGCAGCAGATGCAGATGATGCAGCAAATGCAGGCACAGCAGGCCCAGCAGCGCGGCGGTCGCAACAATCAGGGCGGCGATGAAAAGGACGATCGCGGCGGTCGCGGCGGCGCGATGGACATGCTCAGCGGCCTCATGGGCGGCGGGCGCGGCGCGCAGCAGCCGCAAGCGGGCGGCAAGTCGGGCGGTCAGGGCAGCACGCCGCTGCGAATCGCGACCGACCCGAGCCATAACTACTTGATCGTGAAGTGCGACGAGTCGCTGTTGCCCGAGATTCGCCAATTATTGCGCGAGCTCGACATCAAGCCGAGCAACGTCGATGTGAAGGTCATTCAGCTCAAGAACCTGGTCGCGACCGAGACGGCGACCAATATCAAGGAAGTGCTCGGCATCGGGCGTTCGGCGCGCGGCGGCAGCCGCGGCGGGGCACAGCCGAACATGGCCGCAATGCAGGGCGGTCGCAACCCGCAGCAGGCGCAGCTCATGGAAATCATGCAAGCGCAAATGGTCACGATCCCCGGCATGGAAGGCGGCGACGCGGCCCGCATCGATTCGGTCGAGATCGTGCCGAACGACCTGACCAATTCGTTGCTTGTTTCGGCTCCGCCCGAAGTGATGAAGATCATCGAGCGCGTGATCACCGATCTTGAAAAGCTCGAAGATCGCGACATTCTCGTCATTCGGCACTACCCGCTCGAAAAGGCGCAGGTCGCCGACATCCTGCCGATGCTGCAAGACATGTTTGACTCGGCTGCGGGCGGCAATCGCGCGACGCGCGGCGGCGGGCCGGGCGGCGGCGGTCGCGGCGGCAGCCCGACGGACCTCGGCCCAGTGACGATGAGCGGCGACCCGCGCAGCAATAGCATTATCTATACGGCGCAGAACAAGGACATCCCGCTGATCGAGGCGCAGATTAAGCTGCTCGATTTCGAGGGCGACTTTGCGATGGCTGAGAGCTACGTCGTTGAATACGGCGATGCGTCGGCGATCGCGACGACCGTCGGCGAGATTTTTGGCGGCGCGAGCGGCGGTGGCGGTTCGCGACGTGGCGGCGGTGATGCCGGCGCGGCGACGGGCGGTGCGACGAATTCGCTGCGCATTTCGGCCGAGCCGAGCACCAACACGATCGTCGTCTGGGGCACGCTCGACCAGCGCGATCGCGTGTTCGAAAAGGTCGAGGAACTCGACAAGCTCAGTCGTCGCGATTTCCGCGAGATTCCGGTGGTCTTTGCCGATCCGGA
>JBJXFK010000080.1:0-10540 GCA_046155505.1 Phycisphaerae bacterium
CGCGCTTCATGGCGCGAGAAATCGCGTCCGCAATCTCGCCTGCGTTGGGATTGCGAAAGACGTTGATGAACTGGAACACGATCGCGCGGGGCTTATGCGACCCCCCGCGCGAGCGAAAACGACGGTCACTAAGTTAACGCTTATGGGGCATCGCCCACCATTCGGCTGGTTTTCAGCACGTTTGCGAAATGGTGGGCGATGCCCACCCTACTCAATCCCGCATTGTCAGCGGCCGGGCGAACACGAAATCCACCTGATGGTCTGTTCCGAAAATGTACGGATGCTCGCCAACGTGCTCGAATCGCCATTTGCGATAGAACCGCTGCGCCCGCACGTTGCGATGCCATACGCCCAGCCACAGCGTCTCAAACCCGCCCGCCGCCGCATGCTCCACCGCTCGCTGCATCAGCGCGTGCGCGACTCCCGTGCGGTGATACGCAAAATCGACATACAGCCGTGCGATTTCCAGCGGCCGCGCTCCACTCACACACGCCGGCGCATGCCCGTGCGAGAGCTTCAAGTACGCGATCATCGGGCGTTGGGGCTTTTCCGCATCCTCTACCACGTAATACGGCGTCTGCGGGTCGCTCACCTCGCGCGCCAGCGTTTCGGCCCCGAGCGCGCCCGACAGGTGCATCGCCAGATCGTGCGGCTTGTGATCCGGGTCGCCTTGAAACGTCTCGACGAACACGCGCTGCGCGAGCGCCGATAAGAACAGCGAGTCGTCCGAGATTGCGCGGCGAATCATCGACTGGTAACCTCTGTGATGCTGCGGAATGTACCGGTTTCGTGGCGACATTTCCGGACAATGGGCGAATCGTTGCGAAATTCTCCGCCGCGCGATTGCGCAAAGACAAACCAATCGCATGCTGCCATTCTGGGTTGCGGACGCGCTACGTCGGGCGTATCGGTTGGCGCGATCGAATGGAGGAATGAACGTGTCAGAATCCAATCGTCCCGGACGTTGGCATTGCAAGCTGCGCGCCCTCGTCGGCGGCGGCCGCACAATCGGCCTGGCAATCGTCGCTGGTTCGGCTGTCGGCAGCAGCGGCGAGGAACGGCCTGTCCTGCGCATCGAGTAAGACCGGCGTATGGCGCTCAACGAGCCGGACGAGGATGTCTGCTCGCCGCAGTTTCATACGGTCATGTCGCCCTACTCGCACGTCGAGGGGCTGTACTTTTAGGTGACCTGGAACTATCGCGAGATGCCCGAATTCTCGTCCGGCGGCCTGCAACTTCAGGTCTGGAACGGCGAGAACGAGTTCGCCTCGCGCAACGCCGCCGACGGCGATCTCAGCCACGATGCCGAGACCGTGTCGTGGACCTCGTCCATCAGCACGAACGGCGCGGTCGTCGAATTCGGCATTGACAACGGATTCTCGTCGTCGTGGGGATCCTTCGGCGGCGACTCGATGCGTGTGCGCACCGGTCGGCCTGTTCACAGTTTCCCGTACTACAGCACCGGCGTGAGCGCGGCGAACTCGTGGGTCACCTACGGCACCAACCGCGTCGTCACGCTCGAAATCACCGAGGTGCACTTCTTCGACGCGAACGGCGAGCTCGTTCGCCGCGACACGATGCCGCGCGTGATCGCGTCGATGCCGGGTGAAGAAGGCATCGCCTCTGAGGAGGACGACGATTGAAAACCAAACAACCACTCGTTGCAGCCGTACGTCCGCGTCGTCGCGGCGCGGTCGCGGTGTTCCTGATGATCTCGCTCGTTTTCCTGCTCGGCATGGCGGCGCTCGCGGTCGACGCGGGCATGATGTATAGCGCCAGGGCGGAGTTGCAGCGCACCGCCGACGCGTCGGCCCTCGCCGGTACGATGGCGCTGCTCGATGACCGTCGCATCGTCGGCGATCAGACCGCGTTCGCGAACGCACGCTATGACGCAGCCGCGTACGGCGGCCTTAACGACATTATGACCGAGTCGATCCTGATCGAAGCCAACTCGGCCAACGCCGGCAGCGGCGACATCGTCATCGGCTTCCTCGCCGACCCGGACGACGGTCATCAGTCGCTGACGTTTCTCGAGCCGAACACGTTCAACAGCGTGCAGGTGCGGGCGCGCAAAGACGAAGAGCGCAACGGCTCGCTCTCGCTCTCGTTTGCACGCATTTTCGACTTTGAAACGCGCGACGGATTCGCTCAGGCGACCGCGACCTATCGCGGCGACGTGCGCGGCTTCAAAATCACGCCGCGCTCGGGCAATGCGCAGTTGCTACCAATCGCCCTGCACGTAAGTGTGTGGAACCGCCTGCTGGCCGGCACGCAAACGACGGGTGACGCATATTCATCCGACCCCGACAGCGGCGCGGTGAGCAACGGCGGCGATGGCGCGATCGAGTTCAACCTGTATCCCGGCGCGGGCACCGGCCAGCTGCCGCCCGGCAATTTCGGCACGGTGGACATCGGCAGTGAGAACAACAGCACCGCCGATATCGCGCGGCAGATTCGATATGGCGTCAGCGAGGAAGACCTGGTTTAGTTCGGCGGGCAGCTCGATCTCAACGCGACCGGGTACATCATGCTCAACGGCGACACGGGCCTGAGCGCCGGCATCAAAGATGGTCTGGAAGCGATCAAGGGGCAGCCGCGAGCGATTCCGCTCTTCGATCAGGTCAACGGACCGGGTAACAACTCGTACTTCCGCGTGGTCGGCTTCGGCGGCATTCGCATCATGAACGTGCGCCTGACGGGCGCGATGCGCAGTAAGCAGGTGATCATTCAGCTGGCGTTCGTCGTTGACGACGCCGTCCTGCCCGACGGGCCGAATACCAGTACTTGTGAAAATACGCCGCCGATGCTGACGCGTTGATGGCGTTGTTGACTCTGCAAGTGCAGTAGGTTTCGTTGCGACACGATCCCGCGGAAGCGAAAACTTCGGCGGGGTCGCTCATTTTCCGAACTGCGAGCGCGAGCGAGCAAAGTAAGCCGCCGTCCCGGACAACCGATGGAGCACCGCGGCCCTCCGCGGTTCGTCCTGAGAACATCGGTCCACGTTGTTTCTTCTGAGACGTGCGCGCCCGCGCAATTCGTCGCGTGCAGACGCGAACGACCGTCAGCACGGCGTCCCGTCGCGCTCCGGGTTCGGATGTACCGCGCGTCACAGCTTGCGAAGTTGCGCGAGCACCGCGCGCAGGTCCTTCGGCACGTCCGCTTCAAACGCGACACGCTCGCCCTTGTCCGGGTGGTCGAATTCGATGCGGCGGGCGTGCAGCGTGAGCCGCGAGATCAACGGACGCTCGGGCTGCCCGCTCTGCCGATAGCCGCGCTTCACCTGCGACAGCATAAATTCTCGCAGCCCGCCGTAGAGCGGATCGACCAGGAGCGGGTGGCCGATGGCCGACATGTGCACGCGAATTTGATGCAACCTGCCCGTATGGGGGAAACACTCCAGCGCCGTGTGGGCGCGGAAGCGTTCAACGACGCGATACTCAGTCAGCGACGCCTTGCCGGTCGCGGCGTCGACCCGCGCCGACGACGCCCCATCTTCGGCTGCGATCGGCAAATCGACCGAGCCGTCACGGGCGATCACGCCGGCGACGATCGTCAGGTAGGTCTTGCGGACTGTGCGCTGCTCGAATTGTCCGGTGAGTTCGCGCTGCGCGTCGAGCGTCCGGGCAAAGACGATTACGCCGGTCGCATCGCGGTCGAGGCGGTGAACGACGCGTAGCGACTCGGCGACATCGGGGCGGCTCGCCGCGATCAGGTCGGCGACCGTTTGGTATTCTCCGCGGCCGGGCACGGACAGGACGCCGGCGGGTTTGTCGAAGATGAGCAGGTGATCGTCGAGATGGAGGATGGGCATGAATGGGTCCGAAGAGAAGCAACGCGCGTGGCGCGTGGCATGCTCTGGCTGTACTCAGCCTCAGCATGTCTAGGCGGACTGCCGAATACCCACACCACCGGATGACGAAGACACAGCGGAGGGCCGCGGTTCTCCACAAAAACCGCAGTGGGCCGCGGTTCTCGAGGGTTACTTCTTTTCCTCGCGATCGACCGGCAGCTTGACGTATACCTTTTGCTTCGGCTCCAGCTTCACGCCGTCGAGCGTGTCGATGATTTGGCTGTTCACGCCATCGGTCATGCCGAAGCGGCAGCGAACGAATTTCTTGCCCCACTGCGATCCCGGCGGCGGCGTGTCAGGGATCCAGATTCCCTTTTCGCCTTCGTTCGACTTCACCGCCTCGGCCGGCACAAGCAACGCATCGACCGCGCGCTCCAGCGTGAACTCGACCTGCGCCTGAATGCCGAGCGGCAGGAGGTATTTATCAGGATCGGTGATCTCGACGTGTACATCGAACTGAATCACCGAAGCGCCGCTATTCAGCTTGCCCTGCGGCTCGACCAGGTTGATGCGACCGGTAAACGTGCGTTCCGGAAACGGCTCGACAAAGATCTTCACTTCGCCGCTGCGTTTTTGTAACTCGTTCGCTTCGGCGGCGGAAATGGCCTCGCGAAAGCCCGGCATTTCGGGCAGCGCCTCAAAGGGCGAAATGTTCGAAACGCGCCCGTAGTCGGCTTCGTCCACGCGCGTAACCACTTTGATTTTCGACACGTCGGCCAGCACGACCAGCACCGACCCACCCGTCACCGTGCCGATGCCCGACTGCACGATCGTGCCTTTTTCGACGCGTACCTCAGCGACAATTGAGTCGCCGCGAGCGACGATCGTCGTGTCGTTCAGTCGCTCGAGCGCGTCTTCGTGCGTCTTGGTCGATTCGAGCACGGCGGCGTCGGCGATTTTCACGCGCTGCTCGGCGCTCGTCACCGCGTGCCGGGCATTCTCGAGCGAGGCCTCGGCGAATTTCCTCTGCGCCTGCGACTGCTGCAAGCCCGTCTTGGCCAGCATCATTTCGCGGTCGGCGGTCGTGCCGCGCTCGCCCAGCTCGCGGGCTCGGCGATCGTCGAACTCTGCACGTTCCAGATTAGCCGCGGCTTCTTCGAGGCGGGCTTCCGAAGTAATGATGTTCGCCTTGGCCGTCAGAATGTCAACGTGCGCACCCGCAAGCTGGGCCTTGGCACGGTCGAGTTGGGCCTTGGCCCGCGTAACGTTGCGCTCTTCGTCGTCCTGCTTGATGGTCAGGATGACATCGCCGGTCTTGACGAAATCGCCTTCCTGGACCTTGATCTCGATGACTTCGCCCGAGGCTTCGGGCTTGACCTCGATGCGCTGGTACGGCTCGATCAGGCCGGTCGCGGTGACGGGCACGCGGATCTCGCCGCGACTGACTTCGCCGTACTTGGGTTGATCCCAGACGGGCGTGAATCGCGCGTTCTCGCGCACGCCCCACCAGGTGCCGACGATGATGGCCACGCCGATGAAGAGCCAAATCCATTTGTTCATCGATCAGGGTACTCCGGAGTCGCGCACGAGCGACTCATGATCGTATTCGCGGGCCGCGGCTCCATATTGCTCAGAGGTTGCGAACCGCGCGGCTCGCCGACCGCGCGCAAGTCGCCCCCCGACCGGTGAATCGCTCAACACCACCGTGCCGTAACGCTAGCGTGGCTTCCACGCCGTAAATGGCATGCCGAACGCATCCGCGACCGGCTTGTAGGTGATCGTCTTGTTCACGCAATTCAGCCCCATCGCAAAGCCCGCGTCCGATGCGAGCGCCTTTTCCCAACCCATATTCGCGATCTTTAGCATGTACGGCGTCGTCGCATTGGTCAGACCGAACGTGCTCGTGCGACCGACCGCACCGGGCATGTTGGCCACGCCGTAATGCACAATTTCATCAACGATGTAGACCGGATCGCTATGCGTGGTCGGCTTGATCGTTTCGCAGCAGCCGCCCTGATCGACGCCGACATCGACGATCACTGATCCGTGCTTCATCAGCGACAGGTAGTCGCGCGGGATCAACATCGGGCAACGCGCCCCCGGCACCAACACCGCACCAATCACCAGATCAGATTCGCTGAGGTAACGGCGAATCGCTTCCGGTGTGCTATAAACCGTGGTCACATTGGCCGGCATGACATCGGCGAGATAACGCAGACGGTCGAGGTCGATATCGAGGATGATGACGCGCGAGCCAAGGCCGGCTGCCATCTGTGCCGCGGCCGCGCCAACGATTCCGCCGCCGAGAATCAGAACCGTGGCCGGCTCGACGCCCGGGATGCCGCCCAGCAGAATGCCGCGTCCGCTCATCGGCTTTTCAAGAAACTTCGCGCCTTCCTGAATGCTCATCTTTCCCGCGACTTCGCTCATCGGGGCCAGCAGTGGCAGGCGACGCTGCTTATCTTCGATCGTCTCATAGGCGATGCCCACGCAGCCCGAGTTCACCACGCCCTCGGTCAGCGCCTTGTCCGCCGCGAGGTGCAGGTATGTGAACAAAACCTGATCGCGGCGCAGCATTTTGATCTCAGGCGTCAGCGGCTCTTTCACCTTCACGATCATCTCGGCTTCAGCGAAGACCGCCTCGGCCGAATCGACGATCCGCACGCCGTATGCCTGATAATCCTCATCCGGAATGCCCGAGCCGATTCCCGCGCTTCGTTGGAGCAACACGGTGTGGCCGGCCTTGCGGAGCTGTTCGGCACCGGCGGGCGTGAGGGCAACGCGATACTCGTCTTTTTTGATTTCCTTGGGGACGCCGATAATCATTCTGGGTTACTCCCGCCGCGGGTCGCGAATGCCGATGCCATCGCGTGGTTTCGCCGTAACAACCCACGCTGAATCGGGAGAGCGTATCGGTGCGCAAATTGGGTTGCAAGCATGGGGATGGACGCACTTCGCGTCGCAGCAGGTCGCACGTGGTGCGAACGGCGTGTCTATGGCCGACGTTGTGTACCTTGGCCCTGCTGAGCGCCTGCAGCGCCCGCCCGCGCACCATCGAAGTCAGCGTCCACGCCCTGAGTAGCGCACCCGCATCGCCGCCGATCCGCCGCGATTTCGCCGTCGTGTGCGACTGGGCGGCGATCCACGACATGATCACGCCGCTCGGCAAGCGGCTGGGGCTGATCGAGATTTCATCGCCGCAGGCCTGGGATCGCCTGCGCCGCGCGTCGGCGGGCATCGGCACCTGCCCCGACCTGCGCCGCGGCATTGTCGTCGGCGTCGTCAGCAGCGCCGGCAAACCGATCGACGCAGAGCAATGGCCGATCGAGCTATCGTCGGTGCGATTGCTGGAAGGCGCGGGGTTCGTTTCGGCCGAATTTGCGGGCGGGAACTATCAGCCGGATGGGACGAGCTACGTCGCACTGGCACAGGTCGATGGACTGCATAGTGTGCTGCTCGTCGAAGTCAACGGCGTGCGGTTCTATCCGAATTAGCACCGCAAACGCCGCTATCCCCGCTGACGCGATCGATTGCAAGTAATCGTCAGCCGCCGAAGCTTTGGTCGGCTGAAGCCGACCGGCTCATGCCCCCGGCTTCAGCCGGCGGGGCGCGGAGAGCCAGCGGAAACTTGACTCAATTCTCTTCAATCTGAGCCGGCTTTAGCGGGACTTCCCGAGCCGCGGCCGCGCTGAAGCAGCCAAGAAGCCCGGCTAAAGCCGGCTGAAACTGAAGAGAAAGGAGTTAGCGAACGCCGCGGCATTCTTGGCCCGCCGGCTGAAGCCGGGGGCATTGGCTGGTCGGCTGAAGCCGACCGAAGCACCGACCTCAACCATTATCTGACGGTCGAATCCGCTCGCGATCATACTTCTCGAACTGCGAACGCGGCGGGATGACACTTCCGCAGTGCATACACGCCCCAAGCCAGACGTTGAGCAACCCGCCGTCATACCGGGACCAGTAGAAACGCTTAGCGCAGCCGGGGCAGCTCGCGCACAAGACCGCGCCCCACGCGGCGATCCCGATCGAGCCGCAAAGGGCGATGCCGCCGAGTGCGAGCGACCTGGCCCAAACAAATGGGATGAGCGAAAGAACCGCCGCGCCGGCCAACGCACAAAACGCCAGGATCAAGCAAAGGCCAAAGAGCCGATCGCGCTCGACTCGCATTCGTCGCCACGCCTCGATTGTCTCGGCATTCATCTCTTGGCCCGTCGCGCTACCAGAATATCCAATCCCCATACGCCACAACATAGATATACAGCACCAGGTTCGTAAACCCGTGCACAAAAATCAGGAACCAGACGCTTTTCTTCCAATACATTAGCGCGTTGAACGCGAACCAGCAAAACACGCTCACCAGCCAGTTGTCTGGGTGTTGAAACGCCGACAGGATCGAGCTGAACAAGAACGACCAAAGCGTGAACATGCCCAGCGGCAGCTTTTCGAATCGCTGCCAGTCGATCAGTGCCCGTAGCAGGAATCCACGCCAGAAAATTTCCTCGACGACGGCGACAGCGGTTGTGGCGACCGCGATGCGGGAGATAATCGACGACCACGCGATCCACGCTTCGTCATAGCGATTGAACGGGTTGATCTTGTCCGGCTCGTCCGGCACGCCGGGGAATAAGACGGGCAGCGGCATGCGTCGCGGCACGCCGAGGTAATCGAACAGGTGCTGCCCCACGACCCACAGCGCCGCACACCCGATTCCCGCCAGCAGCGCAAGAAATACGTACGGCTTGCCGAAGGGCGGGTAATAACGCCAGACCAACCAGACAACCAAGAACGTGCCGATGCCGCGCAGAACGGTGAACGCCCACATCCACTGATCGCCGGCTAGGTCGCGCGTGCCCAGCAACAGCAGGTAGACAAGGTACGGGGCCATGAACATGACATCCGGCCGGTCCTCGGCGAGGCGATCGAGCCAGTTGCGCAGGCCGGACTTGGGAGCGAGGTCGGTCGGCGTCATTCAGGTTCCTTCAACGGCGACGGGAAACGGCCAAATGGGAAACGGCGAACGGGAAACGGGAAACAGGAGACAGGAACCGGGAGACCGGAAACGTGCTGAACTGACGTATTCCCCGTTTCCCGTTTCCCGCTCAACCGTTTCCCACCCTGCTTTCTCGATTCCATCGGTTATCATTCGTTCGCGAGCGCAGGCTAACCGTCCTTCGCTCGGCGTGTCCAGACACGGAGGCGTTGTCACGCACGATTGCTGCCCGTTATTCGGAGATTCAGGATGAAACTGCAACGAGTGCTCGGAATTGGACTGATTCTCGCCCTGACGGCGAGCTTTGCCGGGGCGCAGGAGGCCGAAAAGGCCAAGCTGCTCGCCAAACGTGCGGCGGAGGCCGACGCCTACCGCAAGCTGGCCGAGGCGGTGTACGGCCTGCAACTCAACTCGCGGACGTATGTAAAGGACTTCGTCACCGAATCGGACGAGATTCGTGGCGAGGTCGACACGTTCATCAAGGGCGTGCGGCTCGGCAATCCCACATTCTATGAAGACGGCTCGGCCGAAGTGCCCGCCGAGGTGACCGTCGCCAAGGTCATCGAGACCCTGCGCGAAGCGCACAAACGGCATTACAAAGGCGACAGCATCAAGACCGAGGACTTCGAGTCGATCACCAAACGCATCGAAAAAACGGTGATCAAGGTCATCGGCATGGGCGCGCCGCGCTACGACGTGCCGCAGGATCTGCCCGAGGGCGCAGAAGAGGCGCTCGGACCTGCGCCGCAGCCCGACGCGGGCGCACCGCTGCCCATTCCCGACATTTGGAAAAAGGTTGGCCCGCAAGCACGCCTGATGGCGATTCGCGCCGCACGGCTCGATGCGCTGCGTCGCTTGGCCGAGCGGATCAAGGGCCTGCGGCTCACTTCGAACACGCAGGTGCGCGATTTTGTGACCGAGAGTGACGTGATCACCACCGAGATGAACGCATATCTCGTCGGGGCGGCGGAAGTCGGACGGCCATATCTGCACCACGACGAGTTGATCGCCGAGGTGACGATGGTCGTGCCGACCGAGCAGGTGATCACCGCAATCAAGGAATTGCACACGCGGCACTACAAGGGCGACAGCGTCAAAGGCACCGACATCGAGAAGATCGTCAAGACGGTCATCAAGAAGGACTTCGAAGCCACCGGCATGGGCGTGCCGCCGAGCGATGCGATCAAGCGGTATGAGCAGGTGACGAAGATCGATCTGCCGGACTGGGTGACGGGCATGGTCGAGGCCGAGGGTCAGGGCACCGATCCGGACTTCGGCACGCCGCAGGGACGCTTGAAGGCGGCTCGCGCGGCCGAGATGGACGCACGGCGCAAATTGGCTGAGCGTATCGCCGGCTTGCAGCTTGATTCGAGCACGCGTGTGCAGGACTTTGTGACCACGCGAGACGAGATCAGCGGCACGGTCTCGGGCGTGATCGTCGAAGCGGAAGTGGTGAAGACCACGTTCGGCGACGGCACCGCGACCGTGGTCGTGCGGCTGCACGGCATGCGCGTCTGGGACGCGGTCGGCGGCTCGCGGCGGAAATAATGGAGCACCGCGGCCCTCCGCGGTTCTTGTTCCGCGGCGCGTAGGGTGGGCATCGCCCATCATTCGTCGCGGTTTCTATCAAGCGCGAAATGGTGGGCGATGCCCCATAAGCGTTAACTTAAGGATGGCCAGTTTGCGGTCGGTGCGGTAGCCTTCGATGCATGAACGCCATGGAAGGCACAACCAGAGCGGACGAATGGAAACTCCTGAAACGC
>JBJXFK010000081.1:0-12151 GCA_046155505.1 Phycisphaerae bacterium
ATCATCGCCCGCCGCACCTCGCCCTTTAGCCGCAAATGCGACGATACCGCGTACAGCGTGCCGCCCAGATCGCCGCTGCGGATGCCGGCGGCGATTGTGCCTGCGTAGGAGGCCGGGAAGCGCGACTCTTGTCGACGCAGCGCGTCATCGAGCGAGACACCCGCCGCGAGCGAATCGGCCAGCTCGGTCAGCGTGGCTTTGAGCCGCCGCGAGCCGGTCTCGCTCGCCATCGCCCGCAGGCCGGGTTCGAGCGGCACGCCGGCCGATGTGATGGTGGCGATCTGATCATTCATGTAGCGAAAATCGTCGAGCGAAAGCGGCGCGACATAGCCGAAGCGTTTCGCCGGTCGCAGCGTGAGCACGCGAACGCCCATGTCGGTCAGCACGGCGTCGGCGTGGTGCTGCGAATCGGCCTCCAGCGTGCCCTGGAAATTTTGGCCGGATTGCAACTGACCCGAATAGTCGAACAGCGGCATTCGTCACCCCGCCTTCGCATTTGTATGTGAATCGTATCCCGGCCCGATCGCTCCCAACGCGCGGTTGATCTCGGCTTCGTCGCTCAGGCCCGCGTCGATCAGGCGCTGCGCGTCAGTAGCCAAGCCGCCGGTCGCGCCGCTCGCCGCACGCAGCGCATCGAGATCGCCGCCGTCAATAATCGCCCGGCGAAGCAGCGGCGAGAGCTGCACCCACTCGCCGACGGCCACGCGGCCCGAATATTGCGGTGCGGCGATCGGCCCACCGCCGTCCGCCAACGACGCGCGACGACGCACGAGGCGCTGATTGAGCACGCCGCAAAGCGTGCTGGTCACCTGATACGCGGGGATGCCCATTTCAAGCAGCCGCAGGATCGCCTCGGGTGCCGATCCTGCGTGCATCGATGCGAGCAGCAGATGTCCGGTGAGGGCTGCTTCGGTCACGATTGAGGCGACCTCGCTGTCGCGGATTTCGCCGATCAGCAGGATTTGCGGGTCTTGGCGCAGCAGGCTGCGCAGGGCCGCGGGGTAGGTCAAGCCGCGCGGCGGGTCGATCTGTACTTGCGTGATGCCGTCGCAGCGAATTTCGACCGGGTCTTCGATGGCGATGATGCTCGCGTCTGGTCGCATGCGGCGAAGGTGCGCGAGCATGGCGTAGAGCGTGGTGGTCTTGCCGCTGCCCGCCGGGCCGCAGACGAGCAGGAAGCCTTGCGGGCGAGCCAGTTCGGCGATGAGCGTTGCGACGATGGCGTCACTATGGCCGAGTTGGTCGAGCTCGAGCAGCCGATCGGCCGCAGCCATCAGGCGCAGCACAACGCGCTCGCCGCGAATGGTGGGAAATGTCGCGACGCGAATGTCGCACGGCACGCCGGACGCGGCGGCGGGGATCGCGCCGTCCTGGGCGATGTCGGTGCGATAGGTGAGCAGCCGTGCGAGTACCTTGAGCCGGGCGACGACGCCCGCGGCGATGGCGGCTGGGACAATCTCGGCGTCGGTGAGCAGCGAATCGACGCGGAATCGGACGCGCATGGCGTCGAGGCCGGGTTCGAAATGCACATCGCTGGCTCGTGCGGCGGCGGCTCGATGGAGGATCGCGTCCACGAGTTCGACGACGCCGGGTACGGCAGGCTTCATGCGCGGCAGGCTAGCGATGGATAATTGGGAATGCAAGAAAAATCTGGAGTTCGGTGCGGCGGTGTGCTCAAACTACGACTCAGAATCTCGCGCCCGAACCCCGAGCGCGAGCGAGCGGGGTAAGCCGCGGCGGAGTGAAGAGTATCGAATCGCGAGTTGCGAGTTGCGAGTTGCCAGAAGCACGATTTCGTTGGTGCTCGCTTGCCGCAAGCGCGCGACAACCCCGCGCTATCTGGAATCGCCGCCGGAGCCTATCATCCGTTTGGGACAATAGAGTGTTCTGTGTCACTATGAATGGAGTATGGCCAACGCTCGAAACAGGCTCGCTTCAACGGAGGCAATTCCATGCGGTCCACAACGGCGGCGATGTCACTTGTGTTTGGGTTGGCCTCGCTGACGGGCTGCGAAATCTTTGACAGGCTGCTCGCGCAGGCCGCCGAGGAGAATCGGGAGTACGACGACATTCCGGGGGTTTCGCTCGAATCTCGTGGGCGGGAAGCCGACGAGTTCTACTCCTGGAGTGGTATTTCGTACTATAACATCTGGATACAGACAACCGATTTCAGCGGCACCCGACGCGCTTATCTGTTCGAAAACAACGGCCTGCGGGCGATCACGACCGGCGGCACGGTCGAATACCTGCCGGACGACGTGTCGATTCGCGGCGTCCGCTGGAGCAATGGCGGCACGCGACTCGCGATCGTTCAGCGATCCATCTCAGAGCCGACGCGGCATTTCGTCTCCATCCGCGACGAATCGTTGAACGAACTCGATATTTTCGAAATCTCGTTGCCGGTGGAGCGAATTCGCGTTTGGCCGCCGGACACGTTCAATGTCAGTTGGTCGCCCGATGACAGCCGGATCGCGATCAGTTCAAGCATCAATTACGACTATTATGTAGATTCGCTGAGCGATGTTTCCACCGAGCCGGCCCTGGTCATCCTGAACCTCCTCGACGGCACGAGCACGCGCCACAACCTGACGGACGCACACTTCGTGGGCGACGTGCAACTTTGCGCGACCGTCCCGCCGAGCGATCCCGAAGATTCGCCCCGGTTTCGCGTACATCTGGTTGACCTGACGGATGCCGGCGAAACGATCGTCGGTGAGCGGGTGGATGATGCCGAGCTGGTCGTCGACTCTGCCCCACAACTAGGCGTGTTCCTCACGGCGAAGTGGGAAGTCGAATACGGCGGCTTGCTGCCCCATGAACGGTTTCGGCTTCGCCTTACGTCGCTCGCGGGCGAAGTCGAAGCGCCGCTCGACGACTTCATCACTGGTCCAGGCACGCACGGAAGTAATATTCGCGTCGAATAGGTCTGTTTCGCCAGCGATGTCCGCGGCCACGCGGCGGATTCTCACGCCGAGCCGAGCCCGAAGCGCCAGCTAGGTTTTCGCGCGATCTGACGACAAGACCTAGCTGGCGCGTCGGGCTCGGTTTGCGCGTCCGATCGGCCGGCTATGCGAAACGTGCCGCCACACCCGATTGCGAACGCGCGACGCTGCCGCGCTATCTGGATTCGCCGCCGGAGTTTATCATCTTCCTCTGGTCAATGCAGTGTTCGCAGCCACTATGAATGGAGTATGGCCATGCCAAAGATTCGCCTGTTTACCCCCGGTCCGTGCGCCGTTCCCGAGGAAGTGCAACTCGAAATGGCCCGGCCGTTTCATCACCATCGCACCGACTGGTTCAAGGACATCATGAAGCAGGCCACCGGCAAGCTTCAAACTGTCCTCCAAACCAAAAATGACGTGATCATCGTCACCGGGTCGGGTACGGCGGCCGCCGAGGGCGCGATCGTCGGCATTTGCGGCCCCGGTTCGAAACTGCTGACCATCGAATGCGGCAAGTTCGGCCAGCGCTGGGGCGAAATCGCTCAGCAGCACGGCATCGCCGTCAGCAGGCACGCCGTCGAATGGGGCGACACGATCACGGCTGATGCGGTTGCCGATCTGCTGAAGAAAGACCCGGCGATCACCGCGGTCATGTGCGTACACAGCGAGACATCGACCGCGACCAAGCTCGATTTGCAGGCGATCGCCAAGGTCGTGAGCGGCGCGGGCAAGCTGATGCTGGCCGACTGCATCACCAGCGCGGGCTGCATGCCGCTCAAGCCAGACGATTGGGGCGTCGATGTCGTGATCACGGGTTCGCAGAAGGCGCTGATGCTGCCGCCGGGGCTGGGCGTGTTATCGGTGAGCAGCAAGGCGTGGGCCGCGATCGAGGCGAACAAGGCTCAGCACACGTACTACCTGAATCTGAACAAGGCTCGCAAAAGTGCGGCGGAATTTGATACGCCGTTCACGCCGGCGCACTTGCTCGTTCGCGGCATGGTGAAGGCGCTGGACATCATCCTCGAAGAGGGCATGGAGAACGTCTGGAAGCGCACCGCGGCGATGGCGGCGGCGACCCGTGCGGCGGGCGACGCGATCGGCCTGAAGACATTCTCGAAGATGCCGTCGGATTCGGTGACGGCGCTGGTTTCGCCCAGCGGCATCACGGTCAAGGACATTCGTAACGATCTGGAAGCGCGATTTGGCATCGAGTCGGCAGGCGGTCAGGATTCGCTGAAGGGCAAGATCCTGCGGATGGGGCACATGGGTTACATCGACACGATGGACACAGTGCTGGCGATCGCGGCGCTGGAGCAAGTGCTCTACAAGCGTGGGCACAAGTTTGAACTCGGCGCGGGTGTGACGGCGGCGCAGAAGGTGATTGCGGAGCGGGCGTAGAACGCATCGGTCGGACTGTCCAACGCACTAGGCTCGCATTGATCGCGCGACCCATCCGCGCTCTCGACGCGAGCCTGCCGCCTTGCTAGTCGCAAGTAGTGCCGAAGTTGCGGAGGACGATCGCCAGATCGCTCAGTACAACGGAGCCGTCGATGTCCATGTCGCCGTTCGCCGGCGCTTGCAGCAGTGCCGGATGCGTTCCGAATCGCGCGAGTACGACAGCGAGGTCCGCGATTGAAACGGCGCAGTCGCCGTCGGCATCGCCTTCGCAACGTCCGTTCAACTCGCACGGGGGCGGCGCACTGAATCGGTTGATTACAATGTCATTCTGCGTGAGCCGTGTGTATTCCTGCCCGACAGCGATGATCCCGCCGTCATCCGTCGGAAGCACCGCGACGTACGAATTAGCGCTCTCGGATTGACTGAATCGAGTACTCCAATACGGAACGCAATCGAGATCGCACCGCAAGACGAACCCGTTCGGTGGGAAGTAACCGCCGGCCCCACCGTGTAGGTAGACCCATCCGGACGAATCAACGGCCACGCCGTGAGGCCTCTCGTCGCCAGCGAGACCCTCAAACATCGCCGCGGATCGCACGGTGCCGTCGGAATTGACCACGACCAGTCCGGAGTTCATGGGACGCGATCCAGCTGTGTCATTGGCGTACGCGGCAATTGCAATCACCATCGTGTTTTCTGCGTCGAGCGCAAAATGTGTCGCGACGGGTCGTGGCTCCCAATCGCCACCAAATGTGGTGACCCAGCGTCGATCGCCGGACCGCGTGTAGCTAAGCATGAGCAATTCGCGACCGGGTGCCTCCAGCGCATGTCCGAGTATGTAGAGGTTCCCATCCGACCCAAGGTGACCCGCCACAGCTACCGTTTCGCGTCCAAGATCGTCGACGAAAACCTGCCATTCCACCGTGCCTGGCGGCGTGTACCGCGTGATGCGAGCGCGAGAAAAATTGGCGTTCGATTCATCCGTGCCGATCGTGAATGAATACCCGTCGAGATCGGTGACGATGTGTGCCCCGCGGCGATCGACCGAGAACGATACTTCGCCGTTTGGCGAGATCTTGGTATACCGACGATGGAAGAATGACCCAGCCGGCGGCACGAACTGTTCGCTGACAATCGTGACGTGCGCGTTGCCGGCATTATCAACCGCAAAACCGGTGATCCAGTCGGGTCCGCCTTGATGGGCGGGGCACGGGGTCATGTTGAGCAGCTCGCCGTCAGGCGACACACGCAGAATTGCGGGGTCGCTGTACGCATCTCCGCCGATCACGAACCCGCCTATCACGACGTTGCCGGCCGGATCGCGGGCAACGCGAGCCGCTGTTCGCAAGCCTGGGATCGGCCTAAACCACAGCAGGTTCCCCTCGGCGTTGATATGCGCCAAACGAGACTGGATCCCTGGAGAGTCGTTCGACGTGACGTAAGTGCCGCCGGCGCCGTCGGAGACGGCTCTCGGGTTACCGTCATCTCGGCCCAAATAGCTTCCCACGACGGAGCGCCACGCAACGGCACCGTCCAACTCAAAGTTGGTCGCCGCGATGTCAAGCCCGGCGCGCGTCACCGCGAGCACTGCCCCGTTGGGTGATACCAACGCACCCGTTAGCGCGTCGCCGCCGTGTGAACCGCTGAGATAGCTGATGTCGCGGACGATCTGTCCGTCGGGGGTGTATGATCGGACGACAATCGGCGCGGTCGCCGTGTTCGCCCAGTTTCCGACGAGATGAGCGATTCCGTTCGCATCAAAACCCACCGTGCGCAGGGTGCACTCGATTTCGCCGGGTCCGGTTGCGACCGTCCACGATCGCAGCCCATCGAGCTCGAAGCGCGACAGGATCAGCCCGGTCGGTGTGCTTGTCGGCGGGGTGGACACTCCGCCAAACAGGAAGGCACGGGTTGCTTCGTCGATTGCGATCTTGCGATATTCGCGCCGCTCGCCCTCGGCACCTAGTGTGTCCTCCCACATCACGCTTCCGTCGGGCGACAGAAGAACGGCCAGCGCCGTCGTCAGTTCGACGCCACGTTTGCGCGTGCCCGCCACCGCGATGTGACCACTCGCGTCGGTTGCAAGCGCGCGGACTTTATCGTTGAATTCGCTCGGTACGACAAACTCTGAAACAAGTTCGCCCACGAGGTCGAATCGCGCAACAACGATGCGCGTCGGGTTTTGGTCGGGATTTCGAGGAACCGACACGCCGAGCAGTAGCGAATTGTCGGGACCAAACTCCAGCGCGTTTGCAAACAGCGTCGGCCCCGCCGGTGTTTCGTACGAGCGCTCCCACAGCAATTCTCCGGCCGGGTCGATTAGCGCCAGCACAATCTGCTCTTCGCGCGAGACAAGATAGGCGACGTACCCGTTTTGCGAGAACGCGACGAGCGGCTCCCCCTTCGGCGCAGGCTCATGCGTGCGAACGAAGAGCGGCTCACCCGCAGGCGATAGACTGACAATCGAAAAACCACCGCCTGCCGAGCCCACGACACGGAGCGCCCCGTTAGCAAGCACTCCGATCCGGTTGGATTGGTAAATGCCCGCAATCGGATCGCCGTCATTCCAGGTCCACAAGACCGAGCCATCCGGGGCGAGCTTCCACACCACCCAACCGACATAGTTTACGCCGCAGACATAAGTGTTCCCCTCGCTGTCTGTCGCGACATCGCGCGGAATGTCCACGGTGGATTCCTGCTCGTCCAGTCGAACACTCCAAACAGCCGATTGAGCCATCGCGGTTGGTGCGGCGAACAGTGCCAGAAGGATGGAAAATGCGATTAGAGCTGGTTGATTCGTCGGCATTTGGAATACTCCGCAATGCACCGCGATTCGCGAATCGTGACATTGACGACGGGAAAGAGCAAGCGAATCTTGCTCAGATCGTGCAATCTGCAAATAGTCAGTGAGTACTGTGAATTATCGCCACATCCCAACTGTCCCAATGTTGGTGGCAAGCGCCCAAACCGCAAGCGTTAGGATGGCCTCAGCTTACGAGCAAACCGGCGTGCGGGGGTGGAGCGCGGCCAAAATGCGGTATCGCATCCGAGCGACTCTCGATGCTCCGTGTTTGTCGGTGCCCTCGAGTGCCTGCTCACGTCCATATTTTTCGCGTTGTCGCGCGCCTTACTCATACCGCAACGCATCAATCGGATCGAGCCGGCTCGCGCGCCACGCCGGGTAAAACCCAAAGAACACGCCGACTGCTGACGAAAACGCGATCGCCACGCCCGCCATCCAGTAGGAAATCTCGATATCCCAACCCTGTTCGACGTGCACCCACTGCGCAACGCCGACACCCGCGCCGAAGCCGATGATGCCGCCTACGGCGCACATCAGCACGGCTTCGGTCAGAAATTGCGACAAGACGTGAAACCCATTCGCCCCGACCGCCATGCGCAGGCCGATCTCGCGCGTGCGCTCGGTCACCGAGACGAGCATGATGTTCATGATGCCCACGCCGCCGACCAGCAGCGAGATCGACGCGATCATCGTCAGCAGAAAATTGAACGTCTGCGTCGCCTCGGCGTTGGCCTTGGCCGTCAGCGCGCGGTCCCAGATGCGGAAGCTGTCATCCTCGCTATCCGCCAGGCGATGGCGCTGCCGCAGGAACGTGCGAATCTGCTGCTTCATCTCTTCCGTCGTGTAGCCGGGCGTGGCGGCGGCGAAAAGTGTGCCGCTGCTTTCACTGCCGGCGATCAGTCGCTGAAATGAATGGAACGGGAAAATCAGCACGTCGTCATTGTCGCGCCCGTCGCTGCTCGTGCCCTTCGATTCGAGCAAGCCCACGACCTCGAATGCGACGCGATTCACGCGCACCGTTTCGCCGACCGGATTGACCGCGCCGAACAACTCGCGGGCGGTGGTCTGGCCGATGACGCACACCTTGGCCCGCATGTCCTGATCTTCCTGATTGAACAGACGACCCGCGACCACGTTCCAGCGGCGAATGTCGAAAAAGTTGGGGAAGCCGCCCATGCACGACGTTTGATAGTTCCCGTAACTGGAAATGGCCTGCATGCTGACGCGGTTGGTCGGCGTCGCAGCACGCACTGCGGAAACCTCGCGCATCATCGCTTCGGCTTCGAGCGTCGTCTGATTCCGCGGCATGCCGCCTTGCTTGCGATTGCCGCCGCGCTGCACGCCCCAGTACATCACCATCACCCAATCGTCGCCGAGCGATTGAATCTCGGCTTCAACCTTGCGCTGCGCCCCGGACCCGACCGCGACCATCGCAATGACCGAGGCGATGCCGATGACGATGCCGAGCATCGACAGGCAGGTGCGCACCTTGTTTTTGGCCAGACTCTGAAACGCCTCGGCGAGGATGGTGGTGAAACTCATCGTGTGCCTCGAAGAAAAAATGAACCACTGAGGCACAGAGGCACAGAGGAGCACAGAGAAAACGGATTCTGATATCTCGCGTGCGCAGAGGTTGCCTGTATCGCGAATTTGCACCGACGTTCTGGTGATGAATGAATCATCTCTCTCTTCTCTCTGTGCGTCTCTGTGTCTCTGTGCCTCTGTGGTTCATCTGCCTACGCCGCGGTCGCCGGTACCGCGTGCGTCGGCGTTCGCAGTTCGTCCTGCACGATCTTGCCGTCGCGGAAAACCACCAACCTGCCGGCGTACCCGGCGATGTCCGGCTCGTGTGTGACCAGTACGATCGTCAATTTCTCATCGCGGTTGAGCTGCGCGAGCAGATTCATAATGTCCACGCTCGTAGCGCTATCCAAATTGCCGGTCGGCTCGTCGGCCAGCACCAGCGCCGGGCGCGTCACGAGCGCGCGAGCGATCGCGACGCGCTGCTGTTGACCGCCGGAAAGCTGATTGCTGGTGTGCGACAGCCGCTTGCCAAGGCCGACGCGGTCAAGCATCGCCGACGCGCGTTTGCGGCGTTCGCGGCGCGAGACACCTTGATACACGAGCGGCAGCGCGACGTTATCGACGATCGTCGTGCGGGAGAGCAGGTTGAAGCTTTGAAACACGTAGCCGATGCGTTTGCCGCGCAGCGCGGCGAGTTGCGTGCGCGAGAGGCCCTGCACCGGCTTGCCTTCGAGCAGATAGGTGCCGGAGTCCAGCCGATCGAGCAGGCCGAGCATGTGCATAAAGGTCGATTTGCCCGAGCCACTCGGCCCGGTGAGCGCGACGAATTGTCCGCCCGGCACGCCGATCGACACGTCGCGCACGGCGTGTACGTCCACCTCTCCGGTGTGATAGGTCTTCGATGCGTTGCGGATGTCGATCAGGTCGGTCATGTTGCTCACACCAATCATGCGAGAAGCCAAGCAGCCGGGGGCGGCAGCTCCACAAAAACCGCGGAGGGCCGCGGTGCTCCATTGCGCTCGATCACTACGGCAACCTCGTCCCGCAACTCGTACAAAACGCGTCGTGTACGCTCGGCCAAAAGCCGCACGTCGAGCAGCGGCGAACCTGCGGCACGAGCTGCTCGCCGCACTGTGTACAAAACTGATCGCCGTCATCGATGCGATTCGCGCAGCGTTTGCACGCAACGCCGGTCACCGGGGTCGTGCGTGCGGGCGGCGGCGGTGGCACGGACGGGAGTGCCGCAAAAAAGGCCGGATCGAGCGTCGCCTGACAGACCGGACAATTCGTCAACCCCGAGTGTGCCCGCAAACTCACGCGGCAACTCGGGCAGGGCACGTCTTCGCCGACTGCGGCTTTCGGCGTACGCGCAAGCGTCGGCGCATGCTCGATCGGAATACCGAGCTTGCCCGTCGGCAACGGCGGCGGCGACGTCACGCGCGGGGCAATCGCTCCGCTCGACGGCAACTGTGCCAGCACCGCCGCAGCGCTCTCCAGCCGCCGCTCATACCGCGAGTAGAGTCGTTGAAAGATCGAATCTGCCCACGCCGGCAGCCCGGCCCGCATCGTACTCGGCAACTCGGCACCCGCGGGTCGCTCGCCGGTGAGCATTTCAAACAGCACGACGCCGGCCGAGTAGAGGTCGGCGCGTGCGTCGGCGTCGCGTTCGCTGTTTTTGATCTCGGGAGCCATGTAGGCGATGGTGCCGACGAGCTCGTTGTCGCGTTCGAGCGACGCCGATTGGGCGATGGACCGCAACGAGTCGGCGGCTTTCAGGCCGAGGCCGAAGTCGCCGATTTTCACGTCGTCGATGGCGAGTTGAGAGAGCGGCTTGCCCGCGAGATTGAGCAGAATATTGCCCGGCTTGATGTCGCGATGCAACACGTTTGCGCCGTGGGCCGCGACCAATGCGTTCAGCAAGCCGCGAAACACGGTCAGCGCGACATCGACCGGCAAGCCCTGTTTGTGCTCGTCGAGCACCGCGCCGAGCGACGGGCCGCGCACGAGTTCCATGATCAAATACGGCACGTCGGCATATGGATCGAGGCCAAGCACGCGCACCACGTTCGCATGGCGAATGCCGTGAACGACCAGCCCTTCGCGTTGCAGGTAGCGCACATACTCGGCATCGATCGGCAACTTGGCCGCGACGTGCTCGCTGTCCCAGATGTGATGACGAGCGCGCCAAACCTCGCAAAACGAGCCGACGCCGATCCGCTCTTCGAGCAGATACTCGCTGACGCGCAGGCCGGGTTTGTAGTTGCTCGTCATTCTCTCGCCTTGTAGCTCAGCCGCCCTCGGCTGAGGCGCACATGGAGCACCGCGGCCCTCCGCGGTTCTTCTCGACCACAACCGACCTTGTGGAGCTGCCGCCCCCGGCTGCTTTCTTCGACTCGGCACCAAACCCCGCTCGCTCGCGCTCGGGGTTCGGTTTTGCCGGGTGCCGTGACGACGGCTATTGCGTCGGCATGTCTGCGGCCGCCTGCCGTGGAAGCGCCCTTGTTCCGTTGTTCCCCAAGAAAGCAGCCGAGGGCGGCAGCTCCACAAGCCGGGGTGGTGATCCCTCCACCAACTTAGTATCCCGAATTCTCCGCCAAGTACTCGGTCACGAGATAATTATACGTACCCGCCACCGCAAGCACGCCGAAAACCGCCAACCACGCCCAGCCGCCCGTCGGCCAGACGGTCATCAAGATCAGCCCGACGATAATGTCCGCCGCGACCAGCCCCGCGATCCAAGCCACGCCGGCCCAGTTGCTCCCGGTCTGCATGAGTCGGCGGATGAAAAACGTTCCAAACCACGGCAGGGCCGCCGCAAAAACAAACCAGAACACGCTCCGCCAAAGCCCGCTCCAAATCGCGGCCTTTGTCTCGGCAGGCATTTGATAAATGGCGATGCCGCCGAGCGCCACTGCGCCCAAAGCCACCCAGCCCAGCGCCCGCTCGCCCACCCGCGAAAGAAATCCGCCGCTCGTCTCCATGATGGAAGTGTACCTCTGGCAAGGCGTGTGCGAATTACAAAACGGCGCGAGTTGCGGAACCGCCGATCCGGGTATCGCGAGCGGCGATTACAGAATCGCCGCGGGTTTGTATTCGCGACGGGGGTGGAGAGATTCGGACGTGAAATGATCGACGTAGCGTTCGGGCCTCAGTGCCTGACGGCGACCGACGCCAATCCGAACCCGGAGCGCGAGCGATGGGGTAACCCGCCTTGGTGAAAACCTCTGCACTGCGGGAAAACGTCCGAACCGGCACGCGACCCCGCTCGCTCGCGCACGGGGTTCGGATTCTCGCGGGTCGCCGACGGGCGTAGGGTGGGCACCGCCCACCATTTCTTGCCATGCCGAGAAGCCGACGAATGGTGGGCGATGCCCCATAAGCGTTAACTTAAGGATGGCCAGTTTGCGGTCGGTGCGGTAGCCTTCGATGCATGAACGCCATGGAAGGCACAACCAGAGCGGACGAATGGAAACTCCTGAAACGC